>JAOTWJ010000222.1 GCA_029862925.1 Gemmatimonadota bacterium
CTTCATGCACACGCCATACGGCGGCCGATGCGGCCGCCCTCGAACGGGTGCTCTGTCTGGGGAATGGGCGTGCGGCAACCTGCGTCCCGGTCCCCACGGCCTCCGTGAGGGGGGTCACACCGGGATCCACATCACAACTCGGGCCGAACATCTCCCGGCGGGGTGGCCGTCGCTTTGATAGCTTCGCTTCCTCCCCTCATCCATCCGAGGTTTTCGATGCGCGGTACCCGTTACCTTCCCGCCCTGTTGGCGGCCGGACTCGTGGCGTGCCAGCCCCCCGCCGAAACCCCCGAGCAGACAGCGCAACGCATGGAGCAGGAGTCGGCCGCCGCCCGCCAGGCCATCGAAGCGCAGACGGCCAAGTTCAACGCCGGCTTCACCAGTGGCGACGCCGCCGCCATCGGGTCCGTCTACGCCGAGGACGCGCGAGGGCTGCCACCCAACGCCCCGATGGCCGTGGGACGGGCGCAAATCCAGGAGATGGGGGCCGGCGTCTTCGCCATGGGCGAGGTGACCGGTGCGGCCAAGACGGAGAGCGTCACCGCCAACGGGCCGATCGCCATCGAACGTGGGTCCTACACGATGACGATCACGCCGGCCGGGATGCCCGGGATGGCCGATACCGGCAAGTACCTGGTCGCGTGGAAGCAGGTCTGGCGCCGGCGCCGACGCCTACCGCGCGCTGCTGATGCTCAAGGTGATCTGGGCCTGGAGCGCCACGGCGGGCATCGTGGCGTCGATGCTCGAACGACCCGATCTGCCCGCGCTCGGCTGGGGGGTCGCCGGTGTGTTCGCCGTCTTCGGGATCGTGTGGACGTATTACCGCCTGCGCGTGCCCGCCGCGGCGTGACGGTCACCAGGACGCCGCTGGCGGACGTCGGCCCAAGTGGGCAGCGGTGGGGTACGGTCGCGTCGCTGAGCGGTGCCCCGCGTCTGCGCTCGCACCATTCGCGAACTGGAGCGGCCGCAGAGACTCACCGCGCGGCTGGCGCGGGGCTTCTCTAGCCGGATCGGGCCGCGCGCCGGATGAAGCGCCCCCGACCCGGCCGACCGACAAAGCGCCCGTCCTCCACCACCACCTCCCCGCGCGCCATCACGACCACGGGGCCTCCCCTCACCACCATTCCCTCGTAGGGACTGTAGTCCACCCGCATGTGGAGGGCCGTGGCGTCGAGCCGGACCTCCAGTTCCGGATCGAACACGACGACATCGGCGATGGCCCCGGGGGCGATCGTCCCACGATCGGGCCACAATCCGAAGATCTTGGCCGGGGAGGTGGCCGTGACCTCGACGAAGCGGTTCAGCGAGAGGCGGCCGGCCCGCACGCCGCCGTCGAACATCAGGCTCATTCTGGTCTCGATGCCCGGGGCGCCGCCGGGGATCTTGCTGAAATCCCCCGCGCCCGCCGCTTTCTGCGAGAGCGTGAACGGACAGTGGTCGGTGGCGACCGCGTGGAGATCGTGGCGGGCCAGACCGTCCCACAGCGCCGCCTGGCCGTCGCGCGCCCGAAGCGGAGGACTCATCACGTACTTGGCGCCCTCGAACCCGGGCGCCGCGTACTGGGTGTCGTCGAGGAACAGGTACTGGGGACAGGTTTCGGCCAGAACGGTCACCCCGCGGGCGCGCGCCTCGCGCACCACCTGCAGGCCTTCCGCACTGGAGAGATGCACGATGTAGATCGGCACGCCGGCCAACTCCGCCAGCGCGATCGCCCGGTACACGGCCTCGGCCTCGGTGCGCGCCGGGCGGGTGAGCGCGTGATACCGGGGCGCCGTGTGCCCCTCGGCGCGCGCGCGCTGCACCAGCACGTCGATCACCGCCCCGTTCTCCGCATGCACCGTGACGAGCCCGCCGTTGTGTGCCGTGCGCCGCAGCGCCCGGAAGATCGCGCCGTCATCCAGCATCAGGCGGTCGGGATACGCCATGAAGAACTTGAACGAGGTCACCCCTTCCGCGATCAGCGCATCCATCTCCCGCTCGACGGCGTCACGGAAATCGCACACGATCATGTGGAAGCCGTAGTCGATGACCGCACGACCGTCGGCCCGGCGCCGCCACCCATCCAGGGCACCGCGCAACGATCCGCCGCGATCCTGGACCGCGAAATCCACGATGGCGGTGGTGCCCCCGTGGGCGGCGGCGATGGTGCCGGTCCGGAAATCGTCGGACGACACGATGTCCCCGTAGGGCATGTCGAGGTGCGTGTGGACGTCGATGCCGCCGGGAATCACGTACCGGCCGGCAGCGTCGATGATGCGGTCCGCGGCCACGGTGAGACGGGGGGCAACCGCCTGGATGCGCTCGCCATCGATGAGAACGTCGGCCACGCGCGTCTCGCTGGCCGTCACGACCGTGCCGTTGCTGATCAGCGTCGTCGCCATCACCACCTCGGACTCGGGAGCGGGGCGCCTCGTTCCCCTGCACAATCTGCCCGTTGCCCCGCGCGGAGAGAAGGGCGAAGCGTGGCGCCCGCGCGCGCTGAGCACGGGGGTTGTCAAGCCAACTCGTTCCGCCGTATCGTCGGCTATGGCCATCCCGGTTCCAGCCCCGTCCCCGGCGGGCTCCATCGGTCAGGCGGTACCGCGACGCGACGGCCGCGCGAAAGTGACCGGTCGGGCGCGGTACACCGACGACCTCGTCTTCCCCGGAGCCTGGCTGGGCAGGACGGTCCGCTCGACCGTCGCGCGTGGCGTTCTGCGGGCAATCCACTTCGACCCTGCATTCGACTGGCAGCAAGTCGTGGTCGTCACCGCGGCGGACATCCCCGGCGACAACGTCGTCACGCTCATCCGCGACGACCAGCCCGCGTTGGCGGAACGCGAGATCCGTCACCGGGAGGAGCCGCTCGTCCTGATCGCCGCTCCCAATCGCGATACCCTCGACCTGGCGGTGCAGCACCTCCGGGCGGAGTGCGACGAGCTGGCACCCGTGCTCGATCTCCAGTCCGCCACCGACGAGCTGGCGCACCTCACCATCGAGAAGGGCGACGTCGACCGCGCGCTCGACGAGGCGGACGTCGTGGTGGAACGGACGTTCCGGGTGGGGCGTCAGGAGCAGCTCTACATCGAGCCGCAGGGGGCGATCGCCGTGCCGACAGACGGCGGCGGCATGAGGATCTACGGGTCCCTGCAGTGCCCGTACTATGTGCACCGGGCCGTGACGCGCGCCCTGCGACTGCCCGACGCCAAAGTCGTCGTCATCCCGGCAGAGGTGGGCGGCGCGTTTGGGGGCAAGGAGGAGTATCCCTCGTTGGTGGCCATTCATGCCGCGTTGCTCGCCATGAAGGGGAACCGGCCGGTCCGGCTGATCTACGACCGGCAGGAAGACCTCGCCGCCACGACCAAGCGACACCCGGGCATCATCCGGCACCGGACCGCCGCACGCCGGGACGGCTCGCCGTTGGCGCAGGACATCGAGATTGTGTTCGACGGTGGGGCCTATTGCACGCTCAGTCCGGTGGTGCTCTCGCGGGCGGCCATCCACGCGGCCGGTCCGTACGCCTGTCCCAACGTCCGCATCCGTGGTCGCGTGCTGGCGACCCACACGCCGCCGAGCGGCGCGTTCCGGGGATTCGGCGCGCCGCAGTCGCAGTTCGCGGCGGAGTTGATGATGGAACACCTGGCCGAGGCGCTGGGCATCTCCAGCATCGATCTGCGGCGTCGGTGGATGCTGCACGTCGGCGACACGACGGCCACCGGCCAGCGGCTCGCCGAGAGCGTCGGGACCGACCTGGTGCTCGACGCAGCGCTGCGGCACGCCCGACCGATGGTGCTGCCCACCAGCCCGAGGCTGCGCCGCGGGCGGGGCGTGGCGCTCGCCTACCATGGGTCCGGGTTCACCGGTAGCGGGGAGCACAAGCTCGCGAGCCGGATTGCGCTGGAGTACACC
>JAOTWJ010000006.1 GCA_029862925.1 Gemmatimonadota bacterium
CCGGCGGCCGTGTTCGTGGCCGGAATGGCCAGCCGCAGCGAACTCGCCGAGGGGGTGCCGTCAATGAACGCGCGGACGTTGCCGAAGGCGAGCCACGGCGTGGTGTTGCCGTCAATGTCCGGCCCGGCCGTTCGAGTCAGCGTGATGAGGTCGCCCTGACCGCCTGAGGTGGTGGACGCCGTCCCCTGGAACCCCGGGAGTCCCACGTCGAGCGACATCACGGCGTTCGCCCCACCCGGGGCGCGAACCTGGATGTTCGCGATGCCGGGTCCGCGGCCTATGACCTCGCCGGTGGCCTTGTCCACGCTGAATACGTTGCGGTTGGCCGAAGACCACTCGTATGCGGTCGTGCCGGTCAGCACGGTTCCGGCCGCATCCACGGCCTCTACCGAGTACGAGTACGGGCCCACATCGTCCGGGGGATCGTAGCCTACGAGCGGATCGCCGAGGACCCGCATGCCGGCCGGCCCCGTCTTCACCCGGATCGTATCCGTGAACCCGCCGCCGGACACCACGACGCAGGACACCCCCAGACCGGCGCCCGTCACTGTTGCCTCCGCGCTCCACGGAGCACCGCTTGCCGCGGCGTTCGGCGCGACCGAGACGACCGCGCCGTCGCAGGCGGTCATCGTCACCGCATCCCCAGTGACGTTCCCCACGTCATCCTGCACTGCGGCGCCGATCACCGCGGACCGGCCGACGGTGAGCTCAATGGCGCTGTTGCTGACCTTGAGGCTGGCCGCCGGTCCCGGCGGCCCGCTCAGAAAGATGGGCGTGTCGTCCGGACACGCGAGCGTGCCCGTCACGAGAAGCGCCGTCCCCAAGACCATCTTATAGCCAAGCCGCATATCGCTGCGCTCCTTCGTGGCGCCCGGGGTCCGGCGGCACCCTGCCGCCGGACCTGCGGGCGCGGTCAAGACGTTATTGCGCTTCAGCCGGAACCGCACCCAGGAAGATTCGCGTGCGACCCATCGCCACAGCCGATCCCTTGGGTGCCAGCATCAGCCAGACCTCGCGGTATACATCGAACGGCTGATCGACCCCGCCGGGCTGGAGCGTGTTCTGGCAGTTCCTCGTGTCAGACCCCGCCACGCAATTGCGGATCTGGGACCGCGACACCGACGTCGGCGAGACGCCGGGGAGCAGTTGACTGATGTCAGCGTCGTACAGACTCACGCGGCTCTCGGCCGGCTCCGCGCTGTACGCCGATCGCAACGTGTCCACGAGCAGCGTGTCCACGAACGTCGCCCGGTCCCCCGGGTCGCCGACCAGGTAGAGCCGGTAGTAGAACCCCACCGGCGGTCGTGCCAGCTGCTGCAGGTCCACCGAGACTTCCGGACCGCGGATCGCCCCCAATCCGGAGCCGGCCACGCCAAACAGATAGTCGTTGGGTGAGATCGTACTGATCAGATCCGTCCCACCGAAGTTCCCGTAGCTCAGCGCACCGTTGCCGCCCACGCCGATCCGGCGCCACAGGAATTTGGCGGCGCTCGGCGACGTGGCGGCGGCACCCTCGATCGAGAGTACCACGGCGTTCTGCAGGTATGGATTGACGGCGTTCCCGGGATCCTGGTTGCTGAGCCACACCCGCACGCTGTCCACGAACGGGTTGTTGGAGCCCGCGTAGGTGCCGATGCTGGCGCTCACGACCGTGGAGTCGATCACGCGGATCGTGTCCTCCCCCGTGATCGGATCGATCACCGGGAGACCGCCCGCATCGAGGCTGTCGCGCCGGAAGAACTCCACCACGCGCCCGACCAGGGCCGTGGCCACGTCGTTGCCGGCCGCGTCCCGGTTCACACCCCAGAACTGATAGACGCCGGACGCCAGGGCGCCCGGCACCGGGCGCAACGTCAGCCGGACGGTCGAATCGGCGGCCGCGATGGTGCGGGTCACCGTCCCGCCCGGAATGCCCCGGGCGTCAGCCGACAGGTCGAAGTCAAAGGCCGGGTCCCCGACCGCGTCGAGGACCGTATTGCGCACATCGTCGCACGCCCCCACCGCCAGAACGGCCATGGGCAGCAGCCACCCCAGCCGACGCGCGCGGGAGAAGGGATTCCGCATTGTCGCTCCTTGTCTCACGTCGCGCCGCATCATCGGGCGCCGGGGGTGAACGTGAAGCCCAGCGTCGCGGCAAAGTTGTGCGCCGTCTTGTGGAACGGCGGCTGCGACGGAATCACGTCGGGGAACCGCGTCGGTGCGAACCGCGCGTCCACCGGGTTGATTTGCTCGCGATCGAACGACGTGTACACGTAGTCGGTCACCTCGAGCCGGATGCCCGTGGTACTGCCGACCTGGAAGTTGAAGCCCACCCCCCCCACGAGCAGCAACTCGGAGAACCCGGTGCTGCCTTCCGCCACCTGCGGATCGAGCGTGACGTGATACAGGCCGGCGCCGCCCCTCACGTAGGGCCGCACGGTTCCGAGCGGCAGCTCCGCCGTGACCAGACCGGCCACGTGGATGGTGGTGAGCGGCTGCTCCACCGCAAAGAGCAGCGTCGTGTCCCGGAAGGTCATTTCGGCGGGAAAGAAGTTCCCGTCCGTCTTGGCGCGCACGACGCCGACCGATGCCCCCAGGCCGAGATAGCGACTGATGCGATACGTGGCATCAACCGCGATCACGGGGCCGTTCTTGACGCCGGTTTCCTCCTGGTACTTCATCCAGCCCAGGCGCGGTCCGACGACGAACCCCGTGTTCGATTGTGCGACCAGCGCTCCACTCGTTGTGGCGAGGAAGAGCACCGTCGCTGACAGAATTCGGCTCATGCTAGCTCCGTAGTCGTAGTCGCGGAGGCGGGCCCCGATGGGGACCGCCCCCGCGCGGGTTCGAGGTCAGCGACCGAACTCGAATGAGAACACGTGGATGTTCTGCAACTCGCCCATGTTCGTGTAGGCGTAGTCGAGGAACAACCGGCTGCCGAGCACTGGGAGCGCCAGACCGCCGCCGAACGACAGGCCGTGACTGAACGACCGGAAGTCGGCGTTGGCCTCGTTGACCCACCGCTTGCCGCCCCGCACGAACACCAGGTTCCGATAGTTGAATTCGGTGCCGGCCGCCATCTGGAGGTCGGTATCCACGGCATCCGTGAAGTCCACCGCCACCCGCCAGTGCAGCTGGCTGGACGGCGACAGCAGCGCGTCGGCCGAACCCGTCAGGTTCGACACGATCGCGAACCGGAACATGGTCGGCAGCTGATACGACACCGTGTTGAACCGGATCGGCACGTCCACCGGGAACACCTGCGTGTTCTCGATGCGCCGCTGGATCAACGCGCCATCCATGCGCGCGGACGGGCCGATGTTCATGACCGCCCCCGCGATCTGCAGGCCGTAGAGCCCGGTGTTGAACGCCGTGCCGACGTTCACGCCCCACCACGTTGCCGTGGCCTGGTCGATCCCTTCGGAGATCACCTGGGCGCCGACCCCCACCATCAGCCGGTCCGTGAGCCGGCGGCCGTAGTGAAGCCCGACCGCCTGGCCACCGAAATCGAACTGATCGCCGAACTCGTTGTTCTCCCCCGCCGGATCGAACTCCGTGGTGCGGGGGATGTCGCCGGAATTGAGCCCCACGTAGCTGATCCCGAGCCCGCCGCCGAACAGCGGCAGCGCGACGCCGGCGAAGTCGTGGGAGATCCCGAGATCGTCGTACAGCTCGGCATGCGTGAACGCCGCGACGATCCCTTCGGTCTCGCCGAGGAACGCCGGGTTCCAGTACATCGCCGTCGCGCCTCGGGCCATGCCGGTGTAGGCGCCGCCCATGGCCTGCGCGCGGGCGCCTACACCGATTTCCAGGAAGTTGGCCCCGCGGGTCCCGACCCGCGTGACCGCTGTTTGATTGTCGGGCGTGAGAAACTCACCCGTGCCGGCCTGGGCGACCAGTTCGCCGCCCACGCCGACCGCCAGGAGCGCCACGCCGAGCATTGTCTGCCGGATCATAGTCGAAGCCTCCCTTACCGCGTCGTGCCGCGGATGACAACGAACTTGCCGCGGGCATTCTGTGTCGCCCCACCCACGTCGGTGGTGAGCACCCACAGGTACAGCCCGCTCGCGATCTCCGTCCCTTCCCGGGTCCGGAGGTTCCAGGCGAGATCGCCCGTCTCGTTCAAATCGGCCTGAGTCCAGGTGATCTGCTGGACGAACTGCCCCGCGACCGTGTACACCCGCAGCGTGCCGCTCGGCGGGACGCCGGCCCACATGATCCGCGATTCGGTGATGTTCGTCTGGTACTGCGAGAACACCACGAACGGGTTCGGCACCACCCGGATCCTGGCCAGGTCATCCGCCGTCACCGCGGTGATGCCCGACCCGGTCACCGGCGCCGTGAGCGCGAACGCGATCTCGGAGCGGCCGGTGGCGCCATTGTAGTACTCGAACGTCGTGACCGCCCCCGCCTCGGTCGGCACGTACGGGGCCGGCTGCGCCACCGTGGCCGGGTTGCACTGCGGCCGGGCATCGCAGCCCAGGACCGCCGTGAACGTGATCTCCGGATTGGTCACCCGCACCGGCTGGCCGCCGGCGTCGAGCACGACCATGGTGTCCGTCCCGACCACCACCACTTCGTCGCGCGTGACGTCTTCGATGAAGAACATCTGGTCGCCCGCCACCCACTCGGCGGGCGGGATGGCCACCCGGGCCGTGTCGTTCCCGGAGCCGAGCACCATCGTGTTGTTGAGCCGCGACGTGACGGCAATCTGCACGTCCCGGCCGAACGTCGTGTTGCGGACCGTGAACGGGAACCGCATGGGCACCAGGTCCGCCTGCGGCGCGCCCACCAGGGCGGCCGTCGCGGCGTCCGTGAGCCCGGTCGTCCCCAGCGGCCGCGACCGCAGCGCCGCATCCAGCTCCGCGGCCGTCGCTGCCGGGTTGGTCAGGTTGAGCCTGAGCCCGCGCGTGAGCCCGAACGGATCGCTCGTCCACGTCACCGTGTACGCGCCCCGTCCGCCGCTCCGTGCCGCCGACGAGCCCTGCTGCCACTGCACGTAGTAGAGGTTCACGTTCGTGCGGTTGACCGTATCGCCCGCCGCCGTGAGCTGCTGCTCGCCGGCGGTGGCGAACGTGCCCGCCAACCGGTTGTCGAAGCCGACCGTGAAGCCGGGGAAGTCGCTCCGGGCGAACAGCCCCGTCGGCGTGGCCGCCGAGCCGGTGAGCAGCGCCGTCGCGAAGAACGGTT
This sequence comes from Gemmatimonadota bacterium, assembly GCA_029862925.1. Taxonomy (GTDB): domain Bacteria; phylum Gemmatimonadota; class Gemmatimonadetes; order Gemmatimonadales; family GWC2-71-9; genus JAOTWJ01. The sequence goes on from JAOTWJ010000006.1 coordinate 5,170, forward strand.
GGCTCGCATCGTTCACCAGGACGAAGCCCACCGCCCGGAACACCGTGACCGTCGTGTCGCCACTGGTGGTCGTGCTCGACGGCGTGCCGGCAAACGGAATGCCGGTCGGGTCGTTGGTGCCGTACTGCGCCGTGCGCAACACCGCTGACACCGGTGTATTGCCCGGCCCGGCCGCCTTGACCGTGTCTTCCACCAACACCCAGGCGGAATCCACAGCCCCGGTGGCCGCGTCGCGCACGGTCGTGACCGTGATCCGGTTGCCGAAGGCCGCGCGATAGCCGCCCGCCGTGACGTTCCGCGTGAAGTTCACGCTCACGGGCACCGTCACGTTGCCGATCGTCCCGGTGACGGAGAGCACCGGCGGCCGATAGCCCGCCTGCTGGCCCACCGGCACGTACACCGACACCACGTTGGCATCGGACGTGGCCCGCGACAGCGGGTTGGCCAGCTGCGGCGCCACGACCAGCGTATCCAGCCCGCCCGTCGCGGTGAGCACCTGCAGCTTGAGCCCCCGGCTCTTGGCCAGGATCGCATACAGGTGACTCTTGCCCGGGAAGACCGTGTTGTCCGTGAACACGTTCGGGATGTCGGCGCCCGGCGCCCGATCGATCAGCGAATAGGCGCGCCACCCCACCCCGATCGGCGTGCCCCGCTCATCCACGGCGGGATCGCCGTCGCAGTCGCCGTCGGCGGTGAAGTTGGCCCCGCCATCGCACGACTTGTAGATCTCGAGCCCCGCCAGGTTGTCGGCGGCCGCCGCGCGAATCTCCGCCACGAGATCCCGGCCCGGCAGGGTCTGGAACGTCGTGTCGGTGATGAGTACCGGTGTCGTGGCCACCGTATCGATCCGGATGATCAGCCGCTGCTCCCGCGCGTTGATGTCGCGCAGGTCTCCCAGCGGGGTACCGTTGGGCGCGCTTTCCATGTCATCGGCGAACTTGAGCAGGAACGGATCTACCCAGCGCTCCGATTCCTCGCCGAAGAAGATACTGATGGAAGTATTCTGACCGACGAGCCGCGACGAATCGGCGACATCCGCCGTCGAAGCCGCCCGCACCGTGGTCGACACGATGTTGGTCGCCGGCGGCGCCTCGGGGCCAAAGAAGAACGTCTGATATAGATCGAGCGCGGCGTCGAGCTCCGAAATCAGCGAGATCGAGTCGGACTGGCCGGAGATCGAGAACCAGAACGCCGTCGTGTCGCCGGCCGTGAGCTTGATGGGCCCGACGCCGAAGATCCCGCCGATGTTGCCGTAGCCGTTCACGTGCCCGCTCGGCGACGTGTCGGCGAACGTGGTGACGCAGCCATCCTCGTCGCACGAGTCCAGGAACAGCGTGTCGGGCACGCCGTCCTTGTTCCAGTCCCACGTCGGTCCGGGCGCCAGCGGCACCGTCGGGCCCGGCACGTACTTGTTGAACTTGCCGGTCTGGGCCGGGAAGTTGTTGGAGCGGAACGTGCGCCAGTAGCTACGCGGGTCGACCGTCGCCGGGTTCCGCCCGTCGAGCACGAGCGCCTCAATGGACGAGAGCATCCCGAACGCGCGCTTGTCGGACACGTTGAACGTCTCCGCCGTGCACCCGCCGAACCCGCACTGGTGCCCGTGATTGAACGTGATCGTGTCGCCGGCATTGGGGTGCGTGGGATCGTAGAACGGGCTCGTGGGATCGCTGAACTGCTTGTTGCGCAGATCGCCGATGGGCGACTTGAGCATCGTGATGCCCGTCGCCCCGCGGCCGAAGCCCGCATCGGCCCCCGTGTTGCAGCCCTGCGTGGCGCCCGTCACGACCGGCGCGCCGTTGCAGCCCGGGTTGACCCCGTTCTCCATGAAGATCCCGCGGCCGCTCCACGGCTCGTAGTAGTTCGCGAAGTTCTGCGGCGCACCGCCCGTGCCGGTGGTGAGCCCCAGGTACAGCGAGTCGTAGTCGATGCCGGTGCCCCACACGTCGGCCGTCTTGTTGACGACGGTCAGCCGGTAAAACACCGTGCTCTGCACGCTCGGCAGCCCGAACTTCCACGCTTCGGCCCGCCACTCGAGCCCCACGGGGTAGCCCTGGATGACCGGTGCACCGGAGCCACCCGGCACCGCCCCGCCAAACCGCGCCCGCTGTTCCTTGTAGTAGTCCGACAACACGTAGTAGGTCGAGTAGCTCCCGACCGGCTTGCTCTCGATGAACTGGTCCGGGACGCGCCAGTAATCCCAGTTGAAGTTCGGACCGGCAATCGCCTTGTAGCCCTGCCAGCCCTCGATGTTGATGTTGCGCGCACCCTCGAACCCGCCCGACGGCCAGCTCGGTGGACAGTCCGACGAGGCCAGCACCGGAATGCCCGCCGGCATCTGGCCGTTCAGGGAGAAGCTGGAATTGTCGAGGCAGGAGCCGTCCGACGTGGACTGCACGCCGCTGAACAGCTTGCCCAGCGTCCCGTCGGCCGGCCCGGTCTCGATGATGAGCCCGCCGATCAGGTTGCCCCACATCACCGCCCAGCCGTCCCCGGTCGCATTCGCGGCCTCGGGCGCCACCTTCTTGATCTTGCGCCACTCGGACGGCGGCACGCCGGAGATCAGACCCAGCTGGAACCAGCTGAACAGGAACCCGCGGCCGGGCTTGTTGACGTACATGCAGAAGACGACGCCGTTCGACCCCGAGAGGTTGGCCGGCCGTTCGCACGGCCCCTCGTTGGTCGTGGCGAACTGGAAGTTGCCCGACATCCGGAACCCGACGGCCGCATAGTCCGCGTTGCCGAAGAGGTTGAATCCAGCTGCCGGCGGGCAGTAGTCCGGCGCGCCCGTGGTGTTGTCCACGGACAGGCACTGCGAGCGCGCGTTGTCGGCCCACTGCGCTTCGGCCGGCGTCACCCAGAGCAGCGCGAGCGCCGCTCCCAGGGCGAATCGACCGACATGCCGTAGCACATTGCGCATAACTGACGGTGTCCTTTCCAGAAAGTTCTTCCGGGGGCGCGGCCCCTGCCGCGCCCCCGGAATGGTCAGCCTCAGAAGCTCACCCGCGCCCCGGCCAGGATGGACCGGCCAGCCTGGAAGAACTGGGGCCGGTCATAGAACGTCGTCGGCGAGTTCTCCCCCACCGTGTTCCCCTGGCGCGCGCGGCTTTGGTCGATCGAGCCCACGTCACAGCGCCCGGTGGTCGCGAAGACCTGCACGCAGCCCTGCGAGTTGAGCAGGTTTGTGGCCCGCACGAACGCCCCCATCCGCACGCCAGACAGCGCGAAGTCCTTCGACAACTGCGCGTCGAGGACCGCCGTGCCCGGCGCCCGGCCGGAGTTCCGCTCCAGCTGGTCGTCCCCGAAGCCGGTGAACGACAGGGTCGGCGTGTACGGCAGGCCGCTCGCCGCCCGGAACGTGACCGACGCCGCGGCGTTGGAGAGGATCCTGTTCAGCCAAGCCATGGACGTCGGCTCCTCCTGCCCCACGCGGAAGATGACCGAGGCGTTGAACACGTGCGGCTGGTCGATCTCCGAGCGGATCTCGCCCAGCGCGGCCGGGTCGCCTTCCTCGATCTGCGACTGGAACTCGCGGTCCGGCGGCGCCGCATTGGTCGTCGCCTGCGAGTACGCGTAGTTGATGTTGAACGACCAGAAGTTCGACAGCCGCTTGCGGATCGCGATCTCGACCCCGCGGACGGTGGCGAAGTCGCGGTTCAGCAGCACGCTGTACCCCGGCAGCGCCGTGTTGTCGTACGTCGTGCCTGGATCGAACACCTGATTGCCTTCGGCGTCCACGCCGCCCACCGCCACGCCCGACAGGCCGTACTGGTCCTTGTTGAACAGCGTGACCTGGAGCGCGTAGTCCCGGCCCAGCTCGGTCGCGAAGCCCACCTCGTAGGAGGTCGTCTTCTCGATCAGCAGGTTGGGGTTCCCGATGAACGACGATTGGCCGGTCGAGGGCGCGATGATCGGATGGCACTCGGTCGACGGCGTCGTCGAGCCGGGCAGCACCTTCACCGCGTCGGCGTCGCAGACCCCCTCGTCGGGTCCCGCCAGCGTGCCGATGCCGGTGTTCGTATAGAGGTTGTTGTACAGCGGGTTCTGGCTGTAGCGCCCGAAATTGAAGAATACCTGCGAGCGCTCGGACAGCGGGAAACTCACGCCGATGCGCGGCGAGAACTGCGTGCGCCGCGACGACTCGACGAAGTCGTCCTGCTGGGCCACCCGCGCCGCGCTGTCGAGCAGCGTGCTGGTCCCCTCGAAGATCCGCTCGGCCGTGCACGCGTCGAAGCCCGTGTGCGACCCGCCGCTCGGATCGGTGTACGTGAACGGCTGGCTCGCGAAGACGGTGCCGTTGCAGACGTCGTCGGCACGGGTCCCGTTCGTGGGATCGCGCGGATTCGCGAAGAACAGCCCGCCCGCCCGCCCGAAGTCGAACCGGGCGCCGAGCTTGATCGTGATGAAGTCGTACTCGATGCGGTCCTGCAGATACAGGGCCCCATCCCACGGCGTCGCCTGGTAGCCCGACGGGACCACGATCACGTCGTTGATGCCGAGGTTCCGGATCTCGCGGAACTCCAGGTCGTGCCGCTGATAGAAGGCGCCGAACTGGAGCTGGTGATGGTCCGTCACCTGCCCGCTGATGTCGGCCCGGCCGGCGACCGTCTTGAGGCGCTCGCCGCCGAAGAACTCGTCGGTCCCCTGCGTGGGTCCCAGCGAGATGCCCGGCGCCACGAAGCGGCCGTTGAAGTTGATGTCCGCGAACCGGTCGCCCAGGCAGACGCCCTGGAAGAAGTTGCAGGTCTCGCGCTGCTGGTCGAAGTACGACGCGCCCACCGTGTAGCTCCACCGGCCGAGCACGTGATCCCACTTGCCCGAGACGAAGTCGCGCTTCACCCAGATCGAGCCCTGCACGACGTCGCGGTAGACGCGGTTGCCGGTGTTGCCGGCCCCCGTGCCCACCCGCAGCGTATCCGTCAGGCTGGTGATCGCCTCGCTGGCGAGCGGATCGCCGTAGGTCAGCAGGTAGTCGAAGTCGTACGGCAGCCGCTGCCGCCGGTAGGTGATGGCGTTCACGCTGACCTTGAGCGTCGGCTGGAGGTAGTACGTCAGCTTGCCCAGCAGGTCGTACTGGTGGTCGTAGCCAAACGCCCGCCACCCGGTGTTGAGGTCGTTGGTGGCCGCCGTGTTCTGCAACGCGTCGAAGTCGAGGACGTCGTCGTCGAACTCGAACACGCCGTCCTTGCCGTCCTGCGTGCGGCCGGAGACCATGAACCGGGCCTTGTTGGCCGTGCCCGGAATGGGACCCGACACGTACCCCTCGAGCTGGTCGTACTGCCGCAGCTCGTCGGGCCGGCTCCCCAGCGCGCCGCCCACGGACGACGTCGTCCACGACACCGCGCCGGCCAGGCTCGTGCCGCCCTCGCGCGTGGCGATGTTGATGATGCCCGACAGCGCGTTGCCGTACTGCGGCTCGAACCCGCCCCGCTGGAAGTCGATCTGCTCGACCGCTTCGCGCGTGATGTCGAACGCGGGACCGCCGAAGACGAAGTTGTTGATGGGGAAACCGTCAATCAGGGAGAGCGTCTCGCCGCCCCGGCCGCCGCGGATCCGCACGGGCGTCGCCGGGTTCCGGCGCGAGTCCGTAAAGGACACGATGTCCGTGTTCTGCGGCACCTGCAGGAACCCCTGCTGCAGCGAGAGCACGCCGGCGATGTTCGTCACCGGCAGCGCCGCGATCTCCTCGGCGCGGAGGTTCGAGCCCGACCCCGTCACCCCGGGCGCGATGAGCGGGACCTCCTCCGCCGTCACCACGATCTCCTCCACGCCGACCGCCCCGGTGGGGGCCAGGTCCGCGTCGATGGCGCGGGTGACGTCGATCTGCACCAACACGTTGGTGAACCGCGCCGAGGTATACCCGATGCGGCGCACCAAGACGGCATACGTGCCCGGCGGCACGTTCACGATGAAGAACCGGCCATTCGAGCCGGTCAGGGCGCTGATCCCAGTACCCTCCAGGATAACCTGGGCGCCCTCGAGCGGCGCGCCCGACTGGGCGTCCGTCACGATGCCGGTCAGCTTGCCGGTCTGAGCTTCGGCGGTGCCTGCAAACACCACGCAAAGCGCCAGCACCGCAAACCCGGCCAGAAGGCGGGACATTGCGTGCTTCACTGTTGTTCTCCTGTGTTCCTGGGAAGGAAACGAGTACTCGAACAAGACAGACGGTATGCGCGACCTCCTCTCGTTCCGAAACCTGAGGGCGAAACCGGGAACCCGCGGCCTAGTGACTGTCCTATTTTGGGGACAATCGCGGCTCGCGGCTCCACGCCCTGGGCGCGACTTCCATTGTCTAAGGGCGAGCGGTCGGACGCCGCTTCGCCACGGAGCAACTCGGCAGGGCCGGCCTGAGCCGGCGTGAAGCTCGCACGCGCTGCAACGGACCCATCCGGAGCGCGGCGCGGCGCATCGGAGACTGGCAGGAGGTCCGGCTGACCGGACCTGCGATTGCCAACCTACAGATCATCGCGCGTGGCCGCAAGATGTGACCGGCCGCACATCAGGTTGGCTGGCGGACCGCCGGGAGCTGGCATATCCTGAGACTGAGGCTTCGAGCCGGCCTCCAGCCCGGACCAGGAAGGCACCCGAATGCGCATCGGCCACCATATCGGCCTGCTCGCCCCGGTACGCGCGGCAGTGGCGCTCGCGCTCGTCGCCGCCGCCGGGACTCCAGGGTCTGCCCAGGGGCCGCAGGCGGACGATGCTGTGGCCCGGGCCAACCGGCTTGTCGCCAACGCGGCCCAGCTGGTCGCGCGGGGCGACACCGCCGCCGCCCTGACGGACCTCGAGGCGGCCACGAAGCTGGCCCCGAACCTGGCCGAGGCCCATTACCGGCGCGGGATGCTGCTGGCGCGGCAGGCCGGCACCGGCATGGGGGACATGTTCAAGCGACGGGCGGCCGAGGCGGCGCTGGAACGCGCCATCCGCATCGAGGGCGGCAACCCCGCCTACTTTCTGGAGTTGGGCCGCCTCCGTCTCAAGCAGGGCATCATGCGGCTCGACGCGCAACGCCTGTTCAAGCGGGCCCTCACGGCCGCGCGCGAGCGGGGAGACGCCGCGCTCGTCGCGGAGGTCGAAGCCGAGCTCGGCGACATCTACTTCCGGCGCTATCTGGCCGTCGGGCACCGGCGCCTGCTGACCGGCGACGCCCGGCAGTTCGACCCCGACGAAGCCATGGGCAACCCCCACTACGCCAGGGACTTCCTCGCGCAGCGCACCAGTGCCATCGAGGACGCGGGGGAGCTCGATCTGCGCCAGGCCGAAGACCACTACCGCTCCGGTGCGGCAGCCTGGCCCGCCCACGACGCCGCGTACGCCGGCCTCCTCGGGATCCTGTACGACGAGCAGCGCTACGAGGAGTTCTTCGAGCAGGCCCGTCACTTCGCCCGGGCCGCCCCGCAGAATCCCCGCGCGCACCTGTTTCTCGGCCTCGCCCTGTGGCGCCTCAACCGCCCCGCGGACGCCGCCCGCCGATTCGAGCGGGGCCTCGCCCTCCTCCCGCCGGCCGATCGCGACCCGCTCACGGATATCTCCACCATCCTGCGCCGCCGGGATGCCGAGGAGTACCAGGCCCTCACCGCCGCGCAGCGGGCGGAGTACAACCGCATCTTCTGGTCGGCCAGCGACCCGTTGCGGCTCACGGCGGAGAACGAGCACCTGCTCGAGCACATCGCGCGGGTCGCCTATGCGGATCTGCGGTACTCCGCGCCGGAGTTGCGGCTCCGCGGCTGGAACACCGACCGCGGGGTCATCTACATCCGGTACGGCCCGCCGCCGGTCATCGCCACGTTCCCGCCGGAGACCGCGGAGTTGCGGGACGACCCGGCGGCCCTGGGGAAGGTCACCACCGTCTGGTTCTATCCAGAGCGGAATTTGCGCTTCGTGTTCTACGGCCCGCCCGGCTACAACTTCGCGCGGTTCGCCGGGGAGTTTCAGGCCTACGCCGAAGACGCCCGCTACGCTCTCCCGGTGAAGTACGACAACGTGCCGGTAAACGAGGCGCTCGACTCGATTCCGGTCCAGCTGGCGGCGTTTCGCCGCAGCGACGACAGCGTGGGCGCCGAACTGGTCTTCTTCGCCGGGATCCCGCTCACGCGCATGGCGAGCGGCGTGGATCTACAGGAGGGGCCGATCGAGCACGGCTTGTTCGTCACCGACCCGCTGGAGCGGGATGTCGTGACGCAGCGGCGGGATGAAACCGTCCGGTTCGCGGTGGCCCGGCAGCTGGAGCAGCGCACGTTCACGACGGTCTTGCCCGCCGGGGAGTACCGCTTCCGGGTCGAGGCCCGTCAGCCCACCACGCGGCGCGCCGCGCGGGGCGCCGGGCGGCTGGCGGCGGACGCGTTCGATCGGCCGGGCCTGATGCTGAGCGACGTGGTGCTTGCCGACCGGGTCGCGCCGCGCCTCGACGCCCCCGCCGCGCGCCAGGATTTCTTCCTCGACCCGAACCCCGCGATGCAATTCGCGCCGGGTCGGGAAGTACACCTGTACTGGGAGATGTACAACCTGCGGCCCGACAGCAACGGCACGGTATCGTACGGGGCGGAGATCGTGTTGCGGGTGCAGTCACTCGAGCGCACCAACTTCGCGGCCCGCATCGTGGGAGGCGTGCTCGACGCCATCGGCGCGACCGCCAAGGGCGACGATCAGGTGACCGTCCGATACGACGTGAGCGAGGTGCTCGCGGGCCGGGGTCGGCTGCCCGGCTGGGTGGCCGTCGATCTCGCGGATGCCCCCCGGGGCACCTACGTCATGGAGCTGATCATCACGGACCGGCACACGGGCCAGACGGCGTTCCGCCGCCGCGTGTTCACCGTGACCGACGCCGAGCCGTGAAGCGCGTCGTCGTCGTCGCACTCCTGGTGACCGTCGCCGCGGCGCCACTCGACGCCCAGAACGGCGGCGGCCGGCTCCCCCGGAAGTGGCTGGTCGCCGGCATCGGCGCCCTCGTGGCGAGCGCGTTCGCCACGGTCTACGCGTTGAGCTTCGAGGGCGACATCGGCGGCTGCTCGGGCGGGGCCTGTGTGATCCCCGCCAGTGCGCTCGGCGGCGCCGTCGTCGGGTTCATGATCGGGAGCGAGCTCGACAAGCTCTACTCGATCCGCTACCGTCATGCCCCGCCCGTGACGCTGCGCGGACGCACCCTGCCGCTCGCCGTCATGCCGACCGATCTCGCCGTCCGCCAGCGCAACGTCCTCGTAACCGGGGCGGAGGGGTTGGAAGTGATCCGAACGGGGCCCGCGCTGGATCGCGTCGGCCTACGGGCTCGGGGGCTGCGCGGGATCGGCCCGGTGACCTCCGACAGCGTCGCCAACGTGCTGCTGGTCGGGACGCCCGTGGGGCTGTATCGCTTCCAACTGCGGGGCGACGACCTAGGCACGCTCGCCTTTCCCGGCGAGATCTCCGCCCTCGCCACCGAGGACGACCGCCTGGCCCTCGGGCTGGGCCCCGACCTTCATCTCGCGCGGCTCGCCGACTCCCTCCTGCCGGTGGCGGAGGCAATCCCGGAGGACGCGCGCATCGTGGATCTGGCCTGGCACGGCGCCGATCGGCTGTGGGTCCTGACCGAAGACCGGTTGGCCGCGTACGCCGCCGACGGGAACGGCACCCTGACGCCACTCGGCGCGTTCCCGCTCCCCGCGCTCGGCCGGCGGCTCGCCCTGGAGGACTCGGTGGCCTACGTGGCGACCGGCTCCGGCGGCGTCTACGCCGTGGACGTGCGCGACCCCGCCAACCTCCTCGAGCGCGGCAACTGGAGCGGGGCACGATTCGCCTACGACGTCGCGGTCATGGACAGCACGGTGTACGTGGCGGCGGGTCCCGAGGGGCTCTATCTGCTGCGACCCGGACCGGACGGCTTCCGGGCGATCGGTCTGTCGCGCAGCCTGGGGTTCGTCGCCGCGGTCGCGTCGGACGGTGAGGCGCTGTACGTGCTCGACCGGAGCGGCGTCCAGCTGCGACGCATCCCCCGGACCGGTGGGCGGTGACCCGCCGCGCCCGACTCGCGCTCGGCCTGGGCGGCGTCGCCGTCATCCTCGCGGTGGCCGGCGGCGCGCTCGCCGCGCGCCGCGACGCGACTCCGCCCCCTCCCACCACCGGCGACGCCGCCCAGGACGATCTCCGCGACGCGCGCACCAAGGGCGCCCCTGGCGCGCCGATCACCGTGCTCGAGGTCGCGGACTTCCAGTGTCCGGCGTGCCGCGTGTTCGCGGTCGAGACGATGCCACTGCTCCAGCGGGAGTACGTGGACCCCGGGAAGGTCAAGTTCGTCTTCGTCAATTTCCCGCTGGTGCAGATCCACCCCAATGCCGCCGCCGCCCACGAGTTCGCGATGTGCGCGGCCCTGCAAGACCGGTTCTGGCCGGTGCACGACATGCTGTTCGACCAGCAGCCGGTCTGGACCCGGCTCGACGACCCGAGCGCGTATTTCTTCAGCGTCGCGGCCGCGGTCGGGATTTCCGCCGACTCGATCGACGCGTGTCTGAAGACCGGCGAGGCGCGCGCGCTCGTCCTGCGCGAGGCGCAGGGCGTGGCCGGGGCGGGGGTTCGCAGCACGCCGTCGTTCGTGATCGAAGGCGGCCTGCTCGCAGGCGCCGCCCCGATCGAGGAGTGGCGGCCGATACTGGATTCGATTTACGAGGCAAAGACGGGCGAAGCGAGCGTGAAGCGTGACCAGGGGGTGAAACGTGAAAGGTGAAACGTGAAATGGGGCTTCCCCGCGCCCTTCGTTTCACCTTTCGCGTTTCACGTTTCACCTTTCACGTTTCACGTTTCACGTACTATGTATCCCCACCAACGCCAACCCCACGTCATACAGCGCGTGCGTCCACGCCGTAATGCCGAACCCGCGCGCGACGTACAGGCCCGACAGCAGCGCGCCGGCGATCGCGCGGAAGGTGAAGGATGGCAGGGCCCAGGTGTCGCCGAGTGGTCCGATGTAGTGGAACGCGGAGAACACGAGGGCGCTCCCGATGACGGCCACCGCCACGGACGCGCCACGTGACCACCCCAGCGCCAGCCCCCCGGCGGTGAATCCGGAGACCAGCAGCACCCGGAACAACAGTTCCTCGTAGATCCCCGCCCCGAGCGAGACGACCAGTTGGGCCCCGAACGCGAGCGCGACCGGCTGGGTCCCCTGGACGACGAGCAGCGGTGGGCGAAGCAACAGCCCGGTGAGCGTCGAGACCACGGTGCCGAGCAGGGCGGCGTACACCAGGCTCTCGCCCAGCATGCCCAGGAACACGGCGCGCCGCAGCGGTCCCGGGTGCCGGCGCCGGTCGCGCCAGACCAGCCAACCGCCGATGCCGAGCAGCGCGAGCGAGAAGAGGGCAAGCCCATGCCGCCCGCCCAGGGCCACAAAGGCGGTCTTGAGCAGCACATCCGCGCCGTTGCGTACGCCCGCAAACGCCGACCCCGTCATGCCAAACGACAGGCCTTCGTAGAGCAGCAGCAGGGGAAGCGCGAACACCAGACTGTAGCGCGGCGCGCGCGCCGCCGCCCAGTAGCGGTGTGGCATCATGGCCCAGAAGCTAGCACATTCGAGCCACGATGGGATTGGCCTATCGGCTCGCCGCCCGGCTGGCGCACCGCGCGCCGCACACCAGTCGCACGCTCGGGGCGAGCCTGGCGGGCCGGCGGGACGCGCATCGCCGCTGGGCCGCGTGGGCGGCCGGCTCGCCCGACGCGCGGAGCCTCTGGGTGCACGCCGCGTCCGTCGGCGAGGCACTGGCCGCCGAGCCGGTGGTGCGCCGCCTCCGCACGGCGGCCCCCGGCGTGCGCGTGGCGCTCACTCACACGTCGCCGTCGGTGACCCCTTTTCCCCTCCCGTGGGCGGAGCGGATCGACTATCTCCCGCTGGACGAGCCGCACCCGGTCGCCGTCACACTGGACGCGCTGCGCCCGCGCCTGCTCCTCTTCAGCCGCGGCGATCTCTGGCCCGAGCTCGTGGGCGCGGCGGCGGCGCGCGGCGTGCCGATCGCCGCCTCCGGGGCGACTGTGCGACCGTCGAGCCTGCGCCTCCGCTGGCCGGCGCGGGCGCTGCTCAGCCGGGTCTACCGCGGCATCCGCTACCTGGGCGCGGTCTCCGCCGAGGATGCCGACCGCTGGGTCCGCCTCGGCGTGCCGCGGACGGCCATCGAGGTCACCGGCGATCCACGGCACGATCAGCTCGTCGAGCGGCTGCCCGACCTCACGGCGATCGCGCCGCTCCGCGTCTGGGCCGACGCCGGATCGGTGCTGGTCGGTGGCAGCACCGAACCCGCAGACGAGCCGATGTTGTGCGCGTGGGCGGCGGCGCTCAGGGAGACGGGACACCCGGCGCGGTTGCTGCTCGTGCCGCACGATCCCGCCGAGTCCCGCATCCAGCGCGTGGCGCGCCACGCCGCGCAGGCGGGCCTGCGCGTGGAGGTGTGGTCCGCCGGCGACGTCGAGGGGCAGCCCGACGTCGTCGTCGTCGCCCGGCGCGGCGTGCTCGCCGACCTCTATGCCCTCGCTTCGGTCGCCTACGTCGGGGGCGGGTTCCGGCGGGGCGGCCTGCACGCGGTGGCGGAGCCGGCCGCCTGGGGTGTGCCCCTGGTGGTGGGGCCTCGCTGGCGGACCGTCCCAGACGCCGCCGCCCTCGTGGCCGTGGGTGCGGCCTGGGCGCTCACGCCCTCGGTCGCGCGTGCGATGCCCGCCATCGTGCGCCGCTGGCTCGACGACCGCGACGCCCGCGACGCGGCGGGGCTCGCCGGCCGCGCGGTGGTAGCCGGCGGCGCGGCCTCCCGCACCGCGTCCGCTCTTGCGCCCCTGCTCGACGTCCCTACGTTGGGGCGCATCTGAGCGGCGTCCGGAGTGGGTCCGGTCGCCGGCAGACCACCCACACGGAGGGACGACCCATGAAGAGCCTCGGCGCAGTGATCGTCGCCGTCCTGTTCCTGGTCCCGGCAGCCGGGCACGCGCAGGGCGGGACGACGATCGAGATCGGCACCGGCATCGGTGCCGGCATCCTCACCAATGGCGGCACGTTGACGAGCATCGGAGCCCCGGGAGGGGGCGTCTTCGGCCAGGCGCCCATCTACATGTCGTTCTTCGTCAACCAGTCCATCATGATCCAGCCGGAGCTGGCGCTCACCATCCTGTCGGGCGGCGGTGAGACGATCACCACGCTGGGCGCCGCGGCCAACGTCGGCTACGCGTTCTCCGGCGCGTCTGGTCCGTCCCCCTACGTCGCTGCCAGTGGGGCGATCCAGTACGCGAGCGCCGGCGGCTCTTCCAATTCCGAGTTCGCGGCCGGCGGGAAGGTCGGCTACCGCGTCCTCGTCAACTCGGGGTTTGCCGCGAGCTTCGAGGCGGGGTTCCGGCGCTGGTTCGATTCGAGCGTCAACGAGATCACCATCGCCATTCGTCTCGGTGGGATCGTGAGCGGCTCAAACTAGGCGCCGGGTCCATCGATCCGGAAACACCGCGGGGCGTTCCGATGCCGGAACGCCCCGCCGCGTTTGTCGTCCCCTCGTGGCTCAGAGCCCGGGCAGGGTGAGCCCCACCGACAGCCCGGCCCCAAACACCAGCGGCGACACGTCGCCCGCCGAGAGCGGGCCCGTGCCGTCCGGATCCCCGAACTTGATGTAGTCCACCGCCAGGTGCACGCCGAACATCCCGCCGATCTTGGCGTTGATCCCGCCGGACATCCCCAGCTTGGCTTCCGTGTCGGAGCTGCCGACCGCCGGATCGAACCGGCGGATGTGGAGGCGTGGGGCCACCCACGGCGCAATGCTGAACCCCGGGGTGGGCAGCTTCAGCCCGACCGCCAGGGCGATCGGCACGTCAAGCTGTTTGTCGTCCCCTTCCTTGAGGTAGCCGGCGCCGACCTGCGCCGAGACCTTCACGGGAATCACGGGCAGGTTGATGATGTTCACACCCACGTCCGCCCCGAACGCGATGGCACTCTCCGCCCCGGTCACGTCCGGCTTCACCGAGCCCACCCCCGCCATCACGTAGAAGAACGGCAGGCCGAGCACCGCCCGGGCGCCGAAGTAGTTGGTCTTGAGCGAGGCGTCGTTCAGCCCGCGGCCGTAGTCCCCGGCGAGCATGACGCCGGTCCCCATGCCGACGGGCACGTACACGGGGTTTCCGTGCATCTGGGCCGCGGCCGGGCCGGCGACCAGCGCCAGCACCGCCACCGCCGCCGCCACGCGTATCCGTTGCTGCATGTCATCCTCCTGCGAAGAAGTACGGCCCGGAGCCTGCCCGGGGACGCGGGTTTCCATCGGCGCCCCAAGATCGGGCTCGCGGTCCGGGGCGACTGTGATGGGGGCCGCAAAGCCCCCGGGAGCGCCACTCCCGCAAACGACGCGGGGCGTCCCCCAAGGGACGCCCCGCGTGCACTGCCCCTTGAAGAAGGGGGCACCCTACATCGAGCCACCCGTCTTGAACGTGTAGTGGAGGCCGGCGCCGACGACAAACGGACTGCCGCCGCTGATATTCGTGTAATCCACGGCCACGTCAAACCCCACGCCCATCGGCAGGCCGATGCTGAGGCCGCCCGAGCCCCCAAACTTCGTCGTGCTGCTCCATGTGCCAGTGCCCGGATCCGCGCGCAGATACCGGATGCCCGGGGAAATCCATGGCACCACCGTCAGGCTGGGCGAGGGCACGTTGATGGCAAGCGTGACGCCCGCCGGGATAGTGAGAGCCTTGACACTGTTCTTGCTGGAATAGGCGGCCCCCGCGACGATCGCGACCTTCACCGGAAGGTCGGGACCGAGCGGAAGATTGACGCCCACGTTGCCGCCGAACGACACGGTCTTCGCAACGTCGAAATCGAAGTAGGACGCGCCCGCGCCGACCCAGAACATGTCCGCACCGTACGTGAGCATGCCACCGGCGCTGTTGGCCTTGCCGGAAGCGTCGTTCAGCCCGCGCCCGAACATACCGCTGATCGTGACACCGGCTGCCGCCGGCGCGTAGTTGTACGCCGGCAGGCCAGAGAGCTGCGCCGAGGCTGGGGCCGCGACGATCGCGAGCGAGAACGCGGCCGCTAGAAGACGTGTACCCAACTTCATCGTGACCTCTCCCTTGGATGGAGTTGAAATCGCTTCGAGAACTGCCGAGTCCTGCTCGCCGCCGAACCCGCCGCGCGGCGCGTAACTCTCAGTCTGCGAAGGGCACTAATAGCTACACCTCAACCGATTTCCCGTCAATACCTTTAACGTTTCTTCATGAACCGTTCCGGGTGCCTTTTGGCACGCCAAACAAGCCTTCCGGGCCGCCAAAGGCGCCCCCGTGGGGCCTATCGGACCCACACGGCGCTGATGGCCACGCCTTCCGGCGCCCCGCTCGTCCCGATCCCGCCGCTCACCCGGACGTCGAACACCCGGCTGAGGCGGAAATCGGCCCCGAACCCGAAGCCGAACTCGGCCTCGAAGTTGTCGTTGAACCCGACGTCGCCGAAGTACATGAACAAGGTCGGCTGCACGTACGGCACGATGCTCACCTGCGACCCCTCGACGTCCAAGCGCCGCCCGAGCGACAGGCCGACCGGCACGTTGAAGATCGTGCCGCCGTTGAACCGGAACCCGCCACCGACGATCAGCGCCCCGTCGAGTGGGAAGTCCTGGGTGTGCGTGAGGACGCGGTAGCGGGCTTCGGCTCCGAGGAGGATCTGATCCTCGCCCGGGTCGTTCACGAAGCCGATCCCGCCGCGGAAGCCGATGTCGAACGCGCGATAGCCGAACCGGAACTGGCCCTCGAGGTTCGTGAGGTCGCCTTCCTGGAACGAAATGGTGCCACCAAACTCATGGCGGGCGAACGCCCGGTAGGGGGCGTTGAACGACGGCGTTGCCGTCGCCTGGGCGGCCACGTCACCCACCGCGACGGCGAGTCCCAGGACTGCGAGGCCAATCACGCTGCGCTGCATCCGCTTCCTCCTCTGATAGCCCGTTTACTCGACATCCGCGCGCTCTGCGACCACGCGGACGACATCGTTGACGACCTGCAGAAACCCGCCCTCCACACCAAACGCCTTCGTCTCACCTGCCGTCCGGACCGTGAGCCGGCCGCTGCCCAGCAGGGTCAGGAAGGGCGCGTGGCGGGGCAGAATCCCTACCTCGCCGTCATACGCGGGTGCCACCACGGCCTCAGCCTCGCCGTCAAATACGGCGTGTTCCGGCGAAATAACCGTGACCCGCATCACCCTGCCTGCACCTTCCCCGCCGCCTCCACCACCTCTTCGATCCCGCCCTGCATGTAGAACGCCTGCTCCGGCAGGTGGTCGAACTCGCCGCCCACCACCCGCTCGAAGCTCTCGACCGTATCGGCCAGCTTGACGTATTTCCCCGGCCGGCCCGTGAATGCTTCGGCCACGTGAAACGGCTGGGACAGGAAGCGCTGCACCCGGCGGGCGCGTGCCACGAGCTGCTTGTCCTCCTCCGACAACTCGTCCATGCCCAGGATCGCGATGATATCCTGCAGCTCTTTGTACCGCTGCAGAATGCGTTGGGTTTCGAGGGCCGCCCGGTAGTGCCGGTCGCCGAGGTACTGCGCGTCCAGGATCCGGCTGGCGGAGTCGAGCGGGTCCACCGCCGGATAGATGCCGATTTCGGTGAGCGCCCGGGACAGCACGACCGTGGCGTCGAGGTGCGCGAAGGCGGTCGCCGGCGCCGGATCCGTGAGGTCATCGGCGGGCACGTAGATCGCCTGGACGGACGTGATCGAGCCCTTCTTGGTGGACGTGATCCGCTCCTGCAGGTCCCCCATTTCCGTCGCGAGGGTGGGCTGGTAGCCCACGGCGCTGGGCATGCGGCCGAGCAGCGCCGACACCTCGGAGCCCGCCTGCGTAAAGCGGAAGATGTTGTCGATGAACACCAGGACGTCCTGCCCCTCGGTGTCGCGGAAGTACTCGGCGATCGTGAGGCCCGTGAGCCCCACGCGCAGCCGCGCGCCCGGCGGCTCGTTCATCTGGCCGTAGATCAGCGCCACGGAATCGAGCACGCCGCTTTCCTTCATCTCGAGGTAGAGGTCGTTCCCCTCCCGGGTGCGCTCCCCGACCCCGCAGAACACCGACCGGCCGCCGTGCCCTTTCTGGACGTTGTTGATCAGCTCCATGATGATCACGGTCTTGCCCACGCCGGCCCCGCCGAACAGGCCGATCTTGCCGCCCTTCACGAACGGCGCCAGCAGGTCGATGACTTTGATGCCGGTCTCGAACACCTGCGTCTTGGGCTCCAGGTCCACGAACAGCGGGGGCTTGCGATGGATGGGCCACCGCTCCGCGCTGGCCGGGATCGCGGCGCCGTCGTCCACGGGCTCCCCAATCACGTTCAGGATGCGGCCCAGCGCATGCTCCCCCACCGGGACCGTGATCGGCCCGCCGGTGTCGCGGATCTGCATGCCGCGCACGACGCCGTCGGTGGAGCTCATCGCCACGGCCCGCACCTGATTGCGGCCGATGTGCTGCTGCACTTCCGCCACCAGACGGAGGTGCATCCCGTCCACCTGCTGGTTCAGCTCCAGGGCCGTGAGCAGGTCGGGGAGATGCTCCGGCTCGAACTCCACGTCGAGCACGGGCCCGATGACCTGGACGACGTTGCCAAATCGGTCTGCCATGCGTCTAGCCTCGCAAAGCCTCTGAACCGCCCACGATCTCCGCGATCTCCTGCGTGATCTGCGCCTGCCGCGCGCGGTTGAAAGTGCGTCGTAGGGTATCGATCATCTCGCCAGCCGAGTCGGTGGCGTTCTTCATGGCCGTGCGCCGGGCACCTTGCTCCGCCGCCGCCGTCTCCACCAGGGCCCGGAACATCTGGTTGCGGACGTACTGCGGCAGGATGGTCGCCAGCAGCTCGTCCACCGACGGCCGGATGATGGCGTTCGCGGCCGCGTTCCGCTCCCGCCCGGTTCGGTCCGCGGGCCGACGGATCGGCAGCACCGGTAACACCGTCGGCGGGGTGGAGAGCGGGCTCACGAACTTGGCGAACACCACCTCCACGGCATCCAGCTCGCCGGCGGCGAACCGCGTCATCAGCGGGGTCACCAGCTCGGTGGCGTGGGCCAGCGTGGGCCGGTCGCCGATGTCCTGACGCTGCCCGGTGATCTCGCGCCCCAGGAAGCGGAAGAACCCGATGCCCTTGCGCCCAACCAGATGCAGCTCGACGTGACACCCGCCCGCCTCGAGCGCGAGCGCCCGGCTCTGGATCTCGCGAATCAGGTTGGCGTTGAACGCCCCGCACAGTCCGCGATTGCTCGTAATGCCCAGCACGGCCACGCGCCGCGGCGGGCCCGGCACCGCCCGCAGCAGCGGGAAGCGCTCGCCCAGCGACGGCTCATAGAGGTCGCCGAGGACGTCGGCCAGGGCCTGGGCGTAGGGACGCGCGGCGACGACCCGGTCCTGCGCGCGCTTCAGCCGCGACGTGGCGACCATCTCCATCGTCTTGGTGATCTGGCGCGTCTTCTCGATGGACCGGATACGCCGGCGCAGCTCGCGGGTCTTGGCCATCAGGCCTGGATCGCCTTGAAGTCCTCGATCGCCTTCCGCAGTTCGGCGAGGAGCGCGTCGTCGAGCGCCCGCTTGGTGCGGATCGCCCGGGCGAGGTCGCCCCGGCTCGCCGTCACGAACTCGATAAACTCGGTCTCCCACTGGCGGATCTTGCCGACCTCCACGTCGTCCAGATACCCGTTCGTGACGGCGTAGATGACCATGATCTGCTGCTCGACCGCCATGGGTTGGAACTGGGGCTGCTTGAGCACTTCGACGATGCGCTGCCCTCGTCCGAGCTGCTTCTGGGTGGCGGCGTCGAGGTCGGAGGCGAACTGCGCGAAGGCTTCGAGCTCGCGGTACTGGGCGTACTCGAGCCGCAACCGCCCCGCCACCTGCTTCATCGCCTTGATCTGCGCGTTGCCGCCCACGCGCGACACCGAGATGCCCGGGTTGATCGCCGGTCGGATGTTGGCGTAGAAGAGGTCCGTCTCGAGGAAGATCTGCCCGTCGGTGATCGAAATGACGTTGGTCGGAATGTAGGCGGACACGTCACCCGCCTGCGTCTCGATCACGGGGAGCGCCGTGAGCGACCCGCCGCCGCGCGCCTCCGAGAGCTTCGCCGCCCGCTCGAGCAGGCGGGAGTGGAGGTAGAACACGTCGCCGGGGTAGGCCTCGCGCCCGGGGGGCCGCCGCAGCACCAGCGAGAGCTGGCGGTAGGCCGCCGCCTGCTTGGAGAGGTCGTCGTACACACACAGCGTGTGCCGCCGCTCCTCGTACATGAAGTACTCGGCCATGGCGCAGCCGGCATAGGGCGCGATGTACTGCATCGGCGCGGGGTCGGACGCACCGGCGACGACGATCACCGAATAGTCCATCGCGCCCGCGTCCTTGAGCCGCTCGACCACCGACGCCACCGTCGAGTTCTTCTGCCCGATCGCGACGTAGACGCAGATGACGTCCTGGCCCTTCTGATTGATGATCGTGTCCACCGCGATCGCGGTCTTCCCGGTGCCGCGGTCGCCGATGATCAGCTCACGCTGGCCCCGGCCGATCGGAATCATGGAATCGATGGCCTTGATGCCGGTCTGGAGCGGTTCCTTCACCGGCTGGCGATCCACGATCCCCGGCGCCATGGTTTCCAGCTTCCAGCCGTGGCTCGTCTGGATGGGGCCCAGCCCGTCGAGCGGGCGGCCCAGCGGATCGACCACCCGACCAACCAACGCCGGGCCCACCGGCACTTCCAGCACGCGGCCGGTGCGCCGCACCTCGTCGCCTTCGCGCAGCGTCAGGAAGTCGCCGAGAATGACGGCGCCGATGCTGTCCTCTTCGAGGTTGAGGGCCAGGCCGGAGATCGTCTCGCCGGTATCCGAGGACGTGAACTCGAGCATTTCGCCCGCCATCGCGGAGCCGAGCCCGTAGATCCGGGCGGTCCCGTCCTTGACCTCGAGCACCGTCCCGACCTCCTGGATGTCCAGAGGCTTGAGGTCGGCCGCCTCGATCTCCCGCAGGAGCACGTCCTTCAACTCGCCGGGCCGGAGGATGGATTCAGTAGCCATGCACCTACACGCTGGTCGTCTGGGAAGGCCTAACCCGAAAATCGGGCATAGCTTGTGAAAACTATCACAAGCCCCGGCGACCGCAAGGTCACCGGGGTGCGGCGTGCCGGGTCAAATCCTACTGCGGGTACGGCCCCGAAGGAAGCGCTGGAACACGCCGCGTGGCCCGAGCCGCGCCAGCTCGGCCGGAGCCGCACCGGCGACGCGTCGCACGGTCTGGGTGAAGTGGCTCGGCGACGAGAAGCGGAGCACCCCGGCCACGACCGGCGGCGTGTAGCCCGGATTGGCCAGGAGATCCGCCGCGCAGACGACGCGCACGAGATCGATCACGCGCTTGAGGTTGGGCGCACCCCCGGCGGCGAACTCGCGCGACAGGTGCTCGCGCGTGCGGCGGACCGCCCGAGCGATGTCGGCGGTGGTCGTGCGGCTCCCCACCCGCGCGAGCACCTCCTCCCAGGCGCGCCGCTGGATGGGCTCCGTGAGGCGCAGCAGCCGCGGCGCCTCGGCGAGGTCGCGCTCCCGCACCCGGCTCGCGGTCTCGGCGGCCACGAGCGCTCCGGCGACGGGCTCGTCGACCCCCTCGACGAGGAGCCCGCGGATTCCCTGGGCGGCCGCGCGCTCGAGCGCCCGGGCGTCCTCCGGGCGGAAAGCGCCGCACGCGACGACCGGTATCCGGGGATACCGCGCGGACAGCTCGGCCAGCTCGCGGAGCCAGTCGTGAGTGCGGGGTCGCACGACGACGGCATCCACCACGTCGCGCGCGAGGTGCGCGTGGACGGCCGCGACCGACCGGCAGGCCCGCACGCGCACGTGCGGCGGCAGCCCCCGGCGGAGCGCGGCCCGGAGCGCCTGGTCGCCGTGCACGACCGGCACGACGGTCACGCCGGCTCCGGAGTCTCCCGGTCGGCGGTGCCGTTGACCACGGAGTCGCGCGCCGCGGCGAGGATCCGGCGGGAGTTGGCGTGGGAGAGTCTTCTCGTCGCCGCCTCGAAGTCGAGCCAGACGCACGCGACGATCCCTTCATCGGCCTGCGGCGTCGGGTCGCCGCCCGGCGACGTGAAGAGGAAGAAATGGCAGTACTTGTGAATGACGCGCCCGCGATGGCGGAAATACCAGTCGATGCATCCGAGCGGCTCATGGAGGACCAGCTCGCCGAGCCCGGTCTCCTCTCCGACTTCGCGGCGCGCGGCGTCGGCCGGGCTCTCGCCCGCATCCACGTGGCCTTTGGGAAAGCCCCAATTGCGATGCCCGTCGTGAATCAGGAGGTAGCGGACGGCGCCGTCGAGGCGCCGGACGACGACCCCGCCCGCGCTGGTTTCCCGTCGCGCCCGCTGCCGCTTCACCGCCCTAGAAGACCGAGAACTTGAAGTACTTGCGCGGGTTGGCCTGAATGTCGGCGAGCAGCTGCCGCAGCTGCTGGACCGCGAGCGTGGTTTCGACATAGAGCGTCGAATCGCCGATCAGGAGCCCGACGGTTCCCATGCGGTTCTCGATCCGGCTCGCGACCGAGTCGGCGGCCTGGATGACGCGCACGAGACTCTGCTGGTTCTCCCGCGCGGCGCCGAGCAACTCGTTGAACGAGCGCGAGGCCTCGCGCACCTGCTCCGACGCCATCTGGGTGTTCTCCAGGATCCGCGCCAGCTCGCCCTGGTTGGTGGCGGAGTCTACCCGCGCGAGCGAGCTCTTGAGGCTCTGCGCGGCGCCGGTCAGCAGCTCGGAGCCTTCGTCGAGCCGGACCCCGACGCCCCGCAGAACGTTGGTCTGCTGCTCTGTGAACGTGGCGATCTGGTCGGCCACCCGGCCGAAATCGCGGATGGATTCCTGCAGCTGGGCGACGGCGGTCGAGTCGAACGCCTGCTGGACGCGGGACGACACCGACGCGATGTCGGTAGCGATGCGGCCGGCCTGCGCGGTGAGCTGGCCGATGTCCGGCAACGTCGCGCCGGGCCAGAGGTCGTCCCCTTCGGCGGCGGCTTCGTCCAGGGCGCGGCGCACGTTGGGGTCGTCGGGCGCCTGATCCAGGCTGATGATGCCGGCCTGCCACTCGCCGAAGAGGGAGGCGGAGGCCGCGATGATCGCGGGCCGCGGCGGGATGGCGACGTCCCGGTAGACCTGCAGCTCGGCCTCGACGTAGTTGCGCTCGCCCAGGCGGATCTCGGCCACCCGGCCCACGCGCACGCCACGCAGCACCACTGGGTCGCCCACGCCAAGGCCGCCGACGGTGCGGAAGCGCGCCGTGAATCGGGAGCCCCCCTGTCCCAGGTCGGCCTGCGACAGCCAGATCGCCCCGACCACGATCAGGAACAGGGCCGCGAAGACGGTCACCCCGACGACGAGTTCGTCCCGCTGTTTCACGCGCGCGCTCCCGCCACCCGGTCCGCATCGGCCGCGGCTTCCGGACGGCCTTCGATGAACTGCCGCACGACGGCGTCGTGGCTGTGCCGGATCTCGTCCACGGTGCCGACCTGCCGGATAGTCCCACGGTACAACATGGCGATGCGATCGCCCACCGTATAGGCGCTGCGCATGTCGTGGGTGACGACGACACTGGTCACGCCGTACGCCTCCCGCGTGCGCACCATGAGCTGGTCCATCACGGCGGCCGTCACCGGATCCAGCCCAGTGGTGGGCTCGTCATAGAGGATGTAGCGGGGCCGCAGCGCGATCGCCCGGGCGATCCCCACCCGCTTGCGCATCCCGCCGGACAGCTCGGCCGGATAGCGTTCCTGGCTGTCCGCCAGTCCCACCAGCTCCAGCGCCTCGGTGGTGCGCTCGGCGATCTCGCCGTCGGCCAGGCCCTGACGCCGCAAGCCGAGTGCCAGGTTCTCCGCGACCGTCATGGAATCGAACAGCGCGGCGAACTGGAACACGAACCCGATGCTCGCGCGGAGGCCGCGCAAGGCGTCCCGGTCAAGGGTGTGCACGAGCTGCCCGTCGACCTCGACGCCGCCGGCGTCGGGCTCGAGCAGGCCCACGATGAGTTTCAGGGCGACGCTCTTCCCGGTGCCGGAATACCCGATGATGACCGTCGTCTCGCCGTCGGGAATCTCGAGCGAGAAGCCCTCCAGCACCGGCGTCGCGGCGAAGCCCTTGTGCACGGCCCGGAACGCGATCACAGGAGGAGGATCGCCCAGAAGGCGTCGAGCACGAGGATGAGCTGGGCGCCGAGCACGACGGCGCGGGTCGTGGCGCGCCCGACTTCCTCGGCCCCGCGCCGGACACCGAGTCCGCAGTAGCAGCCGATGAGCGCGATGGCGAATCCAAAGGACATGCTCTTCAGGAGCCCAAACCAGACATCCTTGAACTGGTAGAACAGCCGCAGCCCACGCACGAACTCGACGGTGGTCAGCTCGAGCAGGTTCACCGCGGCGACGAGCCCGGAGCCCACACCGACGGCCACCGCGACCGCCACGACCAGCGGGAACATGACCGTCGCCGCGAGGACCCGCGGGGCGACCAGGTACGACGACGGATTGTACGCCAGGGTCTCGAGGGCGTCCACCTGCTCGGTGACCTTCATGGTGCCGAGCTCGGCGGCGATGTTCGCGCCCACGCGTCCGGCCAGGGCGAGGCCGGTGAGCACCGGGCCCAACTCGAGCATGATCGACTTGCCGACGGCCGTGCCCACGAAGTAGAGCGGCACCGCCCCGGTGAAGGTGTAGGACGCCTGCAGGGAGAGCACGATGCCGGTGAACGTGGCGATGAAGAGCGCGATCGGGAGGGAGTCGACCCCGACCCGCCGCATCTGGACCACCGTGAGCCGGGGCCACACGTCCACGTCCCGCAGTCCCCGCACCATGTCGGCGAGCAGGTGGCCGACCGCGCCGAGCGAGGCCAGCC
This sequence comes from Gemmatimonadota bacterium, assembly GCA_029862925.1. Taxonomy (GTDB): domain Bacteria; phylum Gemmatimonadota; class Gemmatimonadetes; order Gemmatimonadales; family GWC2-71-9; genus JAOTWJ01. The sequence goes on from JAOTWJ010000006.1 coordinate 29,014, forward strand.
CGCGGGCGACCGCTTTGAGGACGAACCGGAGCACGGGGCGAATCTAACAGCCGGAGGCGGGCGGGGCAGCAGCGGCCGCGGGGTGCCGGCACGCAACAGGGGCGGCATCGCTGCCGCCCCTGCGTCGGACTGCCCGGCCGCGGTCGATCAGGCGGCGAAGGAGCCCAGCGCCTTGCCGACGTCGCCTTCCCGCAGCCGCTTGAGCGCGCGATCGCGCAGCTGCCGCACCCGCTCGCGGGTCACGCCCAGCATGCCGCCGATCTCCTCGAGCGTGTGCTCGCGCCCGCCGTCCAGCCCGAAGTAGAGCCGGAGCACCTTCGCGTCGCGGGCCGGAAGCGACCGCAGCGCCGCCTCCACCTCGTCGCTCAGGAACCGCTCCATCGTCCGCTCTTCGGTGTCCGGCAGGTCCTCGGCGATGAACCGCTCGATGAGCGCGCGGTCGCCGTCCGGGTCGAGCGGAGCATCGAGTCGCACCTCGCCGGTGTTGAGCGCGGCCAGCGACTGCACCACCTCGAGCGACAGCCCGGTGGCTTCGGAGATCTCCTCGGGCGTCGGCTCGCGGCGCAGCTCCTGCCGCAGGTGTTCCGCCGTCCGGACGATCTTCGAGAGATCGGCCGTCCGATTGAGCGGCACCCGCACGGTTCGCCCGTGCCGGGCCAAGGAGGCGAGAATCGCCTGCCGGATCCACCACACGGCGTAGGAGATGAACTTCACGCCCTGGTCCGGATCGAACTTCCGGGCGGCGGTGAGCAGGCCCACGTTGCCCTCACCAATCAGGTCGGTGAGCGGCAAGCCGCGATTCTGGTACTTCTTGGCGACCGAGATCACGAAGCGCAGGTTCCGCTTGGCGAGCTCCTGCATGGCCTCCTGATCGCCGGCCCGCACCTTCTTGGCGAGCGCGATCTCCTCGTGCGGCTTGAGGAGCGGCGTCTTGCTCACCTCATAGAGGTACTGGTCGAGGAGGTCCCGGTCGTCTTCATTGACGGCGATCATCGGCGCGGGCCGACGCCGCCGCTTCTTGCGTTGAGTATTTGCCATGACACGTCCCATATATCGCCAAACGCACCACCGCTCAAGGGGGCAGTGCGTACCCTGTCGTCGATTCCCGAGTACCCCGCTCGGGCCCAAAAGGTTGCGGGCGGGGCTCCCCACGCTTGACAACCTTTCTGACCCCCGGCTAGGTTGCCGTGTTCCAACGGGGACCCGCCGCGGGGCCTGACAATATAATGGGGGCGTAGCTCAGTTGGGAGAGCGCGTGAATGGCATTCACGAGGTCAGGGGTTCGATTCCCCTCGCCTCCACTCTCACAGACGCGTAGACGCCCCCGACGCACCGCGGCGCGCAGGGCGGGGGCCAGAGGATGCCGGACACGCCAGTTGATGTGGCTGTGGGGTCCTGTTATCCTCATCCCGGGAGACCGCCGGGCGGCTGTGCGCCTCGGCACGCGGGAATAGCTCAGTTGGTAGAGCACAACCTTGCCAAGGTTGGGGTCGCGGGTTCGAGTCCCGTTTCCCGCTCTCGCACAGGCGAACGACGGACGGGACGACCGCAGGATATCGGCGCGGGGTGGAGCAGTCTGGTAGCTCGCCGGGCTCATAACCCGGAGGTCGTGGGTTCAAATCCCACCCCCGCTACTAGGGCCTAGACGGACAGTGGGAGACGGCTAGACGGCTAGCGGTGTCTAGGGCTGAGGAGAGGGGTGGCCCCCCCGTTCCTGGCTCCTAGGAGCCGCTAGCCGTCTGACCGTCTGGCCCCCTCGGTCCGTCGCCTGATGGACGGGCGGTTAGCTCAGTTGGTTAGAGCGCCACGTTGACATCGTGGAGGTCACTAGTTCGAATCTAGTACCGCCCACTCTGGGGAAGTCCGAGCGGCCGGAGGCAGACGCCTCGACGCGTCTCGGCGTCTGTTCGTCTCCGTCGCGGCGTTAGCTCAATTGGATAGAGCATCTGGCTACGGACCAGAAGGTTGGGGGTTCGAGTCCCTCACGCCGCACTGCACTGCGGGGCGTAGCGCAGCCCGGTTAGCGCGCCTGCTTCGGGAGCAGGAGGTCCCCGGTTCAAATCCGGGCGCCCCGATACCAAGTAGACGGACAGACGGACAGACGGATGGACGGGAAGGCGGAGCGTTCGTCCTTCGCCGTCTTGCCGTCGAGGTGTTCTGCGCCTGTAGCTCAGTTGGATAGAGCGTTGGCCTCCGGAGCCAAAGGTCACAGGTTCGAATCCTGTCAGGCGCACTCCCTTCCCCTCCCCCCTGCGCTCCCCGGGGTGGCGGGGGGAGGGGGGTGTATATGGGGTAGAGACGGGCAGCGGTCCGGAGGTGGCAGGGGGCAGAAGGGACGTGGGCGGACCGGGGGTAGGGGACGGTCATCCGCCTCAGCTGAGTGCCAGCAGCGCTTTGAACCGCGGTTCGTCGTGCAGGGAGGCGAGGTCCGGGTCCTTGCCGACCCATTCCCAGTTGCCGAACCCCAGCCGCGCCACCTCTTCGAGGCAGTCCAGCGCCCGCTCCCGTTGGCCCTCCAGCGCGTATAGACAGGCCACGTTGTACCGCACGCCGGCGTCCTCAGGGTCGATCGCCAGCGCCCGCTCCGCCCACGCCAACCCACGTTCCGCCTCGCCCAGCCGACAGGCCGACACCGCACACATCGTGGCCGCGCGGGGGTCGTCCGGATGCCGCTCGATGTGCCGCTCGGCAACGGCGAGGGCCCGGCGGTAGGCGGCGTCCGCCAACTCGGGCCGACCCTGGGCCGTGTAGGCCTGCGCCGCGAAGAACCGGGCCGGGTAGTCGTCCCGCACGGCCGCTGCTTCCTCGAACCATCGCGCTGCCTCGCCGAACGCGCCGCGCTGGAAGCACTGCCGCCCGAAGTAGTACCGCGCCTCGAACTGGCGCGGGTCGAGCCGGATCGCGATCCGGAATTCCACTTCCGCCTCATCATAGCGCCCCAGCTGATACAGGGCGAACCCGCGCGCGGCGTGCGCTTCGGGCAGCTCGGGCGCCAGCTCGAGCGCGCGCCGGCTCGCCTCGTCGGCGCGTGCGAGGTCCGCCGTGCTGGAGGGGTAGTACATGTGCAGCACCGAGCAGCTGTCGGCGGCGCCCGCGTGCGCCAGCGCGAAGCTCGGATCCGCCTCGATCGCTCGATCGAACATCTGCTGCGCGTACTCGAGGCTCTTCTTGCGCCACTGGTGGAAGTAGTGCAGGCCGCGCAGGTAGTAGTCGTACGCGGAGGCATCCACCGCGGGCGCCCGGCGGAGAGCCCGCCGCTCGTCGTCGCTCAGGACGACGGCCAGCGCCTCCGCCACGCGCTGCGCGATCTCGTCCTGCATGGCGAAGACGTCCCGCATGTCCCGCTCGTACCGCTCCGACCAGAGCTGGTAGCCGTCGTCGGCGTTCACCAGTTGCACCGCGACGCGCAGCGTGTCGCCGGCCCGCCGGATCGTGCCTTCGAGGATCGAGCCGACCCCCAGCGCGCGGGCGATCTCGCGCACGTCGGTGCGCCGCCCCCGGTACGCGAACGCCGAGGTCCGCGAGGCCACGCGCAGGGCGCGGACCCGGGCCAAGGCGCAGGTGATCTCCTCCGCCAGCCCGTCGCCGAGGTACGCCTCTTCGGGCCCGCCGCCGAGGCACTCGAAGGGGAGTACGGCGACGGAACGCCAGGCGAGAGGGGGCGCCGCGCTTGCACCGCCCGCGAATGCGCCGGCGAACTCCAGGGCGGTAGCGTAGCGGTCGTCCGGCAGCGGGGCGAGCGCCCGCACGAGGGCCGCCTCCACGCCTGTCGGGAGAGTGTCGAGTCGGTGCCGGGCTGGGGGCGTCGCCTTCGCGATCCGCCCCGCCCGCAGCGATTCCGCACTCAGCCAACGGCGGAGTGGCTCGCCCGCCACCAGCTCGTAGGCCACGCAGGCCAGGCTGTAGACGTCGGATCGGCCGTCGAGCTCCGCGCTGCCGGCCGCCTGCTCCGGACTCATGTAGCCGGGCGTTCCGAGCGAGAAGCCGGCGCCGGTGAACGACTCGTCCGTCGCCAACCGGACGGCCCGCGCGATCCCGAAGTCCGTGACGACGGCCTCACCGCTGGGGAGCATGATGTTCTCGGGTTTGACGTCCCGATGCACGACGCCGTGGGTGTGGGCGTGGGCAAGGGCGGCGGCCACGTCGGCGACGATGCGCGAGGCCTCCGCGAACGACACGCTGGGGGCGCGCCGCATCCGCTGCCGCAGGGTCTCGCCTTCGATGCACGGCATCACGTAGTACAGCAGCCCGTCGGCCCCGCCGGAATCGAAGACGGGGACGATGTGCGGGTGACTGAGGTGGGCCGCGATCCGGATCTCGCGCAGAAAACGCTCGGGGCCCAGGGCCGACGCGAAGCCGGGCCGCAGTACCTTGAGCGCGACGGCCCGGTCACCGTGCTTCCGGTCGCGGGCGAGGTAAACGACGGCCATGCCCCCGGATCCGAGCACCCGTTCGATCGCGTACCGGCCGGCGAGGGCCGCCTGCAACCGCTTCGCCAGTTCTTCCACGCGTGCCCCTGGGTGAAGACGGCTCCCGTCCGACAACGATAGCGGCGGGCCCGGACCGTGGCCAATCCCGCTAGTCGAGTCCCAGCCGCCGGATGAGATCGGTCAGCAGGGGATCCCCGCGCAGGGGATCGAGCATCGGCTCGAGCTTGAGGTAGACCAGCCAGCCGCGCCGGTCGGCGTAAGCACGCTCGAGCCAGGTCAGGCTCTCGGGATACTCGCCGAGCCCGAGGCTCAGGATGGCGAACGCCACCGGCGACACGTAGGCCGCCGCGGACCGCGTGTCGAGCACCGCACGCCACTCACGGGCCCGCTCGCGCCGGCCGCGCCGGGCCTCGACATAGCCGGTCATGGCGAGCGTGTAGGGCGAGTCGTCGCCCGCGGCCTGGGCCTCCGCCAGCGCCGCGAGCGCTTCGTCGTGCCGGCCGAGCTGGGTCAGGACCATCGCCAGAATGCGGTGGGTTTCCTGGGCGTTCGGGTCCATCGCGATCGCCCGCCGCAGGTGATCCGCCGCGGTCCGGTAGTCGCGGGCGTAGTAATGCAGCCAGCCCAGCGACCGCCGCGCGGACACCGACGCCGGATCCAGCTCGGCGGCCGTGCGGCCGGCCGTCAGGGCCGCCTCTAGTCGACCGCGGACGAGCTGCAGCCAGGCAAACCACTGGTGGGCCACCGCGTAGCGCGGGTTCAGGGCAAGTGCGCGGCGGAAGGCATACTCGGCTTCGTCCCAGTTCCATTCGTAGATGAACGCGACCCAGCCGAGCGAAGTGTGGGCCTCGGCCAGCGAATCGTCGAGCGCGAGCGCCTTCCGCGCTTCGGCTTTGGCGCGCCGCATGCCCTCGGTGACCGGCACCGACTGGTAGTCGAGCTGCAGCGCGTAGGCGTCGGCGAGGCCGGCGTACGCCAGCGCGAACCGGGGATCTTCGGCGATGGCCCGCTCGAAGTACGCGATCGCCTGCACCAGATCGTCCCGCGTGCGGCGGTTCCAGTGGTAGCGACCCCGCAGGTAGTGGGTGTACGCGCGGACGTTGTCGGTGTAGCGGCGGGCACTGGGCTCACCGACGTCTCGGAGCACGCGCTCGCGCAGGGCCCGGGCGATCGCTTCGGCGATCTCCTCCTGGAGCGCGAACACGTCGGCGAGCTCCCGATCGTAGCGGTGCGACCAGAGCAGGCGGCCCTCGTCGGTGTCGCTCAGCTGGGCCGTGATCCGAAGCCGGCGGCCGGCGGCGCGGACCGACCCCTCGAGCACCACGCCCACGCCGAGCCGGGCGCCCACGGTGCGGGCATCGAGCGCCTGGCCCTTGAGGGCGAAGACCGAGCCACGCGACGCCACCCGCAGCCCGTCCACCTGGGCGAGGACGGTGATGAGCTCGTCGGTGAGCCCGTCGCTCAGGTACTCGTGCTCGGGGTCGGGGCCCGCGTTGATGAACGGCAGCACCGCAATCGTGAGCGGCTGGCCCGGGTCGAGCGGCCGCAGCCCAGCGGGGACGCGCATGGCGTCCTCGAGGCCCTGCGCGAACTCGGCCGCCGTGGCGAAGCGGTCGGCCGGCGCCTTGGCCAGTGCCCGCTCCAGGACATGCGCGAGGGCCGCCGGCGCTTCGGGACGCGTGACCCGTACGGGCATCGGGCTCGCCGTGACCTGGCGCGCCATGGTCGCCTGGGCCGAGCCGCCGGCAAACGGCGGCTGGCCGACGAGCATCTCGTGCAGCACGCAGGCCAGGGCATACACGTCGCTGCGCGCGTCGAGCCCCTCCTCGCCGCTGGCCTGTTCGGGGCTCATGTAGGCCGGCGTGCCGATGGCGAGTCCCGCCTCGGTCAGGTCATCGCAACAAACCGAGATGGCGCGCGCGACGCCGAAGTCCATGACGAGCGGCTGGCCCTCGTGCAACAGAATGTTTTCGGGCTTCACGTCCCGGTGTAGCACGTCGCGCCGGTGCGCGTAATCCAGGGCGCCGGCTACCAGCCGCGCGATGCGCACGGCCTCCGCCACGGGGAGCCGGGCATCCCGATCCAGCCGCGCGCGCAGCGTCTCGCCCTCCACGAGCGGCATGACGTAGAAGGGCATGCCGTCCGCTTCGCCGGAGTCGTGCAGCGGCAGGATGTTGGGATGCACGAGCCCGGCGACGAACCGGATCTCGCGCAGGAACCGGTCGGGATGGTAGCCGAAGGTGGCGAGTTCCGGACGCAGCACCTTGACGGCCACCGGCCGGTCGTGCCGATGGTCGTGCGCCCGGTAGACCGTCGCCATGCCGCCACGGCCGATCTCGCGGCCGAGCGCGTAGCGGCCGGCGAGCACGGGTTCGGGAGGCTGGGACGGTTCGGTCATGGACGGTCAGCGGTGTCGAGGCACGGGCGCGTGCCGTGAATCAACTTTGCTCGCGGCGACCCGCCCTTCGGGGGCGGGTCGCCCCGGTATCTTACCCGAGACGCCCTGCATCGGCCCGCCGGTCACCGACCCGGAGTACGTGCATGCTGCCCACATCCCGTCTCGGCACCCTGCTGATCGTGACCCTCCTCGGGACCGCGGTGGCGGTGTGCGCCCAGGAGCCCCGCACTCACGGGACTGCCGCGGGCCTGCCCGCGACCATCCACCAACTGCCCCTCGTGGAGTCCGTTGGTGGGGACACCGCGGCCGGCGCCATCGATCGGTTGCACGGCACGGCCGTCGCCCCGGTGACGAGCGCCGTGGGTCTGTACGGCTCGCACGGCCTGCAGGCCACGCTCTATCTCAGCCGCTACGCCAGCGACGAGGATGCCGATGCCGCGCTGACGGCGATGGCGGCGCGGCTCAGCGAGGGAACGCCCGAGTTCGGCCATCACGAGACGCAGCAGATCGTGAACACGGAAGTCCACCGCGTCTTCGGCCTCCGGCAGGTGCATTACGTGTTCCTGCGCGAGCGCGACCTGCTGTGGCTCGCCGTGCCGCTGCAACTGGCGCGCGTGGGGCTCGCTGACCTGTTGGACGTCCCTGCCGACTCGGTACCCCCGCTCGAGGTGCCGCCCGGGCGGTGAGCACGGGGTCGGCCCGGGTCTCGCGGCGCATGCGGTCGGACCGTCCCCCGCGTCTCAGGCCAGCAGCAGGAGCACGAGCGTCACGCCGTTCGCGCCGGCGAGGGTCCAGCCGACCCGGCGGAGGTGCCTGGGGTGGATCTTGAGCGCCACCGCCGCGAGCACCACCAACGCCGGCGGCAGCAGCGCCAACGCGAGCGGCGGCCGCACCCCCTGGCTCGCGGCACCCAATAACCCGCCGACAATCACGAGGAGCGCCAGCACCGGTGTGACGGCAACGGTCCAGGGCGCTCTCCGTTCCGGCTTGGCGCGCGCCTTGATGGCGTGCACGGCGAGCGTCGTCAGCCAGAAACTCGCGAGCCAGACCGCAGTGAGCTGCGCCGCGTGGGTCGGGGTCGCCCCACCGGCAAGGGCCACCGGGGGGAGCATCGCCGCGAGCGCGGTGGCCACGACGAGCTCCGTCCCGAGCGTCTTGGGCCGGCCGCGCAGCACCGGGAAGAGGACCAGCACGGCACAGACGCCCGGAACGAGGGCGGCGAGACGTGCCGCCGGCGGGGCGGTCGCGAAGGCGGCGAGTCCGGCTGCCGCACCCCCGGCGACGAGCAGGACGATGCGACGCCGGGCCCGCGGCGCCGCGGCCTCCTGCAGGCGCCGGCCACGCGCCCCACGGGCGACGAGCAGGGGTTCGTAGAGCAGAAACCCGCAGCTCACGGCCGCGGCGAAGGCCACCCCGGCGATCGTGGGGCCCGCGAGAAGAAAGGCCGTCAGCAGCGGGAATCCCAACTCCGCATAGGCGCCGTATTCCCGAGGCCAGAGCGGGGGTGCCTGTCCCATAGCGCTGCAAGATACTGCTCACGCGAAGGGCCCGTCCCGCCGCGTGTTCCGTGCGTCGAGACGGGCCCGGGGCGCTCAAGGGCGCGAGCGCCGCTAGGGTCTGACCTCCAACACCAGGCCCGCACGGAAGCCGCTGAAGTCGACCGCCGTGGTGCCTTGCATCACGTCGCCAAACACGCCGCTTCCCGCGAGGGCCAGCGAGACCTTCGGTGTGATCACCTGGCGGAGATCCAACCCGACGCGGAACGACGATCCCGATTTCTCCAGCGCCGAGGCCGTGTCGGGCGCGGCGGTGGCGTAGCGGTACTCGGCGCGGGGCGCCACCGAGAACGACTGGCTGACGGGGATCGAGACGCGGAAGCCGCCGGCCAGCAGGTTGCCCTTCGGCAACACCGCCAACCCCACGCCGGTCCCCTCGGTGCGGGGGCCGCCGCGATACACGTCGAAGCCGTAGACGGTGAGCTGCGTGTTGCCGAACCCTTGGCCCAACTCGACGTACCCGATCAGGCGGCTGCCGACGCCGGGTTGGGTGACCCCGCCCAACTCGTCTTTGTCACGCCACGCAAAGACCCCCGCGACCCGCAGGTAGGTCTGCCGCGCGAGCGGGCCTTCGATGCCGGCCCGGGCGCGCACCTCGGAGCCCGGCTTGACTTCGTCCGCACTGCCGACGAGGGGCTGATACGACAGCGGATACGAATAGGTCGCGCCCAGTCCGAGCGCGAACTTCCCGAGCGGGAGCGCACCGACCAGGCCGCCGCCCACCGTTCCTCCCGAGCCGACCGTGGGCACGGCAAACCCGATCACATCGCTCGAGAGCGCGACGAGAATGGCCACGTCGCCCGTGTCGACCGACTTGATCCCCGTCGGCACCGCCCCGTTCACGATGGCGATGAGACGTCCTGGAATGAGATTCACCCCAAGGCGGAGCTCCGTGTCGAGCGCTCCCGAGAGCTTCTCCTCGAACGCGGGATCGTCGCCGCGCAGGTCGAGGGCCACGAACCCGGTCGAGAGCGTGACATCCAGATACCGGCCGACCGACACGTCCACGCCCACCGGCACGGTGAGCTCGGAGATGCGCGGGCCGGAATCGAACGTGTACCGCTCGTAGAAGCCCGACGCTCGAATGCGGGAGGTCACCTGCGCGGACGCCGGGCCCGCGCCCAGCAGCCACGCGGCCGCCGACAGGAAGAGAAGGGCGCGGGTCATGGCAGCCTGAACACGATGCGAATGGTCCCGATCAGCGTGGACGGCGGCACCACGCTTGGCGGCGGCGGCTGCGCGATGGTCGTCTTGATCGCCTCCTGCACCGGGTTGGCGATGGCCGTAGTCTTGTCGGCAATCGTGGGGACGAGATCGCCGACCGACGTGCCGATCGCCGACGTCAGCGACGGTTCCGCGACGCTCGGCGTCGCGGGCTCCGGTGTCCCCGACGCGAGCACCGTCACGTCACCCGGCCCTGCCGCCCGGACCTCGGGCAGGGAGGTCGTGGCCTGGTAGCCCTCCCGCGCCGCCCGGAAGCCGGGATCCTGCCGCACGGCCTCGGCGTAGTACGCGGCCGCAGCCTGGTAGTCGCCGTTGTCCTCGGCTTCGAGGGCTCGCGAGTAGGCGAGGAATGCCGCGAGGTTCTGCGTCCCGTTTTCGAGAATCGCGCGCCGCTCCGCTTCGGACAGCGTGTAGCCCATGCGCGACGCGAGCCCGACGACGATCTCCTTCTCGAGGCGCAGCAGGTCCGGCAAGCGCCCGCTGGCCGCGGCGGGCGTGGTCACCTCGCCGCTGCCGAGCAGCACGGACGCCTCCAGCCGCACGCTCTGCTCGGGGGGAATCGCCGCGAGGCCCTGCACCATGCGGCCGGCCCGCAGCAGGCGTCCCATTCGCACCGCCGTCGCCTCCTCGACCCGACCGGTGCGACTCAAGGCCATCTCGTCGAGCAGGGCGCCCAGTTGCAGACGCTCGACCATCCGGAACCGGCGCAGCAGGGCCAGGTCGGACGTGAGCATCTGCGCGAGGCCGCGCGAGAGCGGCTGGTAGCTCGAGTCGCCGGCAATCGTGAGCGGCAACACCGCCACCGTCTGCGGGTCCGCCGGCTCGGCGGCCAGTTCGGTCTCTCGGGCCAACGCCTGGCGCGCGCGCTGCGTCGCGAGGCCGCGCGACGCGAGCAGCTCGCGCGACCGGATCGCCGCGACTCCGCGGCCATCCGGATTGTTGGACAGGAAGGTCCGGTACACGGCCAGCGCGTCGTCGAAGCGATCCGCTCGCTCGTGGCAGTGGCCCACGACAAGCGGACCGACCGCGCTCCGCGGCGCGAGCGTCATGCCGCGGCGGGCCACGGTGACCGCGGTGTCGCACCGCTCGGCTGCCTGGAGCGCCGCCGCGTACCGCAGCACCAGCTCGCCGTTGTTCGGAGTGCGGGCCACACGGCCGGCGAGCTCCGAGACGTCCGCCGGCGACACGGGCGTCGGCGGCTGCGGCGCGCATGCCAGCACACTCACACCGAGGGCAAGCACGGGAAGGCGAGAACGGAGAGTCATGTCCACTCCCGGGGGGTCCATGAGCGCTCAGCTGCTGGAGCGCCAACGAGGTCCGGAGAACATGCAGGCGGCCGCCGCTAGGCGTCAAGCACGCCCCCACGGCCCCCTGGGAAGGCAGGATCCGTGCCGACCGCCGAACGGCAGCCGGCGGTTGGGTCAGGACAGCGCGTGCAGGATGTCGCGCATGCGCTGCGCGAGTTTCTCGATCTCCCGGAACGCCGTGGCGGCGTCCTGCGGAAGCTGCTCGGCGTTCAGGAGCTGGAGCTGCGTTTCGGCCAAGAGGGCAGACAGGGGATTCGACAGGTCGTGGCGCAGGCGCCGAATGCGATCCGCGGGGTCGTCGGCCACGCTTACTCCTTCACGGAGCGATACAGGTCGCGCACGTGGTGCTCGCGGAGGTCCCGCACCGCCTCCCACAAATCCGTTTCACTGGGGCCGTAGAAGATCTCGGCCGTCGCCGGGGCCACGGTCGCGTCGTCCGGCCCGAAAAGCAACCTCCCACGCCACGTTCCGTCTTCTGCCCGTCGGACGACGAGCCGCACGGCGACGTCCATCCCGCCAACCCGAATCGGGGGCAGTTCATGAACGACCGGCTCGTGCGGATCGGGCTGGCCGTAACGGGCAGTTTGTGCAGGCATCCACATCTCCGCCGGTTTGCGCAAATATAGTCTCTCAAGCTACTTACGCAATCCTGCCACGCCCGCTGGCCGCGCCGATTTTGGCCGGCAAACGCGGCGGACGCGCGCCACGCGCGGCGCCGGTGCGACACCAGCCGACGGCGAGACGGCAAGACGACAGGCGTCTCAGAACGACAGTGGGATCGGCGCGAACGTGATCGCGAACAGGGCGATCGAGGCGAGCCCGATGGGCACGCGACTGAGCGGCAGCGGTCGCATCCGCTCCAGCACGCGTGGGTGCGCGAGGCGCCCGCCGCCGAGCACGAGGGTCAGCGCCGCCCAGATCCACCACGGCCAGTACCAGCGCCCCAGCACGAGCAACCCGATGAACGCGAGCACGCCGACATGGCGCTGCCGCTCGCCGAACAGCGCGTAGAGGATGTGCCCGCCGTCGAGCTGGCCCAGGGGCACGAGATTCAGGGCGGTGACCAGCATGCCGATCCACCCGGCCACGGCGAGCGGATGCAGCACGAGTGTCCCCTCACCCACCAGCAGGTCGCGCACGCCCCAGGTGACGAGCGAGTCGCCCAGCAGCCAGGTCGGTCCGCGAGCCAGCTCGATCACCATGGGCGCGTCATAGGTGCCGGGGGGCACCAGCAGCGACTGCTGGAATCCCACCACGAGCATGAGCAGGGCGACCCCGAACCCCACGAGCGGCCCGGCGGCGCCCACGTCCATCAGCTGCCGGCGGTCCACGACCGGACTGCGCAACCGGATGAACGCGCCGAACGTGCCGGCGAAGTTGAATTCGACCGGAGCTGGGAGGAAGTAGGGCGGCGACGCGTTGATCCCGTAGCGCTTGGCGGCGAGGTAGTGCCCCATCTCGTGGGCCAGCAGGATGGCGAGCAGCGCCATGGCGAACGGCAGACCGATCACGCTCTCCTGGAGCCACGCGGCGACGTTTCCCGCGATCGCCGACCACCCACCTTGCAGGGACGGGAGCGTGTGCGCGGACCCGCCGAGCAGGATGGCGCCGCCGAGTTGGGCGGTGACGAACGTGACGAGAAACAGGGCGATATGGAGCCACCAGCGCTCGCGCTGGGCGGCGGCGAGGGCCCGAACCAGCACCAGGCGTCCGGCATCGGCGCCGGAGGCCCAGTAGACCACCCCCGGCCACGTGTCGAGGGCGCGCCGGAGGTCGGGGGAGGGACCGCGATGCTCGGGGAGCACCACGGCCTCGACAATCTCCCGGTCTCGGGCGACGGTCGTGCGCCAGAAGGCGAGGAACGGGGCGAGGGAAGTCACGCGGCCTCTTGACGGTATCCCGGCGACGGTCTATTATCAGACCGCTTCACATCTTGTAACGTTCTGACCCCCAACGACACTCCGCAGTTTTGCCCCTGACCGGGGCTGGCGCTTCGCCGAGGGTACAGACCCCGTACCGCGTTCCCACCTGATGGAGTCCCGCCGTGGACATCGCCGAATTGAAGAGGAAATCCGTCGCGGAACTGCACGCGATGGCCGAAGAACTCAACATCACCAACTACTCCGGCATGCGCAAGCAGGACCTGATCTTCCGGATCGAGCAGTCGCTGCTCGATTCGGACACGGTGCTGCGCGGTGAGGGCGTGCTCGAGATCCTGCCCGAGGGGTACGGGTTCCTCCGCAGCCAGGACTGGAACTATCTGTACGGCCCCGACGACATCTACGTGAGCCCCAGCCAGATCAAGCGGTTCGATCTGCGTACGGGCGACACGGTGCTCGGCCAGGTGCGGCCGCCCAAGGAGGGCGAGCGCTATCTGGCTCTGCTCAAGGTCGAGCGGGTCAACTTCGACGAGCCCGAGAAGGCGAAGCACCGGATCGCGTTCGACAACCTGCGGCCGCGCTATCCCGACCGCCGCATCCGGCTCGAGCGTAAGGATGGCGACCTGTCCACCCGCGTGATGGACATCCTGTCACCGATCGGGTTTGGGCAACGGGGCCTGATCGTCTCGCCTCCCAAGGCCGGCAAAACCATGGTGCTCCAGAAGCTCGCCAACTCCATCACCGAGAATCACCCCGAAGCCTCCCTCATCGTGCTGCTCATCGACGAGCGGCCCGAGGAGGTGACGGACATGGAGGAGAACGTCAAGGCCGAGGTGATCTCGTCCACGTTCGACGAGCCCGCCGACCGGCACGTGCAGGTGGCGGACATGGTGATCGAGAAGGCCAAGCGGCTGGTGGAGCACGGCAAGGACGTGATCATTCTGCTCGACTCGATCACCCGCCTGGCGCGTGCCCACAACACGGTCGTGCCGCATTCCGGCAAGATCCTCTCGGGCGGCGTGGACGCCAACGCGCTGCAGAAGCCCAAGCGCTTCTTCGGGGCGGCGCGGAACATCGAGGGCGGCGGCTCGCTCACGATCATCGCGACGGCCCTGATCGAGACCGGGAGCCGGATGGACGAGGTGATCTTCGAGGAGTTCAAGGGCACCGGCAACATGGAGGTGGTGCTCGACCGCCGGATCGCCGACCGCCGCGTGTACCCGGCGATCGACGTGCAGCGCAGCTCGACGCGGAAGGAAGAGCTGCTGCTCGACAAGGAAGAGCTGAACAAGGTCTACCTGCTCCGCAACTTCCTGGCGGACATGCCGACCGTCGAGGCGATCGAGTTCTTCCTCGAGCGGATGAAGCGGACGAAGAACAACAAGGACTTCTACGCCTCGATGCAGCAGGGATGATGACGGCGGCGGATCGGCGGATCGGCGGATCGGCGGATGGTGACGCCGATCCCGGAACGACCGCCCAACCGCCGAACCGCCCACCCACCCTTCCGCCCACCGGCCGCCTCCTCGCCGTGGACTGGGGCGAGAAGCGCATCGGGCTCGCCGTCACCGATCCCACGCGCACGATCGCGCAGCCGCTGGCGACGTTGCGGCGCCGGGCCGGCCGTCGCTTTCCCCTGCAGCAGCTGCGCCACCATCTGGACGCCCTCCAGCCCGTCGGCATCGTGGTGGGGCTCCCGCTCGACGAGGACGGCGCGGAGGGCCCGAGCGCGCGGGCCGCGCGGGCCGTGGCCGAGCTCCTCGCCGAGAAGACCGGGCTCCCGGTGGTCCTGATGGACGAACGGATGACCACGGCCCGTGCCCGAGAGGCGGAGCCGCGCGGGGCCGCGCGCGGGGCCACGGGGGGGGTGGACCTGGATCAGCGCGCGGCGACGGTGCTGCTGCAGCTGTATCTCGAGCGGCAACGCGCGTGATGCGTCGCGCCCTGGCGCTGACGCTGCTGCTCGCGGCGTGCGGCGCGGGTCCGCCGACGGGTGAGCCCGTCCGGGTGACGATTCCCCGCGGGGCCAGCCTCGCCGCCATCGCCGACACCCTGGCGGCCCACGACATCATCGAGTCCCCGGGGCGGTTCCGCCTCTGGGCCAAGCTGCTGCGCAAGGAGCGCGCGATTCACGCCGGCATCTACGACCTGCACCGCGATCGGCCGGTGCGGGAGGTGCTGGCGACCCTCACGTCCGGCGCCACGGCGTTTCAGCGACTGGTGGTGCCCGAGGGACTCATGCTCCGCGAGGTCGCGGCCCAGATCCAGCGGCAGCTCGGCGTACCGGCGGAGAGCGTCCTCGCTGCCGCGCGCGACTCGGCGCTCCGCGATGAGATCGGGCCCGACATTCCCACGCTCGAGGGCTATCTCTATCCCAGCACGTACTACGCGCGGGTCGACGCGAACGCGCGCGACATCGTGCGCCAGATGGTGGATGAGTTTCAGAGTCGCTGGCGCCCGGCCTGGACTCGCCGACTGGACTCCATCGGGCTCACGCGGCAGCAGGTCGTGACCCTGGCGTCGATCATCGAAGGCGAGGTGCGGCACGACGCCGACCGCAAGTACGTGGCGTCGGTCTATCACAACCGGCTGCGGGCCGGCTGGCGGCTCCAGGCCGACCCAACGGTCATCTACGCCCTGGGCCGCCGGCGCCGGCTGTTCGAGCGCGACTACGAGTTCCGCTCACCGTACAACACGTACTTGGTTGACGGACTCCCGCCCGGACCGATCGGTCAACCCTCGGCCAAGAGCCTCGAGGCGGCGCTGTATCCGGCCGAGACCGATTTCTTCTTCCTGGTGGCGCGGGCCGACGGCCAGCACATCTTCTCGCGCACGCTGGCCGAGCATCTCGCCGCCGCGCGGGAGGTGCGGGCGGAACGGGGGCGGTAACCGAGTGATTCAGCCGGATCCTACGAGGGACCGGAGAGCAGAGGTCGCCAGATCGGAACCCGCGCGCCCCTCAAGGGGCGAGGATGACGAAGTCAACGTCATAGTCATCGGTGCAGCGGGGCCGCGACCTACCGCGGGACCGGGGCTTGGTGATCTCGCGGCCTTGCGGGAGCCGGAGCTCCGGGAGCTCCTGAGCTGGCGCCGCCCGCCCCCAGCACAGCGCGGCGCCAACCAGGACCACGAGCGCCCCTCCTCGGTATCGCAACGACTGGCTCACAACGGCAAGCCCCCAGCGTGCACTACTGCCTTCTACTGTCCCACTCCCTCGCCGCTCAATCTCCGCGGCGCGTCCATCGCGTCCCGCAGCAAGCGCGCCGCCCGCTCCACATCCACCGCCCCGAAAATGGCGCCGATCACGGCGACCCCGGCGACGCCGGCGCCTCGCAACTCCGGCACGCGTTCGACCGTGATCCCACCGATCGCCACGCACGGCATGCCGCGCGGCGCGCGCGACGCCAACTCGCGGAAGCCGGCCGCCCCGATCGGCGCCCCGGCGTCCGGCTTGCTGGGCGTGGCATAGACCGACCCGATGCTCCAGTAATCCACGTCGGCGCTCTGCACCGCTGCGGCTTCGTCCGGTATTCCCACCGACACGCCGACCGCGAAGGGCGACGGGGAATGCCGCCGCACGCGCGCCGCGGGGAGATCGTCCGCGCCGAGGTGCACCCCCGCCGCGCCCGCGAGCCACGCCACGTCCGCGCGGTCGTTCACCATGACGGGAATCGTGAGGGCCTTAACCAGCCGGTCGGTCCAACGCAGCAGGTCGTCGGCCGGACTATCCTTCATGCGCACCTGGAGGATCGTGGCGCCCCCCGCTTCCGCGGCGCGCGCGGCGTCGAGCGCGCGTTCCCCCAGCGGAACGGGATCCAGAATGGCGATCAGGCGAACGTCCAGTGACATCGGAGTCTCGTTGCGCGGGCCACAACCAAAACATACGCAGACGACGCGGCGGGGCGACCGCTCGCCATGAGCGACGAAGCCACCATCGTCGTCGCACCGCGCGGCGCGCGCCGTTGGCGGCTGGGCCATCCCTGGATCTACCGCTCGGACGTGGCCGACGGCGACGCCCCCGCCGGCATCGTCCGCGTCACGGATGCGCGCGGCCGCTTCCTCGGCCGGGCGCTGTGGAGCCCGCGCTCCGAGATCCGGCTGCGGCGCCTCACCGCGGACGACCGCCCGGTGGACGCCGACTGGTGGCGCGACCGGCTGGCCGACGCGCTCGCCCGCCGGGCCGGCCTCACACCCCCCGCCACCGCGTACCGGGTCGTCCATGGCGAAGGCGATGGCCTGCCGTCCCTCATCGTGGACCGGTACGGCGACTACGTGGTGGCCCAGCTCCTCTCGGCCGGACTCGAGGCCGCGCGCGACGACGTGCTCGCGGCCATCGAGACCGTGCTCGCCCCGCGCGGCATCCTGCTCCGCAACGACACCTCCGTGCGGCGGCACGAAGGGCTCCCGCTCGCCGTGGAGCCCGTGCGCGGCCAGGTGCCCGACGCCGTGGAGGTGACCGAAGGCACCATCCGATACGTCGCCGCCCCGCACACCGGCCAGAAGACCGGCGCGTTCCTCGACCAGCGCGAGCACCACGCGCTGATGGGACAACTGGCGCGGGGCCGCGCGCTCGACGCCTTCTGCTACCACGGCCTCTTCGCCTTGCACATGGCCGCGCACTGTGACGAGGTGCTCGGCATCGAGGCGAGCGCGGACGCGCTGGCCGCGGCCGAACGGAACCGCGAGCGCAACGGAGTGGCACACGTCCGCTGGCAGGAGGGCAACGCGTTCGACGTGCTGCGCACCCTCGAGCGCGCGCGGGAGCCATTCGACACGATCGTGCTGGATCCGCCCGCGTTCGCGAAAGACAGGGGAGCCGTCCCCGCCGCGCTGCGCGGCTACAAGGAGATCAACCTGCGCGCGCTCAAGCTGCTGGCCCCGGGCGGCCGGCTGTTCACCGTCTCCTGCTCCTTCCACGTGTCGCGCTCGATGTTCCTCACCATGCTCGCCGCCGCCGCCGCCGACAGCGGCCGCCGCGTGATGCTGGAACGCGTCTTGGGGCAGCCCGCCGATCACCCCGAGCTGCTCACGGTGCCGGAGACGGGGTACCTCAAGGGGGCGGTGGTGCGGGTGGGATGACGGAAAGACGGAAAGACGGAGGGACGGAACGACGGACGGACGGCAGGGGTCGGATCCCGCTTCGGTGCTACCGGGTCCCCTGACTTCGCATCGACGCGCTCAAGCCCCATACGAGCTTCCCAGCTGAGTTCCGCACATCGTCCAACCGGGCGTAGGAAACGTCGTCAATCAACCGAAGATCACGGGCCAGTCGGAGTGCGCACGCGAGTTCTGCGAGTGACCCCAAGGCGATATCGAGGAACCGACGAAACTCGCGCGGACCACGCCTTGCCGAGCCTTCGGCGATGTTCGCGACAACGGAAAAGGCGGCTCGGCGGCTCTGCGAGGCAAGTCCATAGCGCTCTTCGGTCGGGAACGTCCTGGTGACGTCATAGACCGCCAATGCCAATTCGTAACTGACTCGCCACGCTTCGAGGCGTTCGTAGGGCATCATACCAGCCAAATTGACGCGGCCGCTTTACACCCTGTAACCGATTCCGCCCCGATCGACACCTTTCCTTCCGTCCTTCCGTCCTTCCTTCCGTCCGTCCGTCCGTCCGTCCGCCAATTGACACCCGCCCCCACCCGCGCGAGGTTGCAGGATGCCCTCGTCGAGGGCCTTGAGCCCCTCCCGACGCCGCGCCACGTGCTGAGCGAACCCCTCCCCGAACGGCGTCGCCGCCGTCCGCTCTCGCTCCGTCAGGAGTACGAGGAGTTCATCCTGCAGCGCATCGAGGACTACAAGGAGCAGCTCTCCCGCGAGCAGCTGCTTTCGCTCGCCGACGAAGCCGTGCGGGAGCTCGAGCTGGGCCCCGAAGGGCAGCTGGTGCTGACCGAAGTCCTCATGCTCGAGCACGTGGATCGGCTCATCATCCGGCGCCTGCGCCTGCCGACGTATCGGCGGTGGCGCGACCGGCACACGCGCATGCGCCGCGCGCAGCGCGAGTTGACGCACTGGGGTCTGCCCGCCGACGTCCCCCTCAAGGATCTCGCGCAGCGGGTGCCCCCCGGCGAGACGGCGCTCGTCGTCGGCGCCGGCGCGGCCGGGGCCGCGTTCTACCTCGCGGCGCACGAGGTGGATGTCGTGGCCATCGCCGAGTCGCTGCACGGCGTGGACGCCATCGAGACCCGCGCCGCCCAGGAGGCGCTGGCCACCCGGGTCACGGCTCTCGTCGTGGCTCTCGGCGACTGGTTCCCCGATGTGGATCCCTCGCTCGTGGTGCTCGAGCCGACGGCGCTCACGGGCCTGGAGGCGCCGGTGCGGATCCGCGCCATGGACGCCCTGCGCGAGCGCACGTGCCAGCGGGGCCGGCACCTCGTCCTGCCCGTCGAGCAGCGGTCCGACGTGCGGTCCCTGGCCCCCGACGCCCTGCTGGCGCACTACACCGGGTGGCAGGTGGAGCGCGGCACGCGCAACGGGTCGCGCTGGTTCGTCGCCATCAAACCGTAGCGCCTCCGGCATTGCGCCGGCCCGGCGGCCGGGCGCAATATTCCCGATCATGCCCAGCCTCCACATCGACGGCACCCGCATCGACGCCGCGCCCGGCGCGACCATCCTCGAGGCCGCGCGCGCCGCCGGGATCGCCGTCCCCACGCTGTGCTGGTATCCCAAGCTCCCCGTGGTCGGGAACTGCCGGATCTGCGTGGTGACCGTGGAGGGCCAAGGCAAGCTGCTCCCCGCGTGCGCGACGGCCGTCGAGCACGGGATGCGGATCCAGACGGCGTCGGCGGACGCCGTGGCGGCGCGGCGCGGCGTGCTGGAGCTGCTGCTCGAGCGCTACCCCGGTGACCATCTGCTCGACGGCGGGCGGGCCGAGCCCCGCAACGAGTTCGAGGAGTACGTCGTGCAGTGCGACGTCACGCCGCGCCCGGTGGCGGACCACGCGCTCCCGCTGCGCGAGGGCGACGAGCGGCCCGGCGACCCGATGATCGCCCACGACATGAGCCTCTGCATCCTGTGCACGCGGTGCGTGCGGGCGTGCGAGGATATCCAGGTGGTCGGCGTGCTCGACGTGGCATTCCGCGGTGACCGCACCCAGATCATCGTCGGCGCCGACGGCGACCCCGACAAGGCGGCCTGCACCTGGTGCGGCGAATGCGTCCGGGTCTGTCCCACCGGCGCGATCTTCGAGGTGATGCCCAAGGAGCGCTTCGGCACGGCGCGCGTCGCGCCGGATCGCGTGGTCCGCTCGGTGTGTCCGTACTGCGGCGTCGGGTGTCAGATGGACCTGCACGTGAAGGACAACACGGTCGCGCGGGTCACGTCGCCGAGCTTCGACGAGGTCACCCCCAACGACGGCTCGACGTGCGTCAAAGGCCGATTCGGCTACGATTTCACCCAGCACCGCGATCGCCTGACGACGCCGCTCATCCGGCGCGGGTGGGAGCGGCGCGACGGGCGCTGGGTGTGGACCGGGCCCACCAGCGCGCGGCGGCGCGGCGGCCCGTGGCAGACCATGACGGAAGAGGGCGGCCAGCCCAAGCCGCCCGCGCCGCCGCGCGCGCAGGGGAAGCGGCTGCGCGACCTGCCGCTGCTGGAGCGCGTGACGCAGGACACGCGGGACCGCGCCGCCACGCCCCCGTCCTGGTACGAGCCGTTCCGCGAGGCCACCTGGGACGAGGCGCTCGAGCTCGCGGCCCAGCAACTCACCCGGATCCACCGCACCCACGGCGCCGACGCGATGGCGGTGTTCCAGAGTGCCAAGTGCACCAACGAGGAGAACTACCTGCTGCAGCGGCTATTCCGCGGGGCGTTCGGCACGAACAACGTCGATCACTGCACGCGGCTCTGCCACTCGACGAGCGTGTCGGCCATGCAGGACGCCCTGAACACGGCGGCGGCGTCCGGCTCGATGCGGGAGATCGAAGAGGCCTGTGACGTCATCTTCATCGCGGGCGCGAACACCACGGAGACGCATCCGGTGTTCGGCGCGGCGATCAAGCGGGCGCACGCCCGCGGCGCGCGGCTCATCATGGCCGACCCGCGGCGCACGGAGCTCGCCGTGCGCGCGGACATCCATCTCCAGATGCAGCCGGGCACGGACGTGGCGCTCTACAACGCCATGCTGCAGCACATCCTGGCGGAGGGCCTGGAAGACCGCGCGTTCATCGCCTCTCGCACGCACGGCTTCGAGCGGGTGCGCGAGGCCGTGCGCCCGTACACGCTGGCGCGGGCCGAGACCATCACGGGCATTCCGGCCGCCCGTATCCGGGAGGCGGCCGAGTGCTACGCCCGGGGCCCGAACACGAGCACGCTGTGGGCCATGGGCCTGACCCAGCACCTCACCGGGCACGACATGGTGACCTCGCTCCTCAACCTGATCCTCGCCACGGGGATGATCGGGCGTTGGGGCGCGGCCATGATGCCGGTGCGCGGCCAGAACAACGTGCAGGGCGCGTCCGACATGGGCGCGATTCCGTTCGTCTACCCCGACTATCAGTCCGTCGCGGATCCGGCGCACCGCGCTAAGTTCGCCGCCGCCTGGGGAGTGGACCCCGAGACGATCTCGCTCACCCCGGGGCTCAAGGTGACGGAGATGGCGCGCGACGGGTCGCCGATCCGCGCCCTGTACATCATGGGCGAGAACCCGATCATCTCGGATCCCGACATCGCGCACGCGGAGGCCTGGTTCCGGACGGTCGAGTTTCTCACGGTGCAGGACCTGTTTCTGACCGAGACCGCGCGGTACGCGGACGTGGTCCTCCCGGGGGCGTCCTTTGCCGAGAAGACCGGGACGTTCGTGAACACGGAGCGCCGCATCCAGCTCGCCGATCAGGCGATCGACCCGCCGGGCGACGCCCGTGCCGATTGGGACATCCTCGTCGAGCTGTCCACGCGGGTGGGCCTGCCGACGCCGTTCCGCAGTCCCGCCGACGTGATGGCGGAGATCGCCCGCGTGGCGCCGTCCTGGCAGGGCGTCACCTATCCGCGGCTGCGCCACGGCGGGCTCCAGTATCCGGTGCCGGGCGACGATCACCCGGGCACGGCGTTCCTGTTCGACGACCGGTTCCCCACCGACGACGGCCGCGCGACGTTCCACGCCGTGGAGTACGTCGAGCCGAGCGAACTGCCCGACGCCGAGTACCCGTTCGTGATGAACACGGGGCGGCAGCTGTATCACTGGCATACGGGCACCATGACCCGGCGCTCGCAGGGGCTCGACGCGCGCGAGCCGCTTCCCATCGTCGAGGTCCATCCCGAGGACGCGGCGGAACTGGGCGTGGCGGACGGCGACCCGGTCCGCATCACCAGTCGGCGGAATTCCCTGCTCATCTCCGTGCGCGTGTCGGACCGGGTGGCGCGGCGCCAGGTCTTCGTGCCGTTCCATTTCCGGGAAGCGGCGGCCAATCTGCTCACCAACCCGGTGCTGGAGCCGCATGCCAAGATGGCCGCGCTCAAGATCTGCGCGGTCCGGCTCGAGGCCGTCGAGGTGTCGTCGACGGTGTAACGTCTTCCCTTCGATGCCGAGGGGGCTTCCATGGATCTCCATATCGCCGGTCGGGTCGCGCTCGTGTGCGGCTCGTCGAGCGGGATGGGCCTCGCCGTCGGGCGGGCGCTCGCCGACGCCGGCTGTCGCGTGGTGCTGAACGGGAGGGACGCCGCGCGGCTCGAGCGGGCCGTCGCGGACGTGCGCCAGCACGTGGCCCGCGAGGTGGTGGGGTTCCGGGCCGACGTGAGTGTGCCCGATCAGGCGGCGGCGCTCGTGGAGCGGGTGCGGCACGAGCTGGGATCGGTCGACATCCTGCTCTGCAATGCGGCCGGGCCCGCCGCCGCGCCGTTTCACGACACGCCCGCGGAGAACTGGGCGTTGGCGCTGGCGCTGAACCTGCTGTCCACCATCCATCTCTGCCGCGCGGCGGTGCCGATCATGCGCAAACGCGGTTGGGGACGCATCATCTGCCTCACGAGCATCGCGGCGCGCCAGCCGCTGGCTGGTCTGATCCTGTCCAGCACCGCGCGCGCCGGCGTGCACGGCTTCGCGAAGTCCCTGGCCGACGAGGTCGCCGACGAGGGCATCACGGTGAACGTCGTGGCACCCGGGTACATCCGCACGCCACGCACCGAGGAATTGGCGGCGGCCCGCGCCGCGCGGAGCGGCAGCACCGTCCCCGAGGTCGTGGCCGGGCTGGTGGGGGACATTCCCCTCGGCCGCATGGGCGAGCCCGAGGAAGTGGCCGCCGCGATCGCGTTCTTGGCGTCGGAACCCGCGCGTTATATTACCGGCGCCGTGCTGCAGGTGGACGGCGGGTTTACGCGCAGCATCTGGTGAGACGGGCGGGTGGACGGATGGCCGGATGGGCGGTTCGACTCTCGCGGCGAGGCCCGCTCCCCACTCTGTCAACTCACCCACGCGTCCATCCGCCCAACCGTCCAACCGCCCTTCCGCCGGAGTCTCATGCGCACCATCCGCAAGCTGCAACCCGGTCCCGGTCTCGAAGTGTGCGACGCACCGGCGCCCACGATGGGGGCAGCCGATGTGCTGATCCGCGTGCATCACGCCGGGGTGTGCGGCACGGACCTGCACATCGCGCAGTGGGACGAATGGGCGCAGGGCCGCATTCGGCCGCCGGTGACGCTCGGCCACGAGTTCGCTGGCGAGATCGTGGAGGTGGGCGAGGACGTCGGTGACGAGTTCGCGCCCGGACAGCTGGTGACGGCGGAAGGCCACATCATCTGCGGGCACTGCCGGCAGTGCCGCACCGGCAACGGGCACATTTGCCAGCGGACGTCCATCATTGGGGTGGACCGCGACGGGGCCTTCGCCGACCACATCGCCATGCCCGCCACCAACGTGATGGCGCTGGGCGAGATTCCGACCACGATCGGCGCGATCATGGACCCGATGGGCAACGCGTTCCACACGGTGCTCACCGGCACCGAGGTGCCGGGCAGCGTGGTGCTGGTCATCGGCTGCGGGCCGATCGGCTGCTTCGCGGTGGGCATCGCCCGCGCCGCCGGGGCGTCCCTCGTGATCGGCACCGACATCAATCCAACCCGGCTCGCGCTGGCTCGCGGCATGGGCGCGCAGGTGTTGCTCAATCCGCAGCACGACGACGTCGTGGCCCGCATCCTGGAGGCGACCGGCGGCGAGGGGGCCGACATCGTGTGCGAGATGTCCGGGCATCCGGCCGCCGTCGCGCAGGCGTTCAAAGCCGTCCGGCTGGGCGGCCGCGTGCAACTGCTCGGCCTGCCGAAGGGCGCCGTGCCACTCAATCTGTCGAACGACGTCATCTTCAAGGGGGTCACCGTCTACGGCGTGATCGGCCGGCGGATGTACGAGACGTGGCATCAGATGCGTACCTTCCTCTCCTCCGGCCGTCTCGATCCCACCCCCGTCATCACCCACCGATTCCCGCTCGAACAGATCGACGAGGCCCTCGAGGCCATCGCCTCGGGCGCCGCGGGCAAGGTGATTCTCGAAATCGGAGACTGACCCGCATGCATGCCGGCGTTCAGACGCGCCTCACGCAGGAGCTGGAGCAGTTCAAGCGCGACGGCGTCTACAAGCGCCTGAACCACCTCGACTCGCCGCAGGCCCCGCGCGTCACGATGGAGGGACGCGGGGAGGTCGTCATCCTCTCGAGCAACAACTACGTGGGCCTGTCCAACACGCCCGAGGTGGTGGCCGCGGGGAAGGCCGCGCTGGACCGCTACGGCGCCGGCACGGCGAGCGTGCGGTTCATCTGCGGCACGTTCACGATCCATCGCGACCTCGAGGCCGCGCTCGCCCGCTTCGTCGGCACCGAGGCCTCGCTGTCGTACGTGTCCTGCTGGAACGCCAACGAGGGCCTGTTCGCCACCCTGCTGAACGACCAGGACATCGTCATCTCCGATCAGCTGAACCATGCATCCATCATCGACGGCATCCGCCTGGCCAAGGTGATCGGGAAGTGCGACACCGCGGTTTACAAGCACAGCGACATGGCCGACCTCGAGGTCAAGCTGCGCGACGCGCGCGAGCATCGCACCCGCCTGGTGGTGACCGACGGTGTTTTCTCGATGGAGGGTGACATCGCCCGGCTGGCGGACATCCTGGAGCTGGCGCGGCGCTACGACTCCGTGGTGGCCGTGGACGACTCGCACGCCACGGGCGTGCTCGGCGCAACCGGCCGCGGCACGGCCGAACACTGCGGGGTGCTCGGCGAGGTGGACATCCTCACGTCCACCCTCGGCAAGGCGCTCGGCGGGGCGGCCGGCGGATTCGTGGCGTCGTCCGCCGCCGTTTGCGACTACCTCACTCAGCGCGCCCGGCCTCAACTGTTCTCGAATGCGCTCCCCTGCACCGTGGCCGGGAGCGCGCTCGCGGCAGTACGCCACCTGGAAGCCCACCCGGAGTTGATCACGCGGCTGCACGAGAATGCGCGCTACTTCCGCGAGCAGCTCATCGCGCGAGGCTTCAAGCCGCTGCCGGGCGAGACGCCCATCATCCCCGTGATTCTGGGGGAGACCGCCAAGGCGATCCAGATGAGCGAGCTCCTGCTGGAGGCCGGCGTGTTCGTGACCGGATTCGGCTACCCGGTGGTGCCGCAGGGCGAGGCGCGCGTCCGCTGTCAGGTCTCCGCCGCGCATACGCGCGACGATCTGGACCGCGCGCTGGCGGCGTTCACCACGGTGGGGCGGAAGCTCGGCTTGGTGTGAGCATGCGCCGCGGCGCCCTCCTGGCGCTCCTCCTCGGTTGCGCCGGCGCCCAGCCGCCGAGCCCGGAGGAGCATCTCGGGTTCCGCCCGGGCGCCGACTCGCTGCTCGCCGATTGGGCCGAGATCCACGGGTACCTGGGCCGGCTCGCCGCCGCGTCGCCGGTCGTCCGGCTCGACACCATCGGCCGCTCGACGCTGGGCAAACCGCTGCTGCTGGTGACCCTCGCGAGCGCGCGCAACCAGGGTCGGCTCGACGCCCTGCGGCAGGGGCAGGCACTGCTGGCGGATCCGCGCCGCATGGACACGGCCACGGCGGACTCCTTGATCCGCAGCCAACCCGCCGTGGTGCTGATCAACAACAACATCCACTCGACCGAGATCGCCTCCAGCCAGATGCAGCTCGAGCTGGCGTGGCTGCTCGCAACGGATCCCGAGTGGCGCCGTTTCCTCGATAGCGTGGTCGTGCTGATCGTCCCGTCCGCCAACCCCGACGGCCTCGACACGGTCGTCCACTGGTACCGGCAATACCGCGGCACCCCGTTCGAGGACGGCCCCCTGCCCTGGCTGTACCACCCCTACGCGGGCCACGACAACAACCGCGACTGGTTCATGCTCACGCAGGCGGAGACGCAGGCGCTCACCCGCGTGCTGTATCGCGAGTGGTTTCCCGAGGTGGTGTGGGACGTCCATCAGATGGGGAACCGGGGCGCGCGGCTCTTCGTCCCGCCGTTCAGCGATCCCGTGAACCCCAATCTCGACCCGATGCTCGTGCAGGCGATCAATCTCGCGGGCACGGCGATGGCCACGGCGGTGCTCGACGCCGGGAAGACCGGGGTCGCGCACCAACAGCGGTTCGATCTCTGGTGGCACGGCGGGTTCCGCACCGTGCCGGCGCGACACAACATGGTGGGCATCCTCTCCGAGGCGGCGAGCGCGCGGGTGGCGTCGCCGGCCGCCGTCCCCAGCGACTCGCTGCGCCAGCCCGCGCGGGGGGTCAACTACCCGGCGCCGTGGCCCGGCGGCCCCTGGCGCCTGCGGGACATCGTCGAGTACGAGCTGCTCGCGGCCCGGGGCCTCCTGCGGCTCGTCGCCTCCCAGCGGACGGAGTTCGTCGAGCGCTTCGTGACGCTTGGGCGACGCGCGGTCGCCGCCGGCACCACGGACCCACCGGCCGCGTTTCTCCTCCCGCCGGCGCAGCGGGATCGCGGCGCCGCCGCCCTGCTCGCCAACCTGCTGCTCGCGACCGGGATCGAGATCCAGCGGGCCACCGCCTCGTTCGCTGCCGGCGGCGTGGCGTATCCGGTGGGGACGCTCATCATCCCGCTGGCGCAACCGTTCCGCGCCCACGTGAAGGACCTGCTCGAACCGCAGCGCTATCCGGACCGCCGCGAGTATCCCGGCGGTCCGCCCATTCCGCCCTATGACGTGACCGGTTGGACGCTCGGCCTGCAGATGGGAGTCGTGGTCGAGACCGTCGACACGCTGGTCGCGGCCGCGGCGGAACCGGTGGACACGGTGGTGCCGCTCCCGGGCCGGGTGTTCGGCGCCGGGCCGCAGCTCGTACTCGGCAACCGGGCGAACGCCGAAAGCGGCGCGATCGCGGAAGCCCTGGCGGCCGGGGCCCGGGTCTGGCTCGCCGAGCGGCCGCTGGTGATCGCCGGCGGCACGCTGGCGGCGGGAACGGTCATCGTGGACAGCGCGCCGCCGTCCCTCGAGCGGGCGATCCTGGCCCGTGCGGAACGGGCGGGCTTCGACGTGTGGCGCACCGACGGGCTCACGCCCGCCGGCCGCGTGTACCGGCGACTCCCGCGGGTGGCGCTCTACCGGCCGTGGACCGCCAGCATGGACGAGGGCTGGACCCGGTGGGTGCTGGAGCGGTTCGACATCCCGCACCGGACCGTCACCGACTCCGTCCTCCGAGCGGGCAACCTGCGGCGGGACTTCGACGTCCTGCTGCTGCCCGATCTCCGCCGCCAGAGCATCGAGGAGGGGCACGCGGAGGAGGCCGTTCCCCCACGGTTTGCGGGGGGTCTGGGGTCGGCCGGTGTGCGCGCCGTCACGGAATTCGTCGCCGCGGGCGGTACCTTGGTGGCGCTGGACGGTTCAAGTGATTTCGCGGTCTCGGCCCTTAAGCTCCCTGTTCGCAACGCCCTAGAGAATCAGGGGTCCGAGGCTCAGGGCTCGCGTTTTTCGGCGCCGGGCTCTATTTTCGGGGTGGTTTTTGCGCCCGGGGCCCTGTGGCTCCGGTCCGGTCTGCCCGATTCGGTGGCCGCGTTCGTGGACGGCCCGCGGGCATTCGACGTCGCCCGGCCCGCGCGGGTGGTCGCGCGCTACACCGAGGCGCCGCTGCTGTCCGGCTACGTGCAGGCGCCGGAGCGGGTGGCCGGGCAGCCGGCAGTGGTGGAGGTGGACGTCGGTCGCGGCAGGGCAGTGCTGATCGGGTTCCGGCCCCAGCATCGGGGGCAGACTCACGCGACCTTCAAACTGCTGTTCAACGCGGTCCTGTTCGGGACCGCCCCGTGAGCCGGCGCCAGCGGCGGAAGCTCGCGCCCATCTCGCTCGGAGGGGAAGACTGATGCGGAGACTACCGGGAGTCCTTCTGGCTGGGGCGCTGCTCGTGGCGGTGACCGTGCCGGCCAGCGCGCAGGATGAGGCGGGCTGGCAGAACATGTGGTTCTGGGGCGTGCACAGCAGTATCGGCGCCTACCAGACCGCCACCAGCGGCGGCACCGAGTTCGCGATCGGCGCGGGCGGCCACTGGTTCATCACGGGCAAGCGGGCCGGTCTGTACCTGTCGTACGACCAGCTCTTCTATCCCAACGGTCCGGCGTCACCCGCCAACGGTCGCATCGCCGACTTCACGTCTGCGACGGGGTTCCGGGACGTGCAGTGGGACCAGGGTCGGTACCTCAAGGCCGATCTGGTGGCCATCCCGCTTAAGGGGTACTTGCAGGTGCTCGCAGGCGCGGGGGTGTTGATCCACCAGATCTCCGATCCGGTGGCGCTCGGCACGTTCGCGACGCCGGAGGACCAGAACTTCTCGCAGTTTCTGGTGGAGGACGCCGCCACGCGGGCGTTCTGGAACCTGATGGTGGGCTTCCAAC
The DNA here is from genome assembly GCA_029862925.1 of Gemmatimonadota bacterium. Classification (GTDB taxonomy): domain Bacteria; phylum Gemmatimonadota; class Gemmatimonadetes; order Gemmatimonadales; family GWC2-71-9; genus JAOTWJ01. Next base: position 57,609 of record JAOTWJ010000006.1, read on the forward strand.
TTCGCCTCGGCAGCCAGCTGGCCCTCGCGGGCACGTACGAGTTCATTCCCTCGGCACGGGACTTCCTCATCACTTCCGAGCAGCACGTGCTGACCGGGTACCTGCGGGTGGCGTTGGGCAGCCGCCGGGAGGACGTGGGCGGGATCCGCTAGCTCCGCCTCTGCCCGTCGGACGCGTCGCGCCCGGGATCAGGCCGCTGGTCCCGGGCGCGACGTCCATGGGGACCCCGCGAGGACGAAGCGGAGCGGCCAGTCGGCAGCGCGGGTGATTCCGATGCGGGGGGAGGT
>JAOTWJ010000223.1 GCA_029862925.1 Gemmatimonadota bacterium
GCGTGGATGCAGGTGCTGAACTGGACCGCCTATCCCGTGCGCGGGCTGCGGGTGGTCGCCGCGGTGGGATGGCTCACGGTCATGGACATCGTGTTGGTGGTCGGGGTCGAGCTCAAGGCCGCGGACGCTCTCATGGTGGCCATCCTCGCGCCCCAGCTTCCGCTCGCGTTCGTCGCCGCACGGACCGCCGTCGCAAGGGCCCGCCGCGGTGACGTGCCCGAATGGCGCGGAGCGACAGCTGCGCTCCGGCGTGGCGCGGACGCAGTCCGCGGCCGGCACCGACCCTTCGGCACGGCGGCCGAGGCGCAGCGGTGGAGCGAGTGGCGACAGCACGGGTGGTCGCTGCCGGGATGGGTGGCGATCGTCCTTCCCGTCGCGTCCGCGCTGCTGTTCGTGGCCGGCGACGCACCCGCGTTCGTGGCCATGGCGCTGACCGCCACGCTACTCACCCCGCCGGTGATGGCAGCCTTCGTCGGGGTCAGGCTGGCGAGGGCAAGTCCGGGAGGCCCCGAGGCCTACGGCGTGTCGCCGTTCCTCGCGACCCGCCCGTTCACCAGCGCGGCGCTCGTAGCCGCCAAGCTCCGGGTGGCGCTCCGGACCACCCTGGCCGCGTGGCTGCTGGTCGGTGCCGCCATACCCGTGGCGCTCAGCCTGTCGGACACGTGGCCGGTGGTGCTCGACCACGCGCGCCGGATGCGCGACATCATCGGAACGGCGCGGACGGTCGCGCTCGCGCTCCTGATACTGGGAATGCTCGTCGCCGCCACCTGGAAGCGACTCGTGCTCGGCATGTACGTGGGCCTGGGCGGGCGGCCATGGCTCGTGAAGACGCACCTGGGCGTGAACCTGGCGTTCCTGGCGATCGCGCTCCCACTGTTCGACTGGGTCGTCGGGCACCGCGATGTCCAGGTGACCCTGTGGAACGCGGGGTCCTGGATCCTGGGCGCCCTGGCGTGTCTCAAGCTTGCCGCGGTGGGCTGGGTGACGGCCCGGCTCGACGAGGCGCGGCTGGCCGACCGGCGCGCGCTGGTCGGGGGAGCGGCAGGCTGGCTCGTTGCAGTCGCGGCCCTGTACGCGCTGCTCGCGTGGATGGCCGCGGCGCGGGAGACGCCCCGCTACGTTCTCATGCTGGTCGCCGTCCTCGTCATTCCCCTAGCGCGACTCTACGCCGCGCCCCTCGCCCTCGCATGGAATCGCCACCGGTCGTGACGGCGACCCGCGGACGGGGCCCCGTGGCGGGGATCGTCCTGCTGCTCGTCGGCCTGCCGTTGCTGCTCGCGCTGGCGGATGCCATCTCCTACCATCGCCACAACCGCAACAACGGTTCGCTCGTCTCCGAAGGCGAGGTGCGGGAGTACGTCCTCCACGTGCCGAGGAGCTTCGATCCAGCGAAGCCGACGCCACTCGTCATCAGCCTGCACGGCGCCGGATCGTGGCCGGCGGACCAGCGAGACATCAGCCGGTGGGACGCCCTCGCCGACCGAGAAGGGTTCATGGTGGTCTATCCCGCCGGAGCCGGCCGGATCCGGTCGCGGATCTGGCACGCCGATCGGGGGCCTGGACTGGCGCGCGACGTCCGGTTCATCGCCGACCTGATCGACACGCTGCAGGTGGCCTACAACATCGACCCAGCCCGCGTCTACGTGAACGGTCTGTCCAACGGCGCGGGCATGGCGTTCGTGCTTTCGTGTACGCTGGCCGATCGCATCGCCGCGGTCGGGCTCGTCGCGTCCGCGCTCCTCCTCCCGTGGGATTGGTGTCCGGAGGACCGACCGATGCCGGTGATCGCGTTTCACGGTACGGCCGACCCGATCACACCCTACCACGGCGGTACGACATGGGTGGCGTCGATGGCGTTCCCGGACGTACCCACCTTCGTGGCGGCCTGGGCGCGCCGCAACGGCTGCGCCGCGACGCCGCACGACTCCATGGTGGCGCCGGACGTCACCCTTCGCGCGTACGCGGATGCCGACTGCGACGCGGGCGTCGCGCTGTACGCGGTCGAGGACGGCGGACATGCGTGGCCCGGCGGCCAGCCGATCCCGGAGTGGTTTGCCGGACCGACCAGCCAGAGCATCGACGCCACGCGGCTGATGTGGGCGTTCTTTCGTGATCGGAGGCTCCCGGGCCTTCGCCCGAAATGAGGAGACGGTCCCTGCGATCTCGCGCGGTCCGGCGTCACTCGCTTCATCGAGAGAGGGAATGACCGCCGACTCGTCCCCCTGTCAGCGGTCTCGTGGACTAGGTAGGTTCTAACGCAGCACTTCACTGCCCTCTCGTCCAATGGCTAGGACACCGGACTTTGGCTCCGGGAATCCAGGTTCGAATCCTGGGGGGGCAATAAGGGGGAGCCATGACACGGTCCGATCTGCACGCGGAGATGGCAGCGCTGCTCAAGCGACTCCTGGCCTTCGAAGACCGGCTGGGGGAAGACGGCATGCCGCACGAAGTCCTGGCCGACTTCAAGGCGTCCGTCGATGAGTTGCGCCTGCGGCTGTGGGGCCTGTTGAGCGCGGGCAGCGCCGACGACGCCCGCGCCTTCCAAGAACGGTTCCGTGTGCGCCGCGCACGCGAGATCTGTCAGGGGCTGACCGAGGATCTCGGGAGCGGGAAGCTCCGCGTCGACGTCGGCGAGCTGCTCAAGCTCCGGTCGGCGGCGCGCGCGCTCGCGCAGGGAATCGAGGGACTCCCGCCGGCGCATCCGTGAATCCGCACCAGCCGGACCCGTCAGGCCCGCGAATATGAAAGTATGAACCGCCGCCTGCTCCGATTCAGATGTTCTTCATCCATGTTGAGCGAGCGCGACGGCTTGGCGAAGGTCGGCACGAGCGCATCTTGATCGTGTAGAACCAACGCGGTAACGGCCGCGCCGCCTGTTTGCCACGATCCTCGCTGCGAGAATCGTCTCCCCGCCTTCACGCTCGCCTCATCGCAACTTCAGTTTGGATTCACGCCTCCCGTTGCACGCTGACCCATCCGGTGAAGCACGCCGCCGATTCCAGGGAATCACGCCTCGCGGGATCCGGTCAAGCACCCTCTGCTTCGAACCCGCTCGCAGGCTAGGCAAAACAGCATCGACCCGCATCACTGTTGCGCTGTCGCATCAGGGGGGAGGGACTATGCACCCACGACATGTTCATGCTGCGCTGACGCCGGTGGCCATACTCACCCTGCTGCTTGGCGTGGGGTGCGGCAGCGAGACCCCAGTCGGACCGACGACGGGGTCCATCCGGATCACGACCCAGACCACCGGGACGGAGCTCGACGCCAACGGATACACGGCCGCCGTCGACGGCGGGACGGGACAGGCCGTCGGCGTCAACGCCACGCTGACGGTGCCCGATCTCGCGACCGGCAGCCACTCCGTCACCCTCTCGGGACTGGCCGCGAACTGCACGGTCTCGGGCAGTAACCCGGTGACGGTCACAGTATCCGCCGGGGCGACCGCGCAGGCGACCTTCAACGTGACCTGTACGTCCACCACCGGCAGCATCCAGGTCACCGCCGCGAGCAGCGGCGCCAACATCCCGACGTCGTACTCGGTCAGCGTGGACGGAGGGAACGCCCAGACGATCCCCGCCAACGGCAGCTTCACGTTCCCGTCGCTGGCTGTGGGTGATCACACCGTCGAGCTGTCCGGCGTGGCGGCGAACTGCGCCGTTGCGGCTCCCAACCCACGGACGGTCACAGTCGCGTCGGGCACCACACCGCAGACCGCGCAAACGACGTTCACCGTGACGTGCACGTCCACGACGGGCAGCATCGAGGTCACCACGGCCAGCAGCGGGGCCAACATTCCGCTCACCTACGACCTGACCATCGACGGCACCTCGGTTGGCACAATCGGCCCGAGCCAGACGTTCACGTACGGGCCGTACCC
>JAOTWJ010000224.1 GCA_029862925.1 Gemmatimonadota bacterium
GCCTCCGCCATCGCCTCCGCGTCGGCGCCATAGAGCTGGATGCCAATGGGACGTTCGGCCGCCGTGAAGAACGCCCCGTCGTGCACGGACTTGATGCCGCGCCGCAGTCCCTCGGAGGACAGGAACTCCGACACAACCACGTCCGCCCCGAAACCGCGGCACAGCTGCCGGAACGGGGGCTCGGACACCCCGGCCATGGGCGCCAGGAACAGGGGCACCCGGGAGGAGACGGGATATGGGAACGCCGGCATGGTCGGAATCTACGCGGCTCCGGGCGGGAGCAGCAACCGGCCGTTTGACACTGCGCGCGCCCCGCCGTTAGGTTTCGCCCGCCGACGCGGCTTCCAAGGAACATCGCCATGCGTCTCAAGGAGTTCTTCTCGCCCGACGCGATCGCGCTCGACCTCGAGGGCGAGGCCAAGGACGACATTCTCAAGGAGCTCATCGCGCTGCTGAGGCTCGATGAGAAGTCCGACGGCATCCTGTTCAAGATGTTGAAGCGGCGGGAGAACCTCGGTTCGACCGGTATCGGACGGGGGATCGCGATTCCGCACTGCCGGTCGTTGGTGGCCAGTCGGCTGCGCGTGGCCTTCGGACGTAAGCCGACCGGCATCGACTTTCGCGCCATCGACGAGAAACCGGTTTACAATTTCTTCCTCATCGTGGCCCCGCCGCTCGAGGTGTCGAACCAGTACCTGCCCGTCCTCGGCAAGATCGCGCAGTTCGCCAAGGAAGACGACGTACCGGATCGCCTGGCGAAACTGAAGTCCCCGCAGGAGTTCATGACGTTGCTCGAGTCGAAGGACTTCTGAGCCGCGTCACTCCCATTCGATGGTGGCGGGTGGCTTCGAGCTGACGTCGTAGACGACGCGGTTCACGCCCCGCACTTCGTTGATCAGCCGGTTCGAGACCCGAGCGAGAACCTCCGGCGGGAAGGGGAACCAGTCGGCGGTCATCCCGTCGGAGCTCGTGACGGCCCGCAGCGCGACGACGTTCTCGTAGGTCCGGGCATCACCCATCACCCCGACGGCCTGCACCGGGAGCAGCACGGCAAACGCCTGCCAGATGCGATCGTAGAGGCCCGCTTGGCGGATCTCGTCGAGAAAGATCGCGTCAGCCTGGCGGAGCACGTCCAGCTTGGCCCGGCTCACCGCGCCCAAGATGCGCACGGCGAGGCCCGGGCCCGGGAACGGGTGACGCCCGACGAGCTCGTCGGGCAGGCCCAGCTCGCGGCCCACCTGCCGCACTTCATCCTTGAACAGTTCACGGAGGGGCTCGATCAGCGCGAACGGGAGATCCGGTCGCAGCCCGCCGACGTTGTGATGGGTCTTGATGGTCACCGACGGGCCGCCCCGCGGCGAGAAGGACTCGATGACGTCCGGATACAGCGTTCCCTGCACCAGGTATTGGACGTCATTGCCGACCTGCCGTGCCGCGTCCTCGAACACGTCGATGAACGTGTGACCGATGAGACGGCGTTTCGCTTCCGGGTCCTCCACGCCGTCCAACCGGGTGAGGAAGCGATCGGCGGCATCCACCACGCGCAGGTCCATCCCCAGGTGCTGCTGGAACAGGCGCTCGACCTGGTCGCGCTCGTGGAGGCGCAGGAGCCCGTGATCGACGAAGATGCAGGTGAGGCGGTCACCAAGCGCCCGATGCACCAGGACCGCAGCGACCGTGGAGTCCACGCCGCCGGACAAGCCGCAGATTGCCCGGGCCTTTAGCCCGACCCGCGCGCCGACTGCCGCGACCTGGTCGGCGATGAAATGGCCGGCGGTCCAGTCCGGGGCGCAGCCGCACACATCGAACAGGAAGTTCCGGAGGATCTCTCCGCCGCGCGGCGTGTGCGCCACCTCGGGGTGGAATTGGACGCCGTAGAGCCCGCGCGCGCGCTCCTCGAAGGCCGCAATGGGGCTGTTGGGGCTGCCCGCCGAGAGCACGAAGCCCGCCGGCAATTGGGTGACCCGATCGCCGTGGCTCATCCAGACCGGTGAGCGCTCGCCCGGATCGAATCCGCGGAAGAGCCGATCCACGTCATGCACCTCGATCTCGGCCCGACCATACTCGCGCCGTCCGGCGGCTTCGACCGTTCCCCCTCCCGCCAGTGCCACGAGGTACATCCCATAGCACACGCCGAGCACCGGGGCCCCCGTGTCGACGAGGCCCGCGTCGAGCCGCGGCGCGTTCTCCTCGTACACCGAGTTCGGCCCGCCCGACAGGATGATCCCCTTGGGTCGTCGATGGCGGACCCAGTCGGCGGTGCGCGTCGGCGGATGGATCTCGCAGTAGACGCGTGCCTCCCGAATCCGGCGTGCGATCAGCTGCGTGTATTGCGAGCCGTAATCCAGGATCAGGATTCCGTGCGACAGATCGATCATCGCCGCCTCATTCGATCCACCGAGGCTCGACGTGTTCTCCACGGACAAGGTCAGGCGGCTGCTCGCGCTCCCGGATGACGCCCCAGCGGTTCCCGTCCGCGAGGACTTCCACCGCCCGCGGTCGCGAGTTGTACTGGGAGCTCATGGAGAATGCGTAGGCTCCCGCCCCGCCCACCGCCAGCAGCGCGCCGGGCTCGGCCCCCCGCAGCTGGCGATCCACCCCGAGGAAGTCCCCGGTCTCGCAGATGGGTCCGACGATGTCCACCAGCGTCTCCTCGCCCGTCGTCTCACCGAGCACGCGGATGGGATGCACCGCCTGATACAGGCTCGGGCGTAGGAGATCGTTCATGCCCGCATCGGCAATGACGACGTTGCGACCGCCGGAATGCTTGCGGTACAGGACGCGCGTGAGCAGGACGCCGGCCCCGCCCACCAGGAAGCGGCCGGGCTCGACGAGCACGGGAAGCTGGGTTGCCTCGTGCAGTGGCCGCACGGCCGCCACGAAGGCTTCCGGTGTCAAGGCGGCCGCTCCGTCGCCGTAGGCAATGCCCAGCCCGCCGCCAACGTCCACGCTGGTCAGGGATGCGATACCAGACGCCCGTACCTCGGCGACGAGGGCCGCGAGCTTCGCGGCGCCGAGGCGGTAGGGGTCCGCCGAGGTGATCTGGGAGCCGATGTGCATGCCGATGCTCGCCAGCTCGACGTACGGAACGTCGCGCAGGCGCCGGGCGAGCGGCGCGGCCTCGTCCAGCGGGACGCCGAACTTCATCCCGCGCACCCCGGTCTGGGTGTAGCGATGGGTTTCCGTGGTGACGTCGGGATTCACGCGGATGCCGAGCCGCGCCCGACCCCCAGCGCGTTCGGCGAGGCACGCCACGAGATCGGCTTCGGCGCCGGACTCGACGTTGATCAACCCGACGCCGGCCGCGAGAGCCTGTTCCAGCTCGGCAGCCGTCTTGCCGACGCCGCTGAACACGAGGGCGCGCGGCGGGAACCCGGCGGCCAACGCCCGCGTCAACTCGCCTCCCGACACGATGTCCGCGCCGGCCCCGAGCGAGCGCAGCAACCGGAGAATCGCCAGATTGCTGTTCGCCTTGACGGAGTAATGGATGTGGGCGGGGATGCGACCGGCGAAGGCCGCCGTCAGCTCGCGGTAGCGCGCGCGGATGGCGTCCGCGTCGTACACGTACGCGGGCGTCCCGACGGCGGCAGCAATGGTCGCCAGTCGGGCGTCGTCCATCAATACGCGCGGGCCCACACCGCTTCCGAGACGGCGGGGCGATCGCACCACACGCAGCGGGTCGGCGCCGTGGCACTGCGGAACTCCGGGTCGGGGAGCACACGCACGGTGGCTTTGGTGGCGTCCTTGATGGCCTGTTCGCAGCTGCCGTCGCCGCAGAATCCGGCATACGCGAATCCGCCCGTTCCCTCCATCTGGGCGATCAGTGCCGCCTTCGTCACGCCACGCACTGAGTTGGCCTCGCGCCGGTCGCGAGCA
>JAOTWJ010000225.1 GCA_029862925.1 Gemmatimonadota bacterium
CGCGGTCGCCGTTCACCTGCACGCGGCCGCCGTCGATGGCCTCGGCCGCCAGTGCCCGCGTCTTCATCAGACGCGCGGCCCAGAGCCACTTGTCGAGGCGCACGCGCGTGGGCGTGTCGGGCCCGGAATCCGGGGCAGGGGAATCCGTCATGAAGGTCGCTGGAAGTCTAGAAGCTCGCGCCCGCGCCGAGCGTCCGCAACCGGTGGGGAGACCGCTCCCCGGGGCTGTATCTTTCCGCGGCTTCCATGCACGTCACCCTCGCGACCTGTGCCGCCCTTCCGGGCCTCGCGCCCGACGACCGTCACCTGCTCGGGGCGCTCCGCGCCCGCGGCATCGCGGCGGATCCGGCCGTGTGGGAAGATCCCCTCGTCGCGTGGTCCGCCACCCAGCTCTGTGTCATCCGCTCCACGTGGGATTACGCCTACCGGCGTGAGGAGTTCCTCGCGTGGAGCCGGACCGCCGCGGCGGAGACGGTGTTGTGGAACCCGGCCCCCGTGGTCGAGTGGAACACCCACAAGCGCTATCTGGTGGAGTTGGGGGAACGGGGCGTGCCGACGGTGCCGACACGACTGCTGCCTGCCCGGTCGGAGCCCGACCTCGACGCGGTCCTCGACGACCTGGGATGGAGCGACGTCGTGTTGAAGGCGGCCGTGGCCCAGACGGGTCGGTACCTGCTACGCGTGCCGCCCCACGAGCGCGCGCGGGGGCAGTTGCACCTGGCCCGGGTGCTACGCACGGAGGACATGCTGGTGCAGCCGTTTCTCTCCGGAGTCGTGGGCGGTGGCGAGACGTCGGTCGTGTTCGTGGACGGCGCGATCTCGCACGCCGTGCGGAAACTCGCCGCCGCGGGGGACTTCCGCGTGCACGACGATTACGGGGGGAGCATCGAACCGGTGATGCCGACGCCCGCCGAGCGCGCCGTGGCGGAGGCGGCGATGGAAGCGGCCGGTGGCCCACTGCTCTACGGGCGGGTGGACCTGGTGCCCGGCCTGGAAGGCCCGGTCGTGATGGAACTGGAGCTGGTGGAGCCCGACCTGTTTCTCGGCTTCGCGCCGGGCGCCGCCGACCGCCTGGCGCAGGCGATCATCGACCGGCTCTAGGCGGCCCCTAGGCGGCCCCGGCGCTCATCCGGCGGCGACCGGATTCCGCAGCACGCCGATCCCCGGGATCTCGACCTCCACCACGTCGCCGGGCACGAGCGGCCCCACGCCTTCGGGTGTGCCCGTCGCCACGACATCGCCCGGCTCGAGCGTCATGATGTGCGAGATGTAGGAGAGCAGAAACGGAATCGGGAACGCCATGTCGCGGGCGGACCCGTGCTGGCGGACGGCGCCGTTCACGCGGCACACCACCTCGAGCTCCGCGAGGTCGAACGTCGCGGCGATAGGCCGCGGCGTGCCGATCGGGCAGAACGTGTCGAAGCCCTTGCCCCGGGTCCACTGCCCGTCCGCTTTCTGCAGGTCGCGCGCGGTCACGTCGTTGAGGCAGGCGAGAGCCGCCACGGCCGACCGCGCCGTTCGTTCGTCGGCGTGCCGCAGCCGGGTGCCCACGATGACGCCGATCTCGCCCTCGTGCTCCACCCGGCTCGACGCCGCGGGCACGACGATCGCCTCTCCGTCGCCCACGACCGCGCTCGGCGGCTTGAGAAACAGGAGCGGCTGTGCCGGCATGGGATTGCCCAGCTCGCGCGCGTGGGCGGCATAGTTCCGGCCGACGCAGACGATCTTGCTTGGCGTGAGGCGCATGGGCCAAAGATACCGCCGCCCATGACCCGCGCGGGGCCCCTGGGTATCTTTCGCGCCCCAACGGGGTACTGCGGCGAAGACCGATGCAGCGATTCCTTCTTTCCATCGTGGCGGTGCTTGCTGTCGCCTGCGCGCCCGCCGACCGGTCAGATGCCGAGGCCGATGCCGGCGGCAATCCGTACGGCCTGCGCGGTCGCGTCCTGGCCGAGGCACTGCCGATGCCCGACGTGGTGTTCACGGACACCGACGGGCGGGCCTACGACCTGCGCCGCGAGACCGACGGCTATCTCACGCTGCTGTTCTTCGGCTACACGCACTGCCCCGACGTCTGCCCGATTCACATGGCCAACATCGGCGCGGTGGTGCGCACGCTGCGGCCGTCCGTCGCCGCGCGGATCAAGGTTCTGTTCGTCACGACCGATCCCGCGCGGGACACGCCGGAACGGATCCGGACGTGGCTCGACAACTTCGATTCATCGTTCATCGGGCTCACGGGCGATACGGCGGCAATCGCGACAGCGCAGCGGGCGCTCTGGCTCCCGCCGTCCCAGCTGGGTCCCGCCGACAGCACGGGCAATTACCTCGTGGGCCACGCGGCCGCCGTGGTCGCGTTCACGCCTGACCGCCTGGCCCGCGTGATGTATCCGTTCGGCATTCGTCAGGCCGATTGGGCGCACGACCTTCCCAAGCTGCTGGAGATCCAATGGTCCGGCTCGTGATGGTCGCCGTGGCACTCGGCGTCACCGCGTGCGGCAGAGGTGGCGAGACCCGTGGCTCGGTGGACATCACCGACGTGTATGCGGCGGAGCCCGTGAACGACGAGAGCGCTGCCGTGTATCTCGATGTCTGGAACCCGACCGACGCGCCGGACACGCTGGTGGGGGCGACCACGCCGATCGCGGCCATGGCGCAGCTGCACCGGCAGGTGGGACGGGGTCCGACGATGCAGATGGAAACGGTCCCCGCCGCCCAGGTCCCGGCGCGCGGCTGGCTGCGACTCGAGCCCGGAGGCATGCATCTCATGCTCATGACACTGGGCCCCAGGCCGGTGGCCGGTGACACCATGGACCTCACCCTCGAGTTCCGGCGAGCCGGCCCGATTACCGTTCGGGTGCCGGTCGTGACCTATGTCGAGGTGGCCGAACGCGCCGCCGTGGAGGCGGACGCCCGCCGATGACGTGGTGGTGTGCGGCGACGGACCTCCCCTGGACCTGGACGTGGCGCGCGTATCCCGGCGTCTGGCTGTTCGTGGCGGCCGTCGTCGGAGGCTACGCGTGGGCGCTGATCCGGCTGCAGCCGGCCCGGCTCGCCGGCGACGACCAGCCGACGACGCGGAAGGAGATCGCGCTCTTCGTGCTCGGGGCCCTGACGCTGTGGGCGGCCACCGACTGGCCGGTGGGCGCGCTCGCCGCGGGCTACCTGCTGAGTGCCCGGACGCTGCAGTATCTGCTGTACGTGCTGGTCGCGCCGCCGCTGCTGCTCCTGGGCACGCCGCGCTGGCTGCTGCGCCGCCTGCTCCGGGGCCGCGTGGCGTTCCGGTTGGCTCGGGTGCTGTCGCGGCCGCTCGTTCCGCTGCTGGTGTACAACGCGGTGCTGATCGCCGTGCACCTGCCGCCCGTCGTGAACGCCGTCGCGGGATCGCAGCTGCTGTCGTTCGGGCTCGATCTCCTCGTGATCGCCTCGGGCCTCGTGTTCTGGTGGCCGGCTCTGGGCCGGCTGCCGGAGCTGCGGCCGATGGGGTATCCGGGGCGGCTGGGGTATCTGCTGCTGAGCGTGTTCGTCCCCACGGTGCCGGCGGCGTTCTACACCTACGCGCGGTTCCCGATCTACGAGCTGTACGAGCTGGCCCCGCGGGTGCAGAGGATCGCCGCGGTGGCCGACCAGCAGATCGCCGGTCTGATGATGAAGACCCTCGGTGGCCTCATTCTGTTCGGCACGATGTCAGTCATGTTCTTCCGCTGGCACCGCCAGGAAGAACGCCAGGAGATTCCGCAAAAGGAGCCGGTGGCATGAAACACGTCGTGATCGGTCTGCTCGCCCTCATGGCCGTCGCGGTGCCCGCGGCGGCACAGGACGCGGGCCTTGCGGTCCCCTACACCCGGTTCGTGCTCCCCAACGGGC
>JAOTWJ010000226.1 GCA_029862925.1 Gemmatimonadota bacterium
TCAGTCATGTTCTTCCGCTGGCACCGCCAGGAAGAACGCCAGGAGATTCCGCACAAGGAGCCGGTGGCATGAAACACGTCGTGATCGGTCTGCTCGCCCTCATGGCCGTCGCGGTGCCCGCGGCGGCACAGGACGCGGGCCTTGCGGTCCCCTACACCCGGTTCGTGCTCCCCAACGGGCTGAACGTGATCCTGCATCAGGACCGCTCGACGCCGATGGTGAGCGTGAACATCTGGTACAACGTCGGCTCGGGACGCGAGAAGCCGGGCCGCACCGGGTTCGCGCATCTGTTCGAGCACATTCTGTTCGAGGGCTCGGCGAACGTGCCCGAAGGCAAGTTCGATCAGTGGCTGGAGGCGGCGGGCGGGTCGAACAACGGCTCGACCAATTCCGACCGCACGAACTACTACGAGGACATGCCGAGCAATGCGCTGGAGTTGGCGCTGTTTCTCGAGTCCGACCGCATGGGCCATCTGCTCGGCGCCATGTCGCCGGCCAAAGTGGACGGCCAGCGCGACGTCGTGAAGAACGAGCGGCGCCAGTCGTACGAGAACCGGCCCTACGGCATGGCGTTCCTCACCCTCGATTCCGCGATGTATCCGCCGGGCCATCCGTACAGCTGGCCCACCATCGGCTCCATGGCAGACCTCTCGGCGGCGAGCTACGAGGACGTGGTCGAGTTCTTCCGCACCTACTACGCGCCCAACAACGCCAGCCTCGCCATCGCTGGCGACATCGACCTCGCCCGCACGAAGCAGCTCGTGGAGCACTGGTTCAGCGACGTGCCGGGCGGCGCTCCCGTGCCGCCCATCGCCCAGGCCCCCGCTTGGCTCACCGCGGAGAAGCGGATGGTGCTGGAGGATCGGGTGCAGCTGCCGCGTCTGTACACGTGTTGGCATTCGCCGGCGATCTACACGCCGGGCGATGCGGAGATGGATCTGGTGGCGGGCGTGCTGGCGGGCAGTAAGAACGCCCGGCTCTACAAGCGACTCGTGTACGAACTCCAGATCGCGCAGGATGTGTTCGCGTTCCAGGGGTCGGCGGCGCTGGGATCGCAGTTCTGCGTCATCGCGACCGCGCGGCCGGGGCACGGCCTCGCCGAGTTGGAGCAGGTGATCCAGGAAGAGCTGAACCGGCTCAAGGCGACGCCGCCGAGCGCGCGGGAAGTGGCCCGCGTGGTGAACCAGATGGAGGCGTCGTTTCTCGACCGGCTGGAGCGCACCGGCGGCTTCGGCGGCAAGGCCGATCAGCTGAACGCGTATTACACGCGCACGGGCAACCCCGACTGGTTCGGCGAAGATCTCGCGCGGTACAAGGCGCTGGCGCCGACCGACGTGCAGGCCACCGCGCAGACCATGCTGCGCGACGACGGCCGGGTGATCCTGAGCATCGTGCCGCAGGGGAAACCCGAGTTGGCTGCCACCAAGCCCACCACGGATTGAGGAGCACGGACCGATGATGAATCCTACGTTGCGTGGCGCCGCCCCCCTGGTGGCCTTGGTCTGTGGGCTCGCGGCCCCCGCGGTCGCCCAGGCGCCGGACCGCAGCACTCCGCCCAGGCTGGGCCCGCCCCCGGCGCTGACGCTGCCCGCGATCGAGCGGGCGACCTTGGCGAGCGGGCTCACGGTGCTCTACATGCCCAAGCGGGAAGTGCCGCTCGTCCAGATCAACGTCGTGCTCAAGGTCGGGCAGGCGGACGATCCCGCCGACCGGCCGGGACTCGCCAGCATGACCGCGGCGATGCTCGACGAAGGCGCGGGTGAGCGTACCGCGCTCGAGTTGTCGGACGAGGTGGAGTTCCTGGGCGCGTCGCTCTTCGCCGGGGGGGACGATCATTCCACCACGGTCGCGCTCCACGTGCCGCGCGCCAAGCTGGAAGCGGCGTTGCCGCTGTTGGCGGACGTGGTGCTGCGGCCCCGGTTCGATGGAGCAGAGCTGGAACGGCAGCGCACGGAGCGGCTCACGACCATGACGCAGTGGCGCGACGAGCCACGCGCCATCGCGCAGGCGGAGTACATCCGCGCGCTCTACGGCGACCGGCATCCCTACGGCCGCATGGCGCTCGGCACGCCGGCCAGTGTGGCATCGATGACGGTCGAGCATCTCCGCGCGTTCCACCGAACGTGGTTCGTGCCCGGCAACGCGGCCGTGATCGTGGTCGGTGACGTGGCGCTCGCCGAGATCCGGCCCATGCTGGAACGGGCATTCGGTGGGTGGACGGGGGGCGTGGTGCCGGCGCGGACCACGCCACCGGCGCCGCAGACAGGGCGCCGCCGCGTGATCCTGGTGGACAAGCCCGGGGCCGCGCAGTCGGAGATCCGGATCGGCATGCCCGCGGTGAGTCGGGAGACACCCGACTACGACGCGCTCGTGGCGATGAACACGGTGCTGGGCGGATCGTTCACGTCGCGGCTCAACCAGAAGCTGCGCGAAGAGAAGCAGTACACCTACGGGGCCCGGTCCGGGTTCGATTTCGGGAAGTATCCCGGACCGTTCACGGCGCAGGCCGCCGTGCAGACGGACGTGACCGACAGCGCGCTGGTGGAGTTCATGCGCGAGTTGCGTGGCATCCGCGAGCCGGTGCCGGAAGACGAGCTGGCGCGCGCCCGCAACTACGCGGCGCTCCGGTTCCCGGCGCGGTTCCAGTCGGTGGCCTCGATCGCCAACCAGCTCGAGGAGCTGTACGTCTACGATCTGCCCGCCGACTACTACAACGGCTACGTACAGCGGCTGCTCGCGGTGTCGCAGGCCGACGCGCGACGGGTGGCACGCCGCTATATCGACCCCGATCGGTTCACCGTCGTGGTCGTGGGCGACCGCGCGAGCATCGAGCAGGGGATCCGGGCGCTCAACCTGGGTCCGGTGGAGGTGCTGACGGTGGAGGATGTGTTTGGGAAGGAATGACGGAAGGACGGAAAGGCGGAAGGGTGGCCGGGCGGACATACCGTCCTTCCGTCATCCCGCCTTTCCGTCTGTCTTTCCGCCTTCTAGCACCCCGAACATCTCACCGACATCCTCCACCGGCTTCGTCACCAAACTCACCCCGACCGTCACGACCAGACCCACGGCAAAGGCCGGGATCAGCTCGTAAAGCCGCGTCTTGAGGGCGGGCGTGTAGTACCAGATCACCACGGTCGCCGCCCCGGCGATCAGGCCGGCGAGCACGCCGGCGCGCGTGGTGCGGCGCCAGAACATGGCGAGCAGCGAAGTGGGGCCAAGCGCCGCGCCCAGGCCCGCCCACGCGAACAGCACCAGCCAGAAGACCAGCTGATCGGCGATCATCCCGACGCCCACGGACACCGCGACCAGCGCGGTCACCGTGAGTCGGCTGAGCCATACGAGCCGCCCTTGCGGGACCGGCCGGCCCGCGCGGACCACCTTCTCGTACACGTCGCGCACCAGCGCCGAGGCGGCGACCAGGAGCTGCGAGTCGGCGGTGGACATGATCGCGGCGAAGATCGAGGCGACCACCACGCCGAACAAAATGGGCGGCAGGTGCTGCTGGGCGAGCACGGGGTACACCGTCTCGACGTCGGCGCCGGGCAGTAGGTCGCGCGTGGGGAAGTAGAGCCGGCCGGCGAGCCCCACGAGCACGGCGCCGACGCCCATGACCGTGTTCCAGACGGTGCCCACCACGGCCGCGTAGCGGAGCTGCCGCGGGTCGGCGATGGACATGTAGCGCACGATGATGTGCGGGTTGCCGGGTGAGCCGAGGCCTATCCCCAAGAATCCGATGGCGACGCCGGCGGCGATGGCGGTGGGGTCCACCAGCGTGGCGTCCATCACGCGAAGCCGCTCGAAGGCCGCGCCGATGCCGCCGAGGTCCAGAATCGCGGCG
>JAOTWJ010000227.1 GCA_029862925.1 Gemmatimonadota bacterium
GGCCCGTATGCGGTGGGCGACCATACGGTCGAACTCACCGTGGCCGCTAACTGCACGGTCACGGCGCCCAACCCGCGCACCATCACGATCCCGACCGGCGCCACCCAGCAAACGGTGGCCACCACGTTCACCGTGACCTGCATCGCGACCGAGGGCTTCATCGAGGTCACCACGGCGAGCAGCGGGGTCAACGTCCCCTTCGCCTACGACCTGACCATCGACGGCAGCCCCGTCGGCACGATCGGGTCCAATCAGACCTTCACTTACGGCCCCTATCCCATTGGTGACCGCACGGTCGAGCTCACCGTGGCCGCTAACTGCACGGTCACGGCGCCCAACCCGCGCACCGTCACGATCCCGACCGGCGCCACCCAGCAAACGGTCGCCACCACGTTCACCGTGACCTGCATCGCGACCGAGGGCTTCATCGAGGTCACCACGGCGAGCAGCGGGGTCAACGTCCCCTTCGCCTACGACCTGACCATCGACGGCAGCCCCGTCGGCACGATCGGGCCGAGTCAGACCTTCACCTACGGCCCGTATGCGGTGGGCGACCATACGGTCGAACTCACCGTGGCCGCCAACTGCACGGTCACGGCGCCCAACCCGCGCACCGTCACGATCCCGACCGGCGCCACCCAGCAAACGGTCGCCACCACGTTCGTCATCGGCTGTACGTAGGCCGGCAATGGCTGGCGGGTTCCGGAGAACGACACCGGAATCCGCCGGTCACGGCTTGCCCGGGCTCGGCGTCCGCCCCTTCTTTCGGGCGTGACTCGATCGCCAGATCACCCCCCCGTCCACCACGACGCGGCCGGCCAGCGCTTCGTGATCGAG
The DNA here is from genome assembly GCA_029862925.1 of Gemmatimonadota bacterium. GTDB lineage: Bacteria > Gemmatimonadota > Gemmatimonadetes > Gemmatimonadales > GWC2-71-9 > JAOTWJ01. The sequence goes on from JAOTWJ010000227.1 coordinate 838, forward strand.
ACCGACGAGGCCACCGCCCAGCTCGCGTACCGGCGCCCGGATCCGGGGACCATCGAGTACTTCCACACCTTCGTGCCGCCGGCGCTCCGGCGCCGCGGACTCGGCGAGGCGCTGGCGCGCCAGGCTCTGGCCTATGCCGAGGCCGAGGGGCTGGACGTCATCCCGACCTGCTGGTTCGTACGCCGGGTGATGGGGCGGCCGCCGGAGGAGTCGGGGTCGGCATGTGTGCTCTAGGCGGTTTGGCGGATGGGCGGTCAGGCAGGTGAGGTATTGAACCGCCCAACCGATCCTCCGCGCCCAACCGCCCGAACTACCATCCACGCTCCCTACTAAGTATTTTGTGAGGTTCTCATGGCGGACCTGTCCCTGACCCGGACCGAGATGCTGCTGCTCTCGGGCACGGCCAACCGGCCCCTCGCGGAGGAGATTGCCGGTTTCTTGGGACAGCCGTTGTGCGAGGTCACCCTCCGCCGGTTCGCGGATGGCGAGATCTTCGTCCGGATCGACGAGAACGCCCGGGGCCGGGACGTCTTCATCGTCCAGCCCACCAACCCGCCGGCGGAGAACCTGGTGGAGCTGCTGCTCCTGATCGACGCCGCTAAGCGGGCGAGCGCGGCGCGGGTCTCGGCGGTGGTGCCCTACTTCGGGTACGCCCGCCAGGACCGCAAGGACCAGCCGCGGGTGGCCATCAGCGCCAAGCTGATGGCCAACCTGATCACGACGGCCGGGGCCGAGCGCGTGCTGGGGATCGATTTCCACCAGCACCAGTTGCAGGGGTTCTTCGACATCCCGGTGGACCACCTGTACGCCTCGCCGGTCTTCGTGCAGCACTACCGCCAGAAGGCCCTGCGGGACCCGGTGGTGGTGGCGCCCGACGTGGGAAGCGCCAAGATGGCGCGCGGGTACGCCAAGCGGCTGGACGCCTCGCTGGCGATCATCGACAAGCGGCGGCCCTCGGCGAACATCGCCGAAGTGGTGAACGTCGTGGGCGAGGTGGGCGAGCGGGACTGCCTGATCGTGGACGACATGATCGACACGGCGGGCACGATGGCCGAGGCGGTGCTGGCGCTCAAGAAGCTGGGGGCACGCGACGTGTACTGCTGCGCGTCCCATGCCCTCTTGTCCGGCCCGGCGGTGGACCGGCTGATGGCGACGCCGGTGAAAGAGGTGGCGGTCACGAATACGATCTGCCTGCCCGAGGCCAAGCGGTTCGATCGACTCACGATTCTGTCGGTCGCCCCACTGCTGGCCAAGGCGATGCGGTACACCCACAGCGACCAATCGGTGAGTTCGCTGTTCGACTGACGAAACGACGCAACGACGGAACGAGTCACCCATGGCACAGACCATCACACTAGACGCCGAGCGCCGCACCGGAACCGGCAAGGGCGCGGCCCGACAGCTCCGCCTGGGCGGCCGGATCCCCGCGATCATCTACGGCCACGGCCGGGAACCCGAGGCGCTCTCGCTGTCCGCCACGGCCTTCGAGCGCGCCCTGATTGGCCGGGACGCGGAATCCACGGTCATCGACCTCACCATCGGCGACGCCTCGGTGAAGGCGCTCATCCGTGAAGTGCAGCGCCATCCGGTGCAGCCGAAGATCATGCACGTGGATTTCTACGAGATCCGCGCGGGCGAGAAGGTGAGTCTGGAGGTGCCCATCCACCTGATCGGCTCGCCGGACGGCGTGCGGAACGGAGGCGGGGTGCTCGACCAGGTGCTCCGCGACCTGGAGATCCTGGTCCTGCCCACGGACATCCCTGACCGGCTCGACGTCGACGTGACGGCGCTGCGGATCGGCCAGTCGCTGCATGTGAGCGATCTCACCATCCCGAACGCCGAGATCCTCACGGACGCCGACGCAACGGTCTGCACGGTGGTGGCGCCGCGCGTGGAGGAAGAGCCGGTGGTGGCGGAGGTGCCGGAGGAGACGGTGGAGCCCGAGCTCATCCGGAAGCCGAAGGAGGAGGGCGAGGAAGAGGGCGAGGAAGACGAGGACTGACCGCTGCACGCGATCGTCGGTCTGGGGAATCCCGGCGCCGGGTACGCGTCCACGCGTCACAACGCCGGGTTTCTCTTGGCCGACGTGCTCGCGGACCGGTGGAGCTTCCCCCCGTTTCGCCGGCAGGGACCGGTGCGGATGGCGGAGGGAGCGGTCGGTGCCCACCGCGTGGTGCTCGTAAAGCCCCACACCTACATGAACCGGAGTGGCACGGCCGTGGCCGCGTTGGCGGCCGCGGGCGTCGCCCCCGACCGCGAGCTGCTCGTCCTGGTGGACGAGGTAGCGATCCCGCTCGGCGCGTTCCGCCTGCGGGCCCGCGGGTCGGCCGGGGGACACAACGGCCTCCGCAGCGTGGAGGCCTCGCTCCGCAGCCGCGACTACGGGCGGCTGCGGATTGGCATCGGGCCCGTCCCGCCCGACCTGGAGGATCTGACCGACTTCGTGCTCGCGCCGTTCGCGCGGGCGGAGCTGGAGCGGCTCGAACCGCTCTGGCCGCTGATGGCCGACGCCGTCGAATGCTGGCTCGCCGACGGCATCGAGACCGCAATGACGCGCTTCAACCAAGCGGGGACCCGCAGTGATCGACCCGATACTGACTAATCTGCCGACCGTCGCGGCCGCCGCCGGCCTGCTGGGCCTCGTCGTCGCGTGGCTCATCTACGCCTACGTGCGCCGGCAGTCGCCGGGCACCGACGCCATGCGCGAGCTGGGCGAGCTGATTCACGACGGCGCGATGACCTTCCTGCGCCGGGAGTACACCGTGCTGCTGCCGTTCCTCGCGGTCATCGCCGTCCTGCTGGGCGTGCTGATCGGTTGGAACACGGCCGTCGCGTACCTGGCTGGCGGGCTGTGCTCGGTGCTCGCCGGGTTCTTCGGCATGAAGTCCGCCACCCGCGCCAACACGCGCACGAGCGAGGCCGCCCGGTCGTCGGGCCAGGCGCTCGCCCTGCGTATCGCCTTCAACGGC
>JAOTWJ010000070.1 GCA_029862925.1 Gemmatimonadota bacterium
CGTCGGCACGATGGTCTACCGCCCGAACATCGTGCGGGTGCACGGCACGTACGACGAGATCAACCGGCTGTGCCGCGAGGCGGCGACCGCGTTCGGCTGGGGGATCGTGAACGTGAACTTGCGGGCCTACTACGGCGAGGGTTCCAAAACCATGGCCTTCGAGATCGCCGAGCAGCTGGGGTGGCGCGCGCCGACGGCGGTCATCACACCCATGGCGGGCGGCTCCCTGGTGACCAAGCTCGCCCGGGGCTTCGCGGAGCTGCGACTGCTCGGCTGGATCGACGGCCCCGCGCCGCGCCTGTTCGGGGCGCAGCCCGAGGGCTGCGCCCCGATCGTCACCGCCATCACCAACGCCACGGAAACCGTAACGCCGGTCGTGCCGCGCAGCGCCATCGCCCACTCGCTCGCCATCGGCGATCCCGTGGACGGCCCCTGGGCCGTGCGCGCCGTGCTCGAGTCGGAGGGGTGGGCCGCCGCCGTCCCCGACGCCGGCATCGTCGAGGCCATGACGTTGCTCGCGCAGTTCGGCGGCATCTTCACGGAAACCGCCGGAGGCGTCACCTTCGGCGCCGCGCGTGCACTGGCCGCCGAAGGGTGGCTCGGCCGCGACGACGAGGTCGTCCTTTGCCTCACCGGCAACGGCATGAAGACCATCGAAGCGCTCGACGGCGCGTTCGAGCAGACGCCCGTGATCGGGCCGACCCTGCAGGCGCTGGAGCGGCTGCTGTGAGCCTCGCGGTGCGCGTGCCGGCCTCCACGTCGAACCTCGGCGCGGGCTTCGACTGTCTCGGCCTCGCGTTGGATCTCTGGCTCGAGGCGCGGCTCGACCCCGGCGACGGCCCCGCCCGCTATACCGGCACCGTCGCGGCCCTCGACCCGGACGACGACCTCACCGCCCACCTCCTCACCGAACGCGACGCCCTCGCCGGCCACCGGCTCGTGGTGCATTCGCAGATCCCCATCGGCAAGGGGCTGGGCTCCTCCGCCGCCGCGATCGTCGCGGGCCTGGCGCTGGCCCGGCTGGCCCTCGGCGATCCACTCGATCGCGACGCCCTCTTCCGGGGCGCCGCCCAGGAAGAGGGCCATCCGGACAATGACGGGCCGGCCGTGTACGGCGGGCTCGTGCTCGCCGCCCACCGCCCCACCCGGCTCACGCTGCATCGCGACCTCGCGGTCGCCCTTGCGATCCCGGACGAGGGACTGGCCACCAAGGCGGCGCGGGACCTGTTGCCGGCGGTCGTCCCCCGCGAGACCGCCGTGGCGCAAGCAGCCCGCAGCGCGGCCCTCGTGTTGGGACTCACCTGGGGCGACCCCGACCTCATCGACTTCGGGATGGACGACCGGCTCGCGGTGCCGCACCGCCGCGCGCTGATCCGGGGCTACGAGGCGGCGGTGCGCGCGGCGATGGACGTCGGTGCGTATGGCGTGACGATCTCCGGCGCCGGATCGGCGCTGGTCGCCGTGTGCGCAAAAGACGACATGACGACGGTGGCCGAGACGATGGCGGAAGCGCTCACCCGGGCGGACAACCCCGCCGATCCCCTGGTGGCGCGCGTCCCGAGCGACGGACTGACGGTGACCCCCACCTGATCCCTACCACCCACCTACCGTCTTTCCGTCCTTCCATCTTTCCGTCCTTCAAAACGCCCCGAACGCCGGAGGCGCCATCCCGTTCATCCGGAAGTACGGCACCACCTGCCCCAGCGTCCAGAGATCGTGGGAATGGACGTAGAGGAATACGCGCCAACGCGGAATCTCGCGCCCGAACAGGCGCGTCGGGAGGAGCAGCACCGAGTCCGGCAGCTCGCGCGCCTGGCGGATGCAGTAGTCGAACGCCGCGTCCGTGAGCTGCCGCAGACCTGCCTTGGTCGCGAGGGCCGTCTCGCCGTCGCCCAGCGCGGGTGGGCGGGCGTCGAGGGCGAAGCGGGCGACGACAGCGGCGGCCGTCTGGCCCACGTGCTCGATCTGCTGCGCGAAGTCGCGCACGTCGGGCGTGGGCCGGTAGCGCAGCAGGCGGCTCGGCATCGAGTCGATCATGGCCAGCGTGAGCTCGCGATCGCCTTCCAGCGTCTCGATCAGCATCGCGCGGGTCTCCGGCGTGAGCCGTCCCTGCGCCGTGGCGGGCGCCGCCGTCACCAGCGTGGCGACGACCAGCCCGAGCCAGACCGCGCCGCGGCCCCTCATGGTTTCCTCCCGCGCCGCCGTGGTTTCCGCCGCTCCTGGCGGTGCAACCAGCGAAGCCGCACCGCGATCTGATGGGCGTGGTGGCGTCCGTGGACGTAGAAGAACCGCACCCATTCCGGGAGATTGAGGTCACCCAGCACCGGATGCTGGACGTACACGCGTCCCTGCTGGTCCGCCGGCCACTTCTCGACGAACCCGGCGAGGCGCTCGACCGCCATGCGGTATTGCGCGGTGACCAGCGTGGGGTCGGGACGCTCGGGCGGGCGAGTGGCCGCGGGCGTCTTGCGCCCCGCGGGGATCCTCCCAACCCCCAGCACGAGGTGACGCATGAGGTGTTGGCGGGGGGTCGCGCGCCGTGCCATGTCGGTGCGCGCCGCCCGTTCCTCGAGCTTGGCCGCAACCAGATCCACACCCTGCGCGACGTGGCTCACGATCTGCGCGATCGTCCAGCGGCCGTCGGGCGCCCGATGCCAGTCGTCCTTGCTGAGCCCCCGCAGCGGCTTGAGGATCAGCGGTTCGAGCGCGGCTGCCTGCCGCCGTGCCTTCATCGGATATCCCCCGCGAGCGCAATGCACTCGATCTCGACCGCCGCCCCGAGGGCCAGCCCGCTCGCCCCCAGCGTGGAGCGGGCCGGCGGGTCCGTCGGAAAGAAACCCGCGTAGACGCGGTTCATGGTCGGGTAGTCGGCGAGGTCCCGCAGAAACACCGTGCACTTCACGACCCGTGCCATCGAGCTCCCGGCATGTTCCAGCACGGCGCTGATGTTCTCCATGGTCTGGCGCGTTTCCGCCTCGATGCCGCCCGGCACCAGGTCGCGGCTGCCCGGCACCGTACCGATCTGGCCCGACAGGAACAGCAGTGCGCCTACGCGGATGGCCGACGAGAACGGCAGCTCCTCGAGGCTTCCCGGCACCCGCACCACCACGCGCTCCTGCGCCTGCACAGGCGCGGCCACGAGTGTCAGCACGACCAACCCCCAGACGATCCGCATGATCCTCCCGGTGCAAGGTGCATGTAAGGATGGCGACATGACCCTCGCCCGGTCCAGCCTAGGGCGTCGTCGGAATCACCCCGGTCACGGCGATCCGCCAGCCGTCCGCCGTCTTCACGAACACGCGCTCGGACCACCCGTGGCCCGCGGCGTCCCCCTGTCGGGCGGCGTAGGGATAGGCAAGGTACACCACTCCGGGGGCCAGCCAGGCAAGCTCCGGATCACCTGCCTCGAGGCTGTCCGGGAAACCCGGGGCCGCCCGCCGTGCCAGGGCGAAGCCGCGAAATCCCCGGGTGACCCCGCCGGGTCCGATGTAGACGAAATCCGGCGCATTGAGATAGCCGGCCAGGTATCCCTCGACATCACGGCGGTGGATGGCGACGAGGTGGGCATCGAACGCCGCCCGCGCTTCCGCCAGCTCGCGCTCCTTGAGCGCATCGAGCCGCTGACCGGGACACGCAAGCAGGAGCGGCACGAGAACCAGGAGGGCTCGCGCCGGCATCACCGCCTCGCCCCATCCAGATCTTCGATCCGCGCGGTGCTCGGCCCGAGTTCCTGTTGCAGCCCGGCGGCCACCCGTTCGGCCTCGCGCATCACGCGCAGGACGTTCAGTCCCGCCACTTTCTTCACGTCCTCTTCGCGCCAGCCGCGGCGCAGCAGCTCGGCCAACAGTGCGGGGAATGTCGAGACGTCCTCGAGCCCGATGGGAGTCTCGCTGATGCCGTCGAAATCGCTGCCCAGACCCAGGTGATCCGCGCCCGCGACCTGACGCAGATGCTCGAAGTGATCCGCCACGACGCCGAGCGCGGGGCGCGGCATCGGGTGCGCCCGTTCCCACGCGACGCGCCCGGCGGCCGTGTCCCCGCGACCCGCCCTGAGGGCGCGCCTCACGGAGTCGCGCACAAGCGACCAGTCGTACGTCGGCCGGTAGATGAACTCGGGCACGAAGTTCACCATGATGACGCCCCCGTTCCGCGCGACCGCCCGCATCACGTCGTCGGGCACGTTGCGGGGGTGCGGCGCGAAATAGCGGGACGAGGAGTGCGAGAAGATCACCGGCGCCGCGGTCACCTCCAGGACATCCCACATGGTCGAGTCCGACACGTGCGAGAGGTCCACGAGCATGCCGAGGCGGTTCATCTCACGCACGACTTCCCGTCCAAACGGGGTCAGGCCGCCGTGGATGGGCGCGTCGGTACTCGCGTCCGCCCAGTCCGTATTGCGCGAGTGGGTGAGCGTCAGGTAGCGCACCCCGTCGCGGTAGAACGCCCGCAACAGGCCGAGGGAATTCTCGATCATGTGCCCGCCCTCGAGCCCGATGAGCGATGCGATCTTCCCATCCCGATGCGCCCGCTCGATGTCGGCGGCCGTACGCGCGAGCACGAAGGTGTCCGGATACCGGGCCACCAGCCGATGCACGATGTCGTTCTGCTCCATGCCGGTGCGCGCGGGGGCCGGGTTCCGCGCGTCGGCCGGGGTGTACGTGGACCAGAACTGGGCACCGACGCCCCCGGCGCGGAGCCGCCCGATGTCGGTCATGACCCGTGGCTGGCGGCGCGCGACGTCCAGCGAATCGAAACTGGACCAGAACCGTTCCCGCAGCTCCCACGGCAAGTCGTTGTGGCCGTCGATCAGCGGGACCTCCCGCAGGATCGCCCGGGCGCGGGCCAGGTAGGGGTCCTGCCGGGCCTGGGCGTCGGCGGACCCGGCGGTCGCGGCGAGCACAAGGCACACGGCGGGGGCAGCGGATCGGCGCAGGCAGCGGGCGAGGGCAAGCATCATCGGTCTTCGGTGTGGGTGAGGGGCGGCTCGTAGCCGGCACAGGCGCGCACCGGCAAGCGGGGGTACTTGGGGTACCGCGCATCGGTTTCCGCACGGCGACACAGCCAGAAGCGCGAGTCGCGGGTACTCTGGACGATGCGGTGCCACCGGCAGTCGGCACACAAACCGACCGATGCGTCGCGTAAGCTGCGGTCGCGCGGCTCTCCCGGCAAGGTTAGATTCGACCTCGATGAGCGAGTTTCGCTGCACCCGGTGTGGCAAGGACGGCCCACGGCTCCCGGCGCCCCCCATGCCTGGCCCCTTCGGGCAGCGCGTCTACGCAGAGGTCTGCGGGCCCTGCTGGCAGGCGTGGCTGCAGCACCAGACGGCCCTGATCAATCACTACGGTCTGAACCTCCGCGACTCTCAGGCCAAACAGTTCCTGACCCAGCAGACAGAGGCATTCCTCTTTGCCCCGGCCGCGCCCGACAGCTGATCCCGCCGTCATCACGCTCGAGGTGAACGGCGAGCGGTGCGCCGTCGCGTTCGCCCCCCACAAGACCCTGCTGGAAGTGCTGCGTGAGGATCTCGACCTCACGGGCACCAAGCACGGCTGTGAGCTGGGCGAGTGCGGCACCTGCACCGTGCTGCTCGATGACGCGCCCGTCCTGTCGTGCCTCGTGCTGGGACTCGCCTGTGACGGCCGCCGCGTGCGCACCGTCGAGGGCATGGCCGAGGGCGCCCGCCTCCATCCCTTGCAGGAGACCTTCGCCGACCTCGGCGCCGCGCAGTGCGGCTATTGCACCCCGGGCTTCCTCCTGACCGCGCAGGCCCTGCTCGACGCCAACCCGCGGCCGACGCGCGACGAGATCAAGGCTGCCCTCGCTGGCAACCTGTGCCGCTGCACGGGCTACCTGAAGATATACGAAGCCGTCGAGTTGGCGGCGGCGCGGCTGCGCGGCGAAGACGCGGAGCCGGCCCGGGAGACGCTGTATGGACGGCGGTAAACGGGCGGGTGGTCGGCCAGGCGGATCGGCGGTTGGAGACCATGCACCCGCCCACCCGCCCACCCGCCCAACCGTCGGCGGGGAGGGGTTGCGGGTAGTAGGCGCGCCCCTCCGCAAAGTCGACGCCGTCGCCAAGGTCACCGGGCGCACGCGGTTCGCCGACGATCTCGCGCTGCCGCGCATGCTGTGGTGCAAGTTGCTGCGGAGCCCGCACGCGCACGCGCGCGTACGGCGCGTCGAGACGTCGCGGGCCGAGGAGCTCGACGGGGTGGCCGCGGTGCTCACCGGGGCGGCGCTGCCGATGCCGTTCGGCATCCTGCCCGTGAGCCAGGACGAGCACGCGCTCGCCCCGGATCGGGTCCGCTTCATCGGCGACGCGGTGGCGGCCGTCGCGGCGGCGACCGAAGAGATCGCCACGGCCGCCCTCGAGCTGATCGAGGTCGAGTACGAGCCGCTCCCCGTGATCGCCGATCCCGAGGCGGCGATCGCGCCGACCGACACGCCGCTGCACGACTACGGCGACGCCGGCAACCTGCACAAGCTCATCCATCTCCAGTTCGGGGACGTGGACGCGGGGTTCGCCGCCGCCGAGCACGTGCGTGAGGACCTGTATTTCTACGAGGGAAACACGCACCTCGCGATGGAGCAGCACGCCGCACTCGCGGACTGGTCCCCCGACGGGAAGCTCACCCTGTGGTCGTCCACGCAGACGCCCCACTACGTGCATCGCGCGCTGGCCAAGGTGCTCGAACTGCCGCCATCCCGCATCCGCGTGATCGCCACCCCCAACGGCGGCGGGTTCGGTGGCAAGAGCGACCCGTTCAACCACGAGATCGTGGTCGCGAAGCTCGCGATGGTCACCGGCCGGCCGGTGAAGATCGCGCTCACGCGGGAAGAAGTGTTCTACTGCCACCGCGGCCGCCACCCCACGCTGATGTGGGTGAAGAGCGGCGTGACGGCCGACGGCCGCCTCACCGCCCTCCACTTCCGCACGCTGCTCGACGGCGGTGGCTACGGCTCGTACGGCGTCGCCAGCACCTACTACACGGGCGCGCTGCAGACCGTCACCTACCGGGTGGATCGCTACCGGTTCGAGGGCGCGCGCGCATTCACCAACAAGGCTCCCTGCGGTCCGAAGCGCGGCCACGGCACACCGCAGCCGCGCTTCGCGCTCGAGGTCCAGCTCGACAAGATCGCCGAGGACCTGGGCGTCGACCCGGCGGAACTGCGGCTGCGTCACCTGGTGCCGCCCGCGTCGGTCACCGCCAACTGGCTGCGCATCGGGTCCATGGGCCTCGGTCGCTGCATTCAGCAGGTCGTCACCGCGTCGGGCTGGGCCACCCGGCACGCCCGGCGGCGCCCGGGCTGGGGCCTGGGACTAGCGTGCTCGAGCTACATCAGCGGGGCGGGGCTGCCGATCTACTGGAACGACATGCCGCATTCCGGCGTGCAGCTCAAGCTGGACCGCGGGGGCGGCGTCACCGTGTTCTGCGGCTCCACGGACATCGGCCAGGGGTCGGACTCGATCCTCGCGACGATCGTGGCGGAAGTGCTAGGCGTCGCCGTGGCGGACATCGCCGTCGTCACCGCCGACACCGACCTCACCCCCGTGGATCTCGGCTCCTACTCGAGCCGCGTCACGCTCATGAGCGGCAACGCCGCGCTCCAGGCGGCGGAGCGCGCGCGGGAGATCCTGACGACCGTCGTTGCCGCCAAGCTCGCCGTGCCCGCCGCGCGGCTCGTGTGTGCCGCCGGCCGCCTGTTCGATGCCGAGAACCCCGAGCTCGGCCTCGCGTTCGCCGACGCCGTGCAGCTCGCCGAGGCCAAGATGGGCACCGTGGGCACGGTGGGGTCGTACACGCCGCCCCGAAGCCCGGGCCGCTACCGCGGCGCCGGCGTCGGGCCGTCGCCCGCCTACTCCTACTCCGCCGCGGTTGCCGAGGTCGAGGTCGACCCCGAGACCGGCATCGTGGTCGTGCCGAAGATCTGGATTGCGCACGACGTCGGGCAGTGCATCAACCCCGTGACCGTCGTGGGCCAGGTGGAAGGCAGCGTGTACATGGGACTGGGCGAGGCGCTGATGGAAGAAATGGCCTACCGCCCCGCCCGGCGGCTGCTCCATCGGATCCCCAGCATGCTCGAGTACAAGAGCCCCACGACGCTCGAGATGTGCGACGTGGAGACGTACCTGATCGAGGATCCGGATCCGAGCGGCCCGTTCGGTGCGAAGGAAGTCGGCCAGGGCCCCCTGCTGCCCGTGCCGCCCGCGGTCGCCAACGCCGTCTACGCCGCCGTCGGCGTGCGCATCGACGAGGTGCCGATCACGCCCGACAAGGTGCTCAAGGCGCTGCGCCAGCAGGCGCGCGGCGGCCCCGGCCGCACCGGCCCGGAGCGGTTCCCCGACATCCCCTGGCCGGAGCCTACGGTGGTGCCGACACCGTGGGAAGGTGGCGACGGGCGAGCGGCGGGCGGCGCGGACCGGTCGGCGGGACAGCGGACCGCCGTGGGCTCGGTCACCCCGGAACGCCAGCACTGATGCTGCGACTCCCCACGTTCACCTACCTTGCCCCGCGGTCGCTCGCGCAAGCACTGCGCGGGAAGACCGAGGCCGGACCCGGCGGGATGTACGTGGCCGGCGGCACCGATCTCTACCCCAACATGAAGCGGCGCCATCAGGAGCCCGCGGTCGTGATCTCGCTCGCCGGCATCCGCGCCCTGCGGCGCCCCCCGACCATCCGGCGATCCGGCGATCCGGCGGGCGGCGGGATGCGGCTGAGTGCCGGCCTCACGCTCACCGAGCTGCACACGCACCGCCGCGTGCGCCGCCTGTACCCCGTCGTCGCGCGCGGCGCCGAGTTGATCAGCACCCCGCCGCTCCGGAACATGGGCACCCTCGGCGGCAACCTCTGCCTCGACACGCGGTGCAACTACTACAACCAGAGCTACGAGTGGCGAAAGGCGATCGACTTCTGCATGAAGAAGGACGGCGCCATCTGCTGGGTCGCCCCGTCGAGTCCGCGCTGTTGGGCCGTGCAGTCGTCCGACCTGGCCCCCGTCATGGTCGCGCTCGACGCGCGGCTCGTGCTCGCCGGACCGGCCGGGGAGCGCGTCGTTCCCGCTGCGCGGTTCTACCACAACGACGGCATCAACTACCTCACCAAACAGCCCGACGAGATCCTGACGGCCGTCGAACTGCCGGCGCCCGGCGGGTGGGACGCGACGTACCTCAAGCTCCGGCGCCGCGGCTCGTTCGACTTCCCCGTGCTGGGCGTGGCCGCCTGGGTTCGCTGGGATGGCGATCGCGTCGCGGAGGCCCGCATCGTGCTGGGTGGAGTGGCAAGCCACCCGCAGGAGGTCCCGGAGGCGGGCGCCGCAATGCTCGGCTCACGGCTCGAGGCCGACGCACTTGAGGCCGCGGCCAGTGCCGCGTTCCGACCGTCGAAGCCGATGGACAACACCGATTTCACGCTCTCGTGGCGGAAGGAGATGACGCGGACCTATGTGCGCCGCGCGCTCGAGGAACTGCGGGACCGGCACCGCTAGCGCGGGCCGGCGCCTTGCGCGATCGGCGTGGCACCGGGCGTCGGCGCTCGCGCTGCTGCTGCTCGGGGCGGCCGCCTGCACGAGGGCCGATTTCCCGACGCCGCCGCGCGACGCGCCGGTCCTGCGGGTCGGGTCGCCCGCACGGATCTTGAGCGTGTCCCCGGCGGAGAGCTGGGACTACTACCACGCGCAGGTCGCCAACTTCGTGTTCGAGGGCCTCACGCGGCACGGTGCCGACAACCGGCTCGCGCCGGCGCTGGCCCGCGAATGGCACGCGTCCCCCGACGGACGGGAATACCGCTTCATCCTGCGCACCGGCGTCACCTTCCACGACGGCACACCGTTCACCGCCACCGACGTGGTGCGGACCTGGACGAGCGAGCTCCGCGCGCCGGAGAGCGCCGTGAGTCACCCATGGATGCTCGACCCCATTGAGGGGGCGTTCGACGTCTCCGCCGGCCGGCGTCCCGACGTCGCGGGCCTGCAGGTCGTGGACGACACCACCCTGGTCATCCGCCTCCGCGAGCCGCACGCGTTCTTTCCGACGCTCCTCTGCCTCCCGCAGGCAGCAATCGCCGGCGCGGCGAGTGCGCCGGACCGACCCCTCGGGACCGGCCCGTGGCGCTGGGTGGGGGCAGACAGCAGTGCCGCCCAGCTGGCGCGGTTCGACGGCTACTGGGCGGAGCCCGCCCACCTGGACTCCATCGTCTACCGCCACGTGCCCGACACTCTGGCGATCGCGGCGTTCGAGGCTGGATGGGTGGACATGATCGCCGAGCTGCCGATCGAGGCCCGGCTCGAGTGGAGCGGCCGCAGCGACATCGGCTTCGTCGAGTCGGACGCCATGGCCGTGACCCGGCTGGTGATCAACATGCGGGAGCCCGCGTTTCGCGATCGGCGCGTGCGGCAGGCCCTGAACCATGCCGTGGGCGCCGCGCGGCTGGCGCAGGCCATCGCCGCCCCCACGGCCATCCGCTCGGCAGGATCCATTCCGCCCGGCATCACGGGGTCGAACCGGCGGCGGGAGCCCTACGCGTTCGATCCGGTGCTCGCGCGACGGTTGCTCCAGGCCGGGGGCTACCCGCTCGACCGGCCGCTCCGCCTCTGGGTGCCGCCACCGGGGCTCGCCGACTATCCCGCCCAGATCGGCACCCTGCTGCGCGACTACTTCGAAGCCATCGGGCTCACCGTCGAGCTGCGCGTCCAGCGCGGGGGCTCCGAGCAGGCCATGGCCGAACGGCGGGTGGATCTCGCGCTCACCGTGTGGGTCGGCGACTACGCGGATGGGGACGCGTTCCTGTACCCGCTCTACCATTCCAACGTCGCCGGCTCCGCGGGCAACGAGGGGGCCTACAGCAACCCCGCCCTGGACAGCCTGATCGACGCGTCGCGCCGGGAGCTCGACCCGGCCCGCCGGCTCGAGCTGCTCCGCGCGGCCGACGGGCTCGTGTTCGAGGACGCGCCCGTGGTGTGGCTGTGGTTCACCCGGGCGGCGACGGCGTATTCCCTCCGGCTCGCCGGCTGGACCGGTGACCCGCAACGGGCCCGCTTCACGACGCTCCGCGTGGCCGGCCCGCCCGGATCCAGGCAGCCCTAGATGCTGGACCTGCTGTTCGGTCTGCCGGGCAAGGTCTGGGGCTTACTCGCGCTCATCGTCCTCGTGCCGCTGGCGCTGGGGCTGCTCGGGTTCACGATCGCGCGCCGCCGCCATCTGAGCATCGCCATCCGGCTCGCCAGCCGCGGCGTGGCGATCATGGGCCTCGGCTTCGGCGTGCTCGCCATCGTCGCCACGCTGTTCGTGCTGCAGACGGGACTCCAGGAGCTGCGCCAGCGGCACGTGGCCGCGGTCGTCGAGCTCGCCGCCACCATCAGTGCGGGGCACGCCCAGGGCCCCGACAGCGTGGCGCTCGGGCGCGAGCTCGCGCTGTTCCGCGCCGTCCATCCCGAGGTGGGCCCCGCCATCGCCTGGGACCTCGCCTGCCGCGCGACCTGCCTCAGCGTCTCGGCCGACCCCCTGCTGGTGGGAGCCGCGCAGGCCTGGGCGCTGCGCGCGATCGCCACTCCACCACCCGCGGGAAGCCTCCGAACGGTCACGCTGGGCGGCGAGCTGCATCTCGTCGTGCCGGGCGTGCTGCGCGATCCGGCCGGCACTCCGGAAGGCCACGTCCTCATCGCCGTCCGAGCCGGGTGGGTGGCCGACCAGGCGCTGCGGGCCGCGACCGTGCTGGTCGCGCTCGCGTACGCGCTGCTCATCTCCGTCTGGTGGATCACGCGGCGCGGGATCGCGGCGTCGGTCGCCACGCGGGTGACCGAGATCGCCAGCCGGCTGCGCGCCGCGGACGCCAAGCCCGTCGAGCCGGAACCGCTCCCGCGGATCGCGCGCGACGAGCTGGCCATGCTCGATGGGAGCGTGCGGCAGCACATCACGCACACGATCGAGCAGCTGCGGGATGCCGATCAGCGCACCGCGGACGCGCGGGCGCTCGCGGCCCGTATGGAGGCGACCGCCACGCTCGCGGCCGGTGTCGCGCACGACTTCAACAACCTCATGACGGGCGTCATGGCCAACGCCGAGGTCCTGCGTCAGGACCTGCCGTCCGCGACCGAGGCACACGGCACGCTCGATACCATGATCGAGTGCGCCAGCCGCGGGGGCCAACTCGCGCAGCAACTGCTGGCATTCGCTCGAGGCGGCAAGTACCAGCCGGTCGTCGTGGATCTGAACGCACTCGTGCGCGAGACCCTGCGGGTGGAGGCGCATGCGCGCGCCGCGACGATCACGCTGCGGCAGGAGTTCGCGCCCGATCTGCTCCGCGTGGAAGCCGATCCCACGCAGATCAGTCAGGTCGTGAGCAACCTGCACCGCAACGCGGTCGAGGCGCTCCGCGGTGAGCCGGCGGGCACGATCACGATCCGCACCCGCAACGTGCCGGACGACGGCGAACGCCCGTCGGTCCTCGCCGACATGCCGGCCGGGGCGTACGTTGCACTCGATGTAGACGATACCGGCTCGGGGATGAGCACGGAGACGCGCGCCCGCATCTTCGAGCCGTTCTTCACCACCAAGGACGGCGGCCGCGGAATGGGGCTCGCCGCCGCGTACGGCATCGTGACGCATCACGGCGGCCAGATCGAGGTGGCCAGCGAGCGCGGCCGCGGGACGACGTTCACGGTGTATCTGCCGGGCACGACGGCCGAGGCCGCCGTCCCCGCGCCGCGGTCCGTGCCGTTGGCGGGGCGGGGAGTCGTGCTGTTCGTGGACGACGAGGTGTCCATTCTCACGGCCACGCAGCGCCTGCTGGAGCGGAGCGGCTACAAGGTGCTGACCGCCGAGTCCGGACACGACGCCATTCAGATCGCCCGGAACGCCGCCGGGCCGATCGACGTCATTCTGCTCGACATGCGCATGCCCGGCATGAGCGGTGCCGAGGCCTTCGGCCCGCTCGTGACGGCGCAGCCGCAGGCCCTCGTGATCATCTGCAGCGGCTACGAGCTCGACGCCGCCGCCCGGGACCTGATGGCGCGCGGCGCCGTCGCCTTCGTGCACAAGCCGTTCCGGGTCGAGGAGCTGGTGAGCGAGATCGAGCGCGCCCAGGGGCGGACGGCGCCGATCGGGTGAAACCGATTCCCCCCTGCCGCCCGTGGGGGATACATTCGGCGGGACCCCAGCGCGGCGGGGTCGGCCCGGGGGGAGCGCCATGAACACATCCACACGACCGACGCTGCGGGACCGGATCGTCGGGATCGACTGCCCGGTGCCGCTCCTCGACGGCACGGAGGTCCCCTACCTCAACCTCGACAATGCCGCCAGCACGCCGGCGCTGCAGGACGCCATGGATGCGGTCGAACGCTTCCTGCCGTACTACGCGAGCGTGCACCGCGGCACCGGGTTCAAGTCGCGTCTGTCCACCGAGGCGTACGACCGGGCGCACCGCATCGTCGCGACGTTCGTCGGCGCCGATCCCGAACACCACGCGGTGATCTTCGGGAAGAACACGACGGAGGCGGTCAACAAGCTGTCGTACCGCCTGCCCCTGCCGCCCGACCCGGTGGTGATCACCACCCAACTCGAGCACCACTCGAACGACCTGCCCTGGCGCCGCTGCGCGCAGGTGGTGCACGTGCGCGCCACCCCCGAGGGGCGCCTCGACGAGGCGGACTTCGATCGCCAGCTCGCCCGGTATGGATCGCGCGTGGCGCTCGTCACGGTGACCGGGGCGTCCAATGTGAGCGGCTTCATCCAGCCGATCCATCGGCTCGCGCGCAAGGCGCACGCGATCGGCACCAGGATCCTGGTGGATGCGGCGCAGCTCGCCCCGCACCGCCCCGTCGCCATGCGGCCCGTGGACGATCCCGAGCATCTCGATTTCGTGGTGCTGTCAGCTCACAAGATGTACGCCCCGTTCGGGACCGGCGCCCTGATCGGTCCCAGCGCGGTGTTCCTCGCCTCCCCCCCCGAGTATCGCGGGGGGGGCACGGTGGACGCCGTCACCGTCGACGACGTGCTCTGGGCGGGCCTGCCCGACCGTGAGGAAGCCGGCAGCCCCAACGTCGTCGGTGCGGTCGCGATGGCCGCCGCGGCGACCGCCTTGATGGACGTCGGGATGGACCAGATCGCCGAGCACGAGAACGAGCTCGTCATGCGCGCCCTGCACCAGCTGCCACGGGTCCCCGGGCTCGTGCTGTACGGCGAGACCGATCCCGCGCGCGCGCGCGACCGGGTCGGCGTGCTCCCGTTCAACGTCACCGACGTCCCCCACGCCCTCGTGTCCGCCGTGTTGGGGTACGAAGGGGGCATCGGCGTGCGGCATGGCTGCTTCTGCGCGCACCCGTATGTCGTGCACCTCCTCCAGCTGAGCGATGCCGACGCCGCGCGCTGGCGCGCGCAGATGGCGGCGGGCAACAAGTCCGACATGCCGGGCATGGTGCGGGCGAGCTTCGGATGCTACAACACGCTCGAGGACGTCGACCGGCTCGTGGAGATGCTCCACCGCGCGGCGCGCGGGGAGTACCGCGGAACGTACGAGAAGCTCTGCTCGGGCGAGTACGTGCCAGCGGGCTACACGGAGCAGTTCGAGCGGTACTTCGCGCTCGCCGACGACGACGACGGCCCCGAGACTCAGGAGCCCCGCCTCTGCGGCGGGTGACGCCGTCGGCCTCGCGGCGTACGCCGTGACCCCCACCCATCGCCACATTGCCGGGTACCTCTTCGGACTCGGCGCGGGTGCCGTGTGGGGCACCACCGGGCCTCTGTCCACGGCGCTCTACGCCCAAGGCACGGCACTCACGGGCATCGGGTTCTGGCGCATCTTCCTTGGCACCCTGGCACTCCTCGCCTACAGCGCCTGGAACCGCGGACTCCTCGCGATCGACCGCCGCGGCCTGCTGCTGGTCGGTGGACTCGGCGGGTTGCTCGTGGCGCTCTTCGAAGTGGCCTACCAGTTCGGCATCGCCGGCGCCGGCGTCGCCGGCGCCGCGGCGCTCCTCTACCTCGCCCCGGTCGCGGTCGCGATCCTCGCCAAGCCCATCCTGGGCGAGAAGCTCACGGGTCTGCGTGTCGGGCTCGCCGTGCTCGTGATGGTCGGCGCCTGGCTCACGGTCCGCGGCGGACACCCGGGGCTCGGCGGCGCGCCGATCACGAGCCTCCTCGTCGGCGTCACGGGTGGCCTGCTCGCCGCCGCGAGTTACGCGGGGACGACCCTCCTGGCCCGCTGGGCCGTGCCGCGCTACGGCACGCTCAAGGTGCTGTTCTGGGAGATCGCGGGTGGCACGCTCGTGCTGGCCGTGGTGCTCCCGCTCGCCGGCCAGGCGCCCGCGCCGCCCGTCACGACCCCGGGCTGGCTCTACACCGCGGCGCTCGCGCTGGGACCGGTGCTCGGCGCCAACTTCCTGTTCTTCGCAGCCGTCAAACGGATCGACGCAGCCCCCACCGCGGTCGCGGCCACCATCGAGCCCGTCGTCGGGGCGCTCCTCGCGCTCCTGCTGTTCGACCAGCGACTCGAGCCGCTCGGCTGGCTGGGCCTCGCGCTCGTGATCGGGGGCGTGGCGAGCGGGTACCTCCGTGAGGCCGCGGAGGACCGTATGACGGCCTGAACGGTGCGGGGCGCGCCGCAGCGCCCCGCACCCCGGTCAGCGCTCTTTCGCCGTCTGCAGCAGCGTCTTCAGCGCCACGACCAACACCGCCGGGGCCAGGAACACGACGATGTTCACGACGATGTCCGTCGCGAGTTCGCCCACGAACGGCAACGCCTCCACCGCGGTCGCCGACAGGATGAGCGCAATGGCCGCGAGCAGGAACCCATGGGTCTCCTGCCCGGTCACATTCAGGAACCCCACCACCAGGCCCAGGATCGCGAGCACCCAGACCACCCAGGTGCCGTCGACGCCGAGGCCCGCGAGCGCGGCCACGATGAGCCCGGCAATGAACGCCCACTTCCCGATCTTCTCCATGCGATCCCCTCCCGCGTCAGCCGTTAGAATCACGCCGGCCGCACCCGCGCCGGTAGCGCGTGCCGCCATGCTTGCCCACCGGCTTCGAGCACTGCACGACCTGCTGCCGCCGTGCGGCGCTGATGCGATCAAGCTTCTCGTGGATGACCGGGATGAGCAAGAGGGGACCACGGTCGACACCAGGACGCCGCCGATCGTCACGACGGCCATCGGCCAGCGGTGGACCCGAGCCGGGCCATTCCCCCCCAGCCGCCTCTGACCGGACGCGGCCGCCGGGAGTTGCCGTCCCCTGGCGGAAGCACAAGTATGACGTGAGACTCTTGTGACGGGTCTGAAACGAAGCGTCCCACGCGCAGAATCGCATCACCCCACCCTCCACGTGGGTCAGTGATCCAGGGGGGCGGGAGATGGCGCGTC
>JAOTWJ010000228.1 GCA_029862925.1 Gemmatimonadota bacterium
GAATCGGCACTCGACTCGCCGGTCCGCCTCGCCCCAACCGGCTATTCGACGATCCGCCGCGCGCCCACCCAGCGCTGCCGCCACCAGCGGCTGTCGCCATCGTCGTCGCCGAGCAGGCTGGAGGTCTTCACGCCGGTGGAGGACGAGTGGATGAACTGCCCCTCCCCCACATACAACCCCACGTGGGTCACGCGGCTGGCCGTCCCCTCGGCGGAGAAGGTCAGCACGTCGCCGGGGCGGAGTTTCCCCACGTCTCGCTCGAGGGCGCTGCCGAGCCGGGCCTGATCCCGACTGGTACGCGGCAGGACGATGCCGTGCTGGGCGTAGGCGTACTGGATGAGGCCGGAGCAGTCGAACCCGTTGCCGTCGGTGCCGCCCCAGCGATAGGGGCTGCCCATCGCGCCGAGCGCCGTCTCGACTACGCTGGTGGTGACGCGGGCCGCTTCCTCGCTCGCGCCCGTCGCGATGGCGAGGGCGTAGGTCTCATCGGGCAGTGGAGCGTTGGGAGGAGTTCCGTCCGATGGCCGGGCGGAGGGGGGCGCGCTGCCCCCGGCCCCCCGGCGCGGGCCGGCGGTGGAGGGAACCGCTCCCGGCCCCCGACTCCCTCCCGCACCGATGCCAAACGAAATCCGCGCCTGGGCCTGGAGGCCTTTCCGGTCGGTCGCGTCGAGCCGCCAGAAGCCGGCGACCCCCTGATCTTCGACGCGGTAGCGTGCCTCGATGCCGAGCGTCACGAGCGAGAAGAGCCGCCCGGCGAGGCCGCCGCCGATGGTCCAGAAGGCGTCGGTGCCGCCACCGCGATGGCGGAGGCCGAGCCCGGTGGAGGCAAGCGCGTAGGCGCCCGACCGGGTGTTCCCCACCCGGAGGCTCAGCTCGCCGCCCGACAAGGTGCGATCGGCGAGCGAGCGGCGGTCGGCGAGATGGACGAACGAGAGCCCGTAGCCCACCGGCCCCCACAAACGCTGGTGAATCCCGGCATGAAACGCCACGGCCGCCGAGTCGCCGCTCGGAAACCACCATCCGTAGGCGGCCTCGAAGGACGGTCCTTGGGCCCACACCGGCGGCGCGGCGAGAAGCAGGATGCAGGCGAGCACCGCTCGCGAGAGGGTCGAACTCATGGCGTTGGAATCGGTTAGGCCAATGGTAGTGGCCCCGGGGACCGCGGTCAACGACCACGGACCACGAACGGCAGCGCCGGGCCCGGATCTTGATGGGACGGGTTGACGGTGGAGCCGCGCGCCCCTTTCTTGGGGGGCAGCTTCTTCCCGACCCCAGCGGCGCCGCATCGTGGATGGACTCCCGGACGCCGTCGCTCTCAGAGCGGATAGATCAGGACACCAGGACGCCGGCCGCTCCGCCCGCCACAGGTGCGCGGAACGGCATCGTTCAAGTCAACGAGGGAGGAAGACACATGCGGAAGGTCACCGGCGCGATACTGCTCGCCGCGGGACTCGCGGTAACGGCTTGCCAGGATTCCCGTCGACCCGATCCCGGCGCGCCGGACCTGAGCCGCGCCGCCACCGACGGCGATTACATCGTGGTGTTCGACCGCAACGTGGCCGACGCCCCGGGCCTGGCCCGGCAGCTCGCCCAGGTGCACGGCGCCACGCTGAAATTCGCCTACCGCCACGCCATCAAAGGCTTCGCGGCCACCCTGCCGGCCGCGGCGGTGGAGGCGTTGCAGCGGAATCCCAATGTCGCCTACGTCGAGCCGGACGCGGAGGTGCGGTTGTTCGACACGCAGAACAATCCGCCCTCGTGGGGTCTCGATCGCGTGGATCAGCGGGACCTGCCGCTGAGCACCTCCTACACGTACGCCAACACCGGTACGGGCGCCAACGTCTACATCTTCGATACCGGCGTGCGGAAGAGCCACAACGATTTCGGCGGGCGCGTGGCGTACGTCCCGGCTGGCACCAATGGCGATTTCGTCGGCGACGGGCATGGGAGCGCCGAGGACTGTCACGGGCACGGCACGCACGTGGCGGGCACGGCGGCGGGCAGCAGTCACGGGATCGCCAAGGGCGCGCCGATCTGGGCCGCGCGCGTGGTCAACTGCGCGGGCGGCGGCAACGTCTCGATGGCGATCGCGGCCGTGGACTGGGCGACCGTCAGCGCCGTCCGGCCGGCGGTGGTCAACATGAGCCTGGGCTACGGCAACGTGCAGTCGCTGCGCGACGCGGTGGAAGCGTCGGTGGCCGCGGGCGTCAACTACTCGGTGGCGGCCGGCAACGGCAACTTCATCGGCATTCCGCAGGATGCCTGTGCCGAGAGCCCGGCCGGCGCGCCCAACGCCAACACGGTGGGCGCCACCGCCAGCAACGACAGCGAGGCGTCGTTTTCCAACTACGGCACGTGCGTGGACATTCTCGCCCCGGGTGTCAGCATCGTGTCCGACTACTACACGAGCAACTCGGCCACGGCCACGATGAGCGGCACCTCGATGGCCACCCCCCACATGACCGGCGCCATCGCGCTCTATCTCACGGCCAACACGGGGGCGACCCCGGCCCAAGTGTCGCAGGCGTTCACGAGCAACGCGTCGGTCAACAAGATCTCGCTGCACCGGCGCAGCCGGCAAAACAATACGCCCAACCTGCTGCTCTACACCGCGTTCATCGGCGGCGGCGGCCCGGTGAACCAGCCGCCGGTGGCTTCATTCACCTACGGCTGCACCGACCTCGCGTGCGCGTTCGACGCGTCCGGCTCGAGCGATCCCGACGGCAGCATCACGGATTACGCCTGGACCTTTGGCGACGGCACGACGGGCAGCGGCGCCACCGCGTCGCACACCTACGCAGCGGCTGGCACGTACAGCGTGACGCTCACCGTGACCGACAACCAGAGCGCCACCGACGCCGACGTCCAGACCGTCACGGTCACCGCACCGGGCGGCGGCGGGATCGTGCTCAGCGCCACCGGTTACAAGGTGAAAGGCGTGCACCACGCCGACCTCACCTGGTCGGGCGCTACGTCAACGAACGTGGACATCCGGCGGAACGGCGCGAGCATCGCCACGACGGCGAACGGCGGTGCCTACACGGACAACACGGGCAACAAGGGCAGCGGCGTGAGCTACGTGTATCAGGTTTGCGAAGCGGGCACCTCCACCTGCTCGAACACGGCGACGGTGACATTCTAAGGCGTGAGACGTGAAACGTGAGACGTGAAACGGGGCAGCGTCTCCCGTTTCACGTTTCCCGTTTCACGAGTTCCCCCGCAGTATATTCCCACGGTGTCTCCTCACCCGTTACTGCTTACCATGCTCGCGCTCGCCTGCGGCGCCCGAGGGTCTGCCGACGCCGGAAATCCCGTGAATCCCATCGAGGTCGCCGTGGCGACCGATCGCCCGAGCTACGCTCCGGGGAGCGCCGTGACCGTGACGCTCACGGTGCGGAACCGCGGCGAGGCAGTCACCACCCTGCCCTTCGCCTCCGGACAGCGCTACGATTTCGAGGTGCGCGATGCCACCGGTGCCATCGTGTGGCACTGGGGCGAGGGGATGGGATTCATTCAGATGTTGGGCGAAGAGAGCCTCCGCCCGGGCGACAGCCTGCGGTACGACGCGCGGGCACGCGCCCCGGCCGCGCCGGGTCGCTACACGCTGGCCGGCGTTCTCACGGCGCGCGATCGCGCCCGGCGCGCCACGACGACTTTTCTGGTGGAGTGAGCATGCCCACGGTGACCGTCACCCGTCACGTCCACTTCAACGCCGCGCACCGGCTGCACAATGCCATGCTGTCGCCGGAGCGGAACCGTCAGATCTTCGGCCTCTGCAACAACCCCA
>JAOTWJ010000229.1 GCA_029862925.1 Gemmatimonadota bacterium
TTGTCCCCTGTTCACCTACGCCTGGAGGCGTCATGACGCTCCGCACCTACCTGGTCTCGGCCGCGCTGATCGGCATGCTGGTGGCCGCTCCGCGCCCCGCCGCCGCTCAGGAGGCGACCCCGCCGTCGCTGTACGACACCACGGGCACGGCCTGGGTGTACGCTGGCTACTTCCGGATTCCCTGGCCGCGCGTGGACAGCCTGCTCAAGCTGCGACGGTTCCTTCCGGCATGGCGCGCCCGGGCCGCCCAGATGGGCTGTTTTCTGGATTCCCAGCTCCTGATCCATCAAACCGGCAACGAGTATAACGTGGTGGTGTCCACCACCTACGACTCGTTCCGCAAGATCGGCCCCGGGAGTGGGACAGGCGCCTGCACCACCCGCGCATGGCGCGAGACCGTCCCGGACTCGACGCTGCGGGCTGCGATCAATGCGGGGAACGACTGGGTGTTCGGCGACGCGGCGCACTACGACGTGATCTACTGGATTCCCTATCCGACACGCCGCTGAAGAGACCACCGCTCCGGCGCGCGCCGTCGAGGCCGCGCCGGACGGTCCCGCACCAGCCCTGCTCGGCGCACGCCGGGCGGGGCTGGTGCTCCGGGTCGCGACCGAGCGCGGGTTTGGCGCAACTGGTGGCGGAAGACGGCGAATCGGGTGACCGGATCCGGTCGCGGGTGGCCATGCTGCCTTCTAGGGAATCAACGCCCCATGCAGTTCGTTCCACCGCCCGTTTGACCAGGCGCCGAACCCCGCGTCGAATTCCCAGTACGCCCAGGCGAACCCGCGCCGCTCGGCCTCGCTCCGCACAAACGTCGTCCACGCGACACGATCGCTCATCGCCGCGCGCGAATAGGCGCCGAACTCTCCCAGGAAGACGGGGACGGCATGCGCCGCCGCCCAGGCGGCGACGGCGGCGAAATCCTGCCGCACCGCGGTGCTATCCCGGCTCGTGCCCCAGGGCGTGCCCAGCCACGCGTCGGAACCGGCCACCCATTCGGCGCCCTGATGCGTGAACGCAAAGGGCTCGTAGTAATGGAAGGTGAAGATCAGCCGATCGTCATCCGGCAGACGCAGACGCTGCATCGCGCCGATGCCGCCCCATTCCGCTGTGCCGAGCATGACGTAGCGGTCCGGATTGCGCTGGCGAATCACGGCGAGGGCATCGATCAAGAACTCATTCCATAATTCCGGCGTCAGATTGGTGTTCGGCTCGTTCAGTACCTCGAAGACCACGGCCTCCGGATAGTCGCGGAACCGCGTGGCGATCTGCTGCCACAAGGCCAGAAACCGATCCCGCTGGCCCTGCGGGTCGCTGAAGAGCTCCCCGTAATGGTGCACGTTCAGCACCACCATCAGTCCGGCGGCCAGCGCCTGGTCCACGACCCACGTGACGCGGTCGAAGAACGCCGGGTCAATGGTGTACGGCGCGGTAGCCGCGGCATGCGCGCTCCAGCGGATCGGGACGCGCACGGTGGCGAAGCCCCCCTGCCGGATGGTCGTCAGCATCCAGGCCTCGACCGGCGCGCCCCAATCGCCTTCCGCGGGCGCTTCCAGCTTGTTCCCCAAATTGATGCCGCGTCCCAGCTCCATCGGCATAGGGGGTGGGAGCTGGCCAGGGTCCGCTTCGCAGCCCATGCCGACGATGGGGAGCGAGCCGAGCAGCACTAGGAAAGCGGATCGTCGCATCACGCACGTGCCAGGGTGGCTAGTCCTGCTTCTTTGGCGATGTCGGTTGGGCCGACCGCTCGAAGAACTCCCGTTGGAGTCTCGGGCCGACGTCGTCCTGCTTGATCGCGAGGATCTCCTCGGCGAGACGCCGGGCCATGGCGTTCGTCGCGGCCTCGCCCCGAGCGGCCGTGGCACCGCTGGCATCTCCCCCATAGTGGTTCGGGAACTTCGCGTACCACCAGATCGCCGTGTAGGCGCCGTCCGGGAGTGTGAGCCGGTCCTGGTCCGCGCCCGACTCGGTGCCGGCCCGCTCCGGGTGCGCGAGGTCGGGGCGTGACGCCATCACATTCGAGATCTCGTCCTCGCCCGCGTGGCCGTCCACGCCCGGCCGCGAGGGACGCGCGGCCTCGGGCAGGTCCGCCTCGTACACGTTCACCGCGTAGACGACGTAGTCGCGTGGCGAGTCCAGCTGCGTCTGGCCGAAGTACGTCACCAGGGAGTTGTTGCCGCCGTGCCCGTTGATCAGGATGACCTTGCGACAGCCGTTGCGTGCCATCTCCGCCACCGTCTCCTGCAGCATGTCGAGCTGGAGACGCGAGCTGTAGGCGATCGTGCCGGGTTGATGCCGGGCTTCGGCAATCTGCCCCACAAAGTACGGCGGGAAGATGACGGTGTACTCCTCGCGAGCCGCGAGCGTCGCGACGTGACGAACGACGAGCAGATCGGTGCCGAGCGGGCCGGAGGGACCGTGCTTCTCCAGAATGCCGAGCGGCAGGGCGCACGTACCCGCCGACGCCCCGAGGGCCGACACGAAGTCGGCGGCCGTCAGTTCCTCCCACTGCGGTGACAGTCCCTGCGCCCAGCCCGGCGAGGTGACGCCCAGGGACAGGCAACACACGGACAGCGTGATCGTGCGCATGGAGTCCTCCCACGAATGGCCGACCTCGGCCCCCCGTTAGAACACTACCGTCTGGATGGAATGCGGCGGTGACGTGATCTCCACCGCCGACCTCCCGACCGTGAGGTGATACGGCCCGCCGCGTGCTGTCGGGTTCATCACCACCACGGCCACCGTGCCGTCCGGATTGCGAAAGGCCGTCGTGAGCAGCATGCTGCGACTGGCGGCGGCCACGATCCGCCGGGCGCCGGGACGGATGAATTTGGAGAAGTGGCCGATGTAGTAGTACGAATTGGTGAAGATGAGCTCGCCGGTCCGGGTGTCGGCATGAATCGGCGCGAAGCAGAAGTTACCGACATGGTTGGGGCCGCCCTGCTCATCGAGCAGGATGTTCCAGTCGGTCCACCCCACGGCCCCCGCATTGAAATCGTGGATCATGGACCGCCCGTATTCTTCTCC
Source organism: Gemmatimonadota bacterium (assembly GCA_029862925.1). Classification (GTDB taxonomy): domain Bacteria; phylum Gemmatimonadota; class Gemmatimonadetes; order Gemmatimonadales; family GWC2-71-9; genus JAOTWJ01. The sequence continues at coordinate 3,028 of JAOTWJ010000229.1, forward strand.
CAGATCCCATCGCCCATAGCCGTCCGGCTCGAACGACGCGGGCGTGCCCTCAGTGAAGAGAAGATGCTTGTCGGGGTACAGCTCGTGCACCAGGGCCACGTTGTCGTACATCTGCACGCCGCCCGACCAGTCCTCGTACCAGTGGAACCCGATGCCCCAGGCGTATTGCGCCGCATCCGGATCGTCGAGGATCGTCTGCGCGCGCTGGACGATCAAATCACGGTTGTGGTCCCAGACGATGATGTTCACGTCGCCGAGCCCTTCCCGTGCCATCACCGGGCCGAGGTGGTGCTTGAGAAAGTCGCGCTCGTCCTCCGCCTGGTAGATGCAGGATTCCCAGATCTGCGTGGCCATCGGCTCGTTCTGGATCGTGATCCCCCACACCGGCACGCCTTCGGCCCGGTAGCTCTTGATGAACTTCGCGTAGTAGCGTGCCCACGCGTCGAAGTATTCCGGGAGGAGCCGACCGCCGTGCAGCATGTCGTTGTTGTCCTTCATAAACGCCGGCGGGCTCCACGGACTGGCGAAGAGGGTGAGCCGGTTCCCGCTGGCGGCCATCGCCCGTTTGATCAGCGGGATCTTGAACCGGAGGTCGGGGGCGATGGAGAAGGACGCCAGGTCCGCGTCCCCCTCGTCGACGTACGTGTAGCTCTCGCTCGAGAAATCACAGCTGTTGATGTTCGTCCGCGCCAGCGTGTAGCCGATCCCTCGGGCGGTGTCGTAGTACGCCTCCAGCAGCTGCGCCTGGCG
>JAOTWJ010000230.1 GCA_029862925.1 Gemmatimonadota bacterium
TGAGGCCGCGTGCGGCGGCGCGGAGCTGCGTGACCTGCGCGTGCTGGCGCAGGTTGCGATGAACCGCGTGTACTCCAGCTGCCGGGAGCTGAGCGAGCAGCAGCGCCGAGCCCCCATCGCGCACGTGCACTGCCGCCGTGCGGCGCGCGACTCGCTGCCACCGGTGATCCTCGACGACCCGCCGGTGCCGATGGCCCCGGACGCGGCGTTGCGGCAGCCGGAGGAGTCGGAGCTGGACTACAACCTGCGGCTGCTGGCCGGCTATGGATTCGCGTTTCATGACTTGGGGCTGCCGCCCGCCCGGGCGCACCTGGCCCGTCGCGTGCTCGCGCGCCGGTTGCGGGAGGTGCTGAAGAGCTTGGCCCGGCAGCAGCCGGAACGCTGGCAGTCCAGCCTGGTGAGCCTCGCGGCCCTGGGGACGGTGGACGCGATCCACTACGAGCCGCCGTCCCACTGGGGGTACTTCGTCATGGGGACGGCGCAGGAGCTGGGGACCAGCTTCCAGCCGCCGGGGACCCCCGACTGGCTGCGTCTCAACGGGGCCGTCCGGCTGGAGGGGATTCTGTCGCTCGTCACCCAGGATCCCAACAAGTTCGCGGCGGGACTGTTCGCCGGACCCGAGCTGGAGTTGCGGCCGCTCACCCGCCCCACGTACATGTTCACGCTGGCCGGCCGAGTGGGCTACCAGTTTTCCGCGGGCGACGGCTTCCTGACCGAGACGTGCACCACCGAGCGGGCGCGCGGGGACGGACGTGACTGCAGCCAGGTCGTCGTGCAGGGCGTGGCCTCGCTCATCGCGATCGAGCGCGTGCGCGTCCAGGTGACGGTGGACTTTTTCACGCGCGACGTAGCCTTCGACGATCGCTTCTACGACGTGCACCTGGCCGTGGGCGTGCAGTTCTAGCGTTGCCTCCGGCCGGCCGGTTGCCCGCGTGGGACCCGGGGGGCCTCACATGCTGGTTCGCATAACGTTCCTGTGGGTCCTGGGACTCGTGACCATCGTCCCGCTCGCCGTCTATCGCCTGCTCTTCCTCGCGGAACGGCACGAGTACGCGTTCTTGATCGCGGTCAGTCTCTTCTGGGTGTTCGGCTTTTGGGGCATCGTCGGGCCAATGCTGGCGATTGGCAGGGTGCGCCGCTTCGTCAAGCTGCTCGAGTCGGCCCGGTCGGCGGACGACATGCGAAAGCGGCTGACCGACCCGGACGGGCAGAAGCTGGCCATCGAGCTGATCGCGTCCGAGCATCACATCCCCCGGTGGCTCGCCCGTATCGTCTACAAGAAGTTGCTGGAGCGAGCGGGCCGCGCTGGCTCGGCTGAGTGACCGTTCCACACCGGAGAACGACGACGCTCGACGGTAACGAGACGGTGCGGGGAGGCCATCCACTGTCGCCCGGCGAGTCGCTCTTCACCTTCGAGGAGGCACACGATGACGATTCCTACCGAGCCGATCGGCAGCATTCCCCGGCCCCAGGCCCTGATCGACGGCATGTCGGCGTTTGCCACGGGCCGCATGACCCGGCAGGAGCTGGACGCGCTTGCCGCCGCGGCGATCCGCGATACGATCGCACGGTTCGAAGCAACCGGGTCCCCCGTCATCACCGACGGGGAACAGACCAAGCCCAGCTTTGCCACGTACCCCATCCACGGGCTGACGACCCTGGCGCCTGACGGCGTGACGATCCCGTTCGCTGACGGGCACACCCGCCAGCTGCCCCGGCTCACCGCGGGCCCGTTCCAGTACGGCACGTATGCCGAGACGTACCTCCAGGCCGCGCAGCGCGTGGCGCGGGTGCCCGTCAAGCAGGCCGTCATCTCGGCCTCGGCCCTGAGCCTGTTGTATCCGCAGGCCGGCATCGAGGGCTACGCGCGTGACGCGTTCCTCGACGATCTCGCGCGCGAGCACGAAGCCGACATCCGGCGCTGCCTGCAGAAAGGCGCGCACGTGGTGCAGGTCGATTTCACCGAGGGCCGGCTGGCCGTGAAACTCGATCCGAGCGGGCAACTGCTGCAGAGCTTCGTCGATCTCAACAACCGCGTCCTGCGCCGGTTCTCCAAGGAACAGCGCGCGCGGATCGGCGTGCATACGTGCCCAGGTGGAGACCAGGACTCGACGCACAGCGCGGACGTGGATTATGCCGGCCTGCTGCCGGGGCTGTTCCAACTCGACGCGGGGAACTTCTACATCCAGCTGGCCAGCGAGCCCGATCGCGCACGCGTGCTCGGGATCATCAAGCAGCATGCCAAGCCCCACCAGCGCCTCTTCGTGGGCGTGATCGATCCCATCGACCCGCGAGTGGAAACAGCGGCGGAGGTCCGGGACCGCGTGCTCGAAGCGGCCGAGCACATTCCCGTCGCTCAGTTGGGAACGACCGACGACTGCGGGTTCTCGCCCTTTGGCGACGACACCTCGACGGCCCGCGACACGGCGTTCGCCAAAATCCGCGCGCGTGTGGAAGGCACGGCGTTGGCGGCCAAAGCCCTGGGCGTCTGACGCCCCCTTCTGGACGGTGCCGAGTCGCGGCGCTACCTTCGCCGCCCCGATCTCCCTTTCCGGAGGACGCATGAATACGCTGCTGCTCGGGGCGCTGGCCGTCGCGACGCCCTACGTTTCGCTGAGCAGTCTGTGGCTCCCCATCGTCATTGCCGCCGTTCTGGTCTGGATCGTGAGCGCGCTGTTCTGGACGGTGTCCCCGCACCACAAGAAGGACTTCGCCCAACTGCCGAACGAGAGCCGCGCCATGGCGGCGCTGCGGGAGGCGGGTGTCCAGCCGGGACACTACTCGTTTCCGTTCGCGGGTGACCAGGCGACGATGAAGGATCCCGAGTTCCAGAAGAAGCTCGATGCCGGCCCCGTCGGCATGCTCACGGTCGCCACGGCCGACATGTTCCGGAACATGGGCAAGCCCATGATCCTGTCGATCGTCTACTACCTCGTGATTTCGTTCCTCGTGGCGTACGTCGCGAGCCGCACCCTGCCGCCGGGCAGCGAATACCTGCACGTGTTCCGCGTGGTCGGGACCATCGCCTTCCTGGCCTACGGCGCGGGCATCATTCCGGACACGATCTGGTTCGGGCGCGGGTGGACGCGGGCCTGGAAGCACGTGTTCGACGCGTTTGTCTACGGGATGCTCACGGCGGGCGCGTTTGGATGGCGGTGGCCGGGAATGTAGGAGTGGATGGCCAGCGTAGCGTAGAAGTGAAAACGGAAAAGTGAAAACTGAAACGGGGAAGTTGTCGGTGAACCCTTTTCACTTTTCCGTTTTCACTTTTCACCCCCATTCATTCGCCGCGATATTCTACGGAGTTCCGCGGGGTCTCCCAGAGCACGAGCTTTACGAGCCTGCCCGGCAGCTTCCCTTCGAGCATCCGCCAGATCACCACGACGACGTTCTCGGCAGTGGGATTGAGCTCCGCAAAGGCGGGCACGTCGAGATTCAGGTTCTTGTGGTCGAGCGCGGACACGACGATCGCCTCGGCGATGCGCTTGACCTCCCCGAGATCGGCAACGTAACCGGTGACGGGATCGATCGCACCCGCCACCGAGATCTCCAGCTCGTAGTTGTGCCCGTGGTAGTTGGGGTTGTTGCAGAGGCCGAAGACCTGACGGTTCCGCTCCGGCGACAGCATGGCATTGTGCAGCCGGTGCGCGGCGTTGAAGTGGACGTGACGGGTGACGGTCACCGTGGGCATGCTCACTCCACCAGAAAAGTCGTCGTGGCGCGCCGG
>JAOTWJ010000231.1 GCA_029862925.1 Gemmatimonadota bacterium
CCCGACGCCGCTCGGTACGCTGGACGCGATCCACCTGGCGACCGCGCTCCGGTGGATCGAGACGCGCGGGAAGCCACTGGTCATGGCCACCCACGACGCCGCGCTCGCTCTCGCGGCACGGGCCAGCGGGCTCGCGGTGATTGGCGTCTAGAGGACGACCCGGAGGACTTGGCGGACCACATGTGTGAGCATTCCCGTCGCCGGACACGCGTCTGCGCCATCGCCCTGGGCGTCTCGGTCGCGGCGTTCTCGGGCCCTTCCTGTCGGCCGGCTTCGGACACACCGCTTCCGATCATCGACGCGCACGTGCATACCGACTTCACGGGGGTGCCCGAGCCCGCGAGCGGGATTGCGGACACGCGCGAGCGGTTTCTGGCCGAGCTGGCGCGGGCCGGCGTCGTGGGCGCGGTCGCCCACATGGGGCTCGACGGCGCCGGGTACGAAGACTTGGCCGACCACGGGGTGATCCACTGCGTCTCGCCGGGCCCCGCGATCGATCTCCGGCGCGTGGAGGAGCGACTCCAGGCCGGCACCCACCGCTGCATCAAGATCTACCTGGGCTACGTCCCCCGATTCCCCACCGACAGTGCCTACGAGCCCGTGTACGCGCTGGCCCGCCGGTTCGACGTGCCGGTGGTATTTCACACGGGCGACACCTATTCTGCGGACGCGCGCCTCCGATACGCGCGCCCGCTTGCGATCGACGACATCGCCGTCGAGCATCGGGACGTGGATTTCGTGATCGCGCACGCCGGCTATCCATGGATCCAGACCGCCGCCGAGGTGGCCTACAAGAACCCTAACGTCTATCTGGAGGCCTCGGCGTTCATGCTGGGCGACCCCCGCGCGCGGTCACGGGAATGGGTGGACCGCTACGTGGTGGAGCCGATCGCCTGGATCTTCGGCTACGTGGAGGACCCCACCAAGCTCCTGTTCGGCTCGGACTGGCCGCTGGTGGACATCGCGGGCTACGCGGAAGCCTATCGGCGCGCCCTGCCGCGCGAGCACTGGCGCGCGGTGTTCCACGACAACGCCGTGCGGGTGTTCCGCCTCGAGCCCCGGTCGGGCGCGGCACGCCCGTGAAGCGGGGTCGCTGCCCGGGCTGACCGGTTTACCGGCGTCGCCGCGACTGACGCGCCCTGCTGGCGGAACGCGCGGCCGCCGTTATGGTATACGATCCCCAGCCGTCCCGACCAGCGTCTCGCGAGGCTCATCGCCGCATGTCCGTGCCGCCCCGACCGGCCAAGGCGTTCGACCGTTCCATCGTGGAAGGCCCGATCGCCCGGGCGGTCTGGCACCTCGCCTGGCCCACCATGCTCCAGAACGTGATCGGCGGGCTGCAGGGCGTGGTGGATCACGCCATGGTGGGGCATTACGTGGGCTTCACGGGCAACGCGGCCATCGGGGTCGCGTGGCAGATCTTCCTGGTGGTGATGGTGTTCATCAGCTCACTGTTCACCGGGATGGGCGTGCTGGTAGCACGGTTCACCGGGGCCAACGATCGCGAGAAGGTGAACCGGACGGTCTATCAGGCCTTCCTCACCGCCGCGGCGCTGTCGGTCGGCATCCTCGCGCCCATCGGCTACCTGCTTGCGCCGTCGCTGCTGCCGCTGGTGCACGCCACCGCCGAGGTACAGGCCGAGGCGCTGCCGTACCTCCGGATCATGTTCGTCTTCTCGTTCGGCATGATGCTCTTCTTCATGCTGGGCGGCGCGCTCCGTTCGGCGGGCGACGCGCACACGCCGCTCCGGCTCGGGATCGTGATGACGGTCCTCAACGTGGTCCTGAACGTGATCCTGATCCGCGGACTCGGTCCGATCCCGGCGTTCGGCACCGCCGGCGCGGCGATGGGCACCGTGATCGCCGGTGGGCTGGTGAGCGGCTACGCGATGCTGCGCCTGTTCTCGGGTGGCTGGGTGGTGGGGTTTCCGCGGGGCCTGGGGATCCGGCCGGACTGGTCGATCATCCGGGCGCTGTTTCGCTTCGGGCTCCCCACGGGGCTCCAAGGCGTCGCGATGAACGTGGGCGGCGTGCTGCTGCTGCGCTTCGTGGGCTCGCTCGAGCGCAGCGCGGAGGCGCAGGCCGCCTACGCCGTCGGCTACACCGAGCTGTTCTCCTTCATCACGTGGACGTCGATCGGCCTCATGGGCGCCACCGCCGCGGTCGCCGGGCAGAATCTGGGCGCCGGGCGACCGGACCGCACCATCCACGCCGTGCACGTGGCGGCTCGGTTCGGGCTGGGCGTCGCGGTGGTGGTGGGCGCGCTCTTCCTGCTCATCCCGCGGGCGCTCCTCGCGGTCTTCGGCATGGAGGATCCAACGGTCGTGGGGCTCGGCGTGCAGCTGCTCGGGTTCCTGAGCGTCTCCGGGCTGTTCATCACCGTCGCGCTCACGTACACGGGCGGACTGCAGGGCACCGGCGATACGCGGAGCCCGTTCTACATCTCGGTCGTGTCGCAGATCGTGGTGCCGCTGGGTCTCTGCGCGGTGCTGGACGCCCTGCGCGGCCTCCAGCCGGCAGACATCTGGGTCGCCATCGTCCTGGGGCACGCGACGCGCTGCGTCCTGAGCGTCGTGCGGTTCCGGCAGGGCAAGTGGCGGGACATCGCGGTGGACATCGAGCCGGCGCGGGCGTGACCGGGGCTGCGGGGCGGGGTGCGGCAGGGTATGGTTTGAGAGTGGGACGCCGGGCGATCGCTTTGGGAGGTCGGCCATGTTTACGCTGAAACACCTGTCACGGGACGGAATCGAGGCGGCACTCGAGAAGGCCGAGCGCTACCGGTTGCTCAACGAGCCGTGGGAGGCCGAGAGCATCTGTGCGGACGTGCTGGTGACCGATCCCGAGAACCGCCGGGCCCTCATCACGATGCTGCTCTCGCTCACCGACCGGTTCGAGCGGCAGCCCGGCGCGGTAGCGACGGCGCGGGGGTTGCTCCCGCGGCTGGAGCGGGAGTACGACCGCCGCTACTACGAGGGGATCATCCACGAGCGGCGCGGCAAAGCGGCCCTGATGCAGAATCTGCCCGGCGGCGGGCCGATGGTGCACGACGCGCTGCAGCAGGCCATGACGTGCTATGAGGCGGCCGAGCGGTTGCGGCCGCCGGGCAACGACGACGCCATCCTCCGCTGGAACACCTGTGCCCGGCTGATCATGGCGCACGAGCACGTCCAGCCCGGTACGGGCGAGCGTGCGGTGCCGGTGATGCTCGAGTAGCCGCTTCGGTCCCGGCGGCGTTACGAGTTTGGCAGATAGAGCTCCGGCTCGCCGGTGGTCGCCGACCGCCGGACCCGCATGCGGCGACTCACGCGGTTCTGACCCCACATCCCCGACAGCGCCTGCTCCGCCTCGGGATCGTCCGCCCGCGTGGGGTAGAGGAACGCCGCGCCGCACGTCCCGCACCGGTGCACGCGGTTCCAGGCCTCGAGCACCCGCGCGTAGATGCTGCGCCGGTAGATGCGGTCGGCGGCTTCCTGGGCCTGGTAGGAGAGCCCCCAGAGCACCCCCGCGAACAGCAGCAGGAACCCGCCCAGCAGAAACAACCACGGACGGGTGAGCACGAGCCCTCCGAGCATCAGCACCGGCGACGCGGTCCCGCATCGGAGGGCCCACGTGCGGCGTTCGATTCCGACATCCGGCGGGGCCCATGCCGGCAGTGGGACCACCGCACTGAGCTGGGCGTAGTCGGAGGGGATCGAGCCGTCGGTCGGGATGGCGGCGCTGTGTC
>JAOTWJ010000071.1 GCA_029862925.1 Gemmatimonadota bacterium
CCATGGTGGCCTGGGCGTGGCGGGCCAAGAGCACGGGGTTGCTGGTGATCACCCCCGCGAGCTTGGAGAGCAGGGTCGCTCCCGGCGCCTTGTAGTAGCGATGATACGCCACTTTCCCATCGAGACCCACCCGCATGAGGTTCTGGGTGCCGTACAGGACGAGTCCGCCACCCTCGACGGTATCGATGCGGGCGGGCAGCTCCCCGCCCTCGAAGGGCAGCGCGGCGAGCGTCGCGGGCGCGCCACTCGCCCACGGCACGCCGAGGAAGCTCTTGTCGTCGGTGACGTACACGGTGTCGCGCAGCAGGTAGGCGCGCGCCCGCAGCTTGAACTTGAGCTCGCGCGCCCATTTGCCGGCACCGGTTGCGGGATCGAGCAAGGTGAGGAACGGGTCGTCACGGCCGATGCCGCCCACCAGAATCCCCTCGCGCCGCGGTACGAGCCACGTGGGCTGGTCGCGGAACTGCGGGGAGCGCCAGCGGATCCGTCCCGTCGCGACGTCGAGCGCCACGAGGGTCTTCTCGCTGGGCATCAGCACCAGGCTGTCGAGCAGGCGGGCGGCCGGGTAGCCGCGATCCGTCGCGGGGACGTTCTTGCCGGCCAGTTCGTCGCCGCGCCACAGCACCGTGCCGGTGACGGGGTCGAGCCGCACGGGGCCGTCTTCCGAGAAGTACAGCAGCAGGGTCGAGTCTTCGAGCACGCGCGGCACATGGTAGTTCCGCAGGTACTCCACGCCGCGCTCGTCCTCGAACTTGGGCTTCTTGCGGAACAGGGAATCGATCTGCCACAGCACTCGCCCGCTGTCCAGCGTGACGGCGAGCATGGCGACGTCCGAGCGCGGCGCGCGGGCGAGCAGGAGCATCAGGTTGTGGTCGCTCAGCCGGAAATACTCGCGGACCTGGATCCCAGGCGGGAGTGCGGTCGAATCCCACATCGTGGTCCCCGTCTCGACGTTGAGCAGGGCGAAGCCGCGCGCCGTCTGGAGCACCGCGAACGACTCCTCGCGCCCCAGCGCGAAGCTGGTGCGGTCCAGCGCCGGCAGGTCGGTGCGGTGCCAGACCGTGTCGCCGCGCACCGGGTCGAGGGCGGACATCTGCCGGCCGTGCCCCACGAGCAGCAGGCCGAGCGGGGTGGCGCGCAGGACGCTTGGCCGGGCCGTGGTGGGATAGCGCCAGACGACGGTGCCCGAGTCGGGATCGAGGGCGACCACCTCTTGGTCGGTGGGGAGCAGCACGTGGCCGGCGGGATCCACGCGCAGGAAGCGGATCTTGGTGGGCGCGACGTGGCGCCACAGCGTGTCCGACTGCGCAGCCGCAGTGGTGAGCGGCGTGAAAGCGAACACGAGGAACGCGAGGGACAGGACGCGAACGGCTGGGGGCTGCATAGTGACCTCGGCTGAGGACGCAGCGAGCGACGGAAGCCTAGTATCGCGCCGTGCCTGATTGCCCGGCAAGGGGGTCAGATCCGGTCCAACCGCTCCCGGGTCCGCTCGTTCCGCACGTTGCCGGTGTTCAGGGTCGAGGCGGGTTCGAACAACAGCACGTGCACTTCCTCGTCGGCGACCGGCCGATGCTCCACGCCGCGCGGCACGACGACGCATTCGCCCGGGTCGAGCACGATCTCCCGGTCGCGGAACTGCAGGCGCAGCCGGCCGTGCAATACCAGAAACAGCTCGTCCTCGGCCTCGTGATGGTGCCAGACGAACGGGCCCTGGAGCTTGGCGAGCTTCACGTGCTGACCGTTCAGTTCCGCGACGATGCGCGGGTGCCAGTAGTCGTGGAACCGGCTCAGCATCTCGGCGAGGTTGATCTTGGTCATCGGTCGCCTGCGGGATCGGGGGATGGGTCGAGCAGGATCTCGCCCGAGAGGTCGGCGGCGGAGAGGCGGCGCGCGGCCACGGCGGCCCGGGCGTCGCCGGTGAGGTAGCCGGCGAGCGCGCCGGTCAAGGGGAGCATGGCGAGCACGAGCGCCCCCGAGATCCAGAACGGCACGCCGAGCCCGAAGTGGTCCATGAGGACGCCGGCCCCGACGGGGAACACGACGCGGGAGACGCCGCCGAAGGTGTGCTGCACGCCCATATAGAGCCCACGCTGCGAGCCGGGTACGACGCGCGATAGCAAGCCGGTGATGCAGGGGAAGAGGAACGCGGTGCCGAGGGGCATGAGCGTGAGGGCGACGAGCAGCACGGGCACCGCGTGCGTCACCGACACCGTCGCCAGGCCGGCGGCCAGCAGCACGATCCCGAGGCGCGAGAGGCGCGCTTCGCCGAGCCAGTCCACCATCCGGCCCAGCACGAGGGAGCGGACCACGACCCCCATGCCGCCCAGATACATGATCACGTACCCCACCTCCCGCTCCGTGATGCCGAGCCGGGCGTCGAGCAGGAGCGGCATGGTGGGGACGGTCCCGTAGAACGCGCCGATGGCGATGGCGTAGATCCAGATGAGCCGCGGGGCGGGCTCGCGCCACCGGGTGGCGACCTGCCAGATGGCGGCGCGCTCGGTGATCGGGTCGACCGGGGCATGGGTGCCGGAGACGCGCAGCTCGCGCGACTCGCGCAGGAACCGCCAGGCGAAGCCCGCCACCAGGGCCGACAGCGCCGCGGCCCCGAGCCCCGGTGCCGCCGGCCCCCCGAGATCGATCATGAACGAGCCGAAGGCCGGTCCGACCACGGCGCCGAGGCTGGTGACGGCCGAGAGCCAGCCGAGGCTCTTGGTGCGCTGCGCGGGCGGGGACGCGTCGGTGACGTAGGCCTGCACGACACCGATCGTGCCGCCGCCGAGGCCCTGCACGACGCGGGACAGCAGCAGCAGGGTGACCGAGTTGGCGTACGCGAAGATGACGTACGCGACGGCGGTGATGCCGAGCCCCACGAGGATGGCGGGCCGGCGGCCGTAGCGGTCGGAGACGCGGCCCCAGACGGGGGCGCTGGCGAGCTGCGCGACCGAGAAGGCGGAGATGAGGAGGCCGACGACGGCGGCGTTGGCCCCGAAATTCGTGGCGTAGTAGGGGAGGAGGGGCAGCACCATGGCGAGCCCCACCATGTCCACGAACGCGGTTACGAAGAGCACGAGGAGACGGGCCATCGCGGGTGCGCGCGACGGCCGGCCGGGCTGGGTCCGGACCATGGCCTAAGATCGCGGCCCGCGGGCCCGCCGCCAGGGGTCCCGGGGGCTCGGTAGGACGAAACCCGGAGCCGGCCCGGCGCGTATGGGGAGAACAGCCCGTTCCTGCCTCTGTCTCCGGAGCCCTCATGCCACACCCGCCTGTCCGAACGCCGGTAGCCCTCGTCGTCGCGGCCTGGATCGCCGCCGCGTGCTCGTCCGCCGGCGGCAATGCCGATCCGGGACGCAGCGCGCTGCGGACCGGGGCCGCCGACCGCGGCGCCATCCGGGTGACGATCGAGGAGACGGGCGTGGTGCAGCCGGAGCGCCAGATCGTGGTGAAGTCGCCCATCTCGGGGGTGGTGCGCGATCTCTACGTGCAGCCCGGTGACGCGGTGCGCGCCGGCCAGGTGATGGCGGTGATCGTGCCCGACATCGCGCAGGCGAACGCGCTGGCCCAGCTCAGGAGCGAGCTGGCCAGCACGGAGATCGCCGTGCTGAACCTGCGGCGGGAGTACCAGCGCGCCCTGGAGCTCAAGGACCGGACGCTGATCTCGGACGCGGAGGTCGAGGCGAAACGCACGGAACTGGAGCAGGCCGAGAACCAGTTCCGGGCCGCGCGCGAGCGGCTCCGGCTGATGGAGGAGAGCGGGGTACGCGCAACGGACGAGACGCAGCTCGCGCGGATTACCGCGCCGGCCCGCGGCGTGATCACGCTGCGCGGCGTGGAGGAGGGGGAGACGGTGGTGGGCGGGACGAGCGCGTTTGGTGGTGGCACGGAGCTGTTCACGATCGCCGACCTCTCGACCTTGCTCGTCAAGGCGGCGATCAACGAGGTGGACATCGGCAAGGTGAAGCGCAGCGACACGGTGCAGATCACGGTGGACGCGTTTCCAGGCGACACGGCGCTGGGGGTGGTGCGGCTCGTGCCGCCGGCGGCGCGGCAGCAGGATCGCATCCGGGTGTTCGACGTGGAGATCGAGGTGACGGCCAACGCGCGGATCTTGCGACCGGGCATGACGGCCAACGTGCGGATCGCGGGGCCGGTGCGGAACGACGTGGTGCGCGTGCCGGTGGAGGCCGTGTTCTACGCGGAAGGCAAACCGTTCGTCTACAAGCTGGCGGGGGCGGGCACGGAGCGGACGGAGGTGACCCTCGGGCTGTCCAACCTGTCGTTCGTCGAGATCGTGAACGGGCTCACGGCCGGCGACTCGGTGGCACTCGAGGATCCGGCGGTGGCCGCCCGGCGGGCGGCCACGCGGGGGCGCTGACCATGGCGCTGATCGAGGCGCGGGCGCTCACCAAGGTCTACCGGTTGGGGCGCGTGGATGTCGCCGCGCTCCGCGGGGTGGACATCGACGTAGCGCGCGGGGAATACGTAGCGATCATGGGGCCGTCGGGCTCGGGGAAGAGCACGCTGATGCACATCCTCGGCTGCCTCGACACGCCAAGCGGGGGCGCGTACCGGCTGGACGGCGAGGAGATCGGGGGGTTGCGGGGGCGCGCGCTCGCGCGGGTGCGCAACCGCAAGGTCGGGTTCGTGTTCCAGACGTTCAACCTGATGCCGCGGATGACGGTGGAGGAGAACGTGGCTCTGCCGCTGCAGTACCGCGGCGGGCTGCGACGCCGCGCGCGGCTCAAGCGGGCCCGGGCGCTCTTGGAGCGGTTCGGGCTGGGCGAGCGGATCGGCCACCGGCCGGACGAATTGTCCGGCGGGGAGCGCCAGCGGGTGGCGGTGGCCCGGGCCCTGATCGGTGAGCCCGCGATCCTGCTGGTGGACGAGCCGACGGGCAACCTCGACTCCGAGGCCGGGGCCCAGGTGCTGCGGGCGTTCCGGGAGGTGCACGCCGCGGGGAACACGATCGTCCTGGTGACGCACGATCCGGATGTCGGCGCCGAGGCGGCGCGGACCATCCGGCTCGCCGACGGCCGGGTGGCGGCGTGAGCTTCCTCGAGGCGCTGCTCGTCGGGCTGGCGGAGGCGCGCCGCCATTTCGCGCAGACGCTGCTGTCCCTGCTGGGATTGATTCTCGGCACCGGCAGCATCGTGGCCGTCCTCGCCCTGTTCGGCGGCCAGTCGAAGATCACGCAGGATTACGTGGCCGAGGTCGGCGGGTTTGGCACCGTGATCGCGCGCGATCGCGAGCTCTCGCAACGGCCCACCGCCACGGAGCTCGCGTCCGACCGACTCACGTACGGAGACGCGCGCTACCTCAAGCAGCGCGCCACCACCCTAGGCGCCGTGGCCCCGGGGTTCTTCGAGGAGATGGACTACCGCGTGGGGGGCGTGAGCTTCCAGGGACCGGTGATCGGCACCACGCCCGACTACGCGGTCATTAACGACATCCGCCCGCTGGTCGGTCGCTACCTGAGTGACCTGGACGTCGAGCGCCAGGCGCGGGTGATGGTGCTCGGCTGGAAGTACGCCGACTCGCTGTTCGGGGCCGCGGAGACCGCGCTCGGCGGGCTCGTCACGCTCGCGGGGCGCAACTTCACCGTGGTCGGCGTGCTGGAGCGGGAGGAGTTCTACTTCGCGCCGTGGAGCGGGAACGAGCTGGAATACCGCAACCGGCGCGCGTACATCCCCATCACGACGGCGTTCAGCCAGTACACGGGTGACGACGAGCACCTGAGCTTCCTCACGCTCAAGGCCGCGCACCCTACCGGGGCGCGCGCCGCGCAACAGCAGGTCACGGCGATGCTGCTGCTGCGGCATGGGGTGCAGGACTTCGACATCACGCCGTCGGGCGCGGGCGCCAACGACGACGCGCAGTTCTTCAAGCTGTTCGATTTCATCTTCCTCGTGGTCGGCGTCGTCTCGCTCATCGCAGGTGGCGTCGTGATCGCCAACATCCTGCTCGCCTCGGTGGTCGAACGAGTCCGCGAGTTCGGCACGCGCATGGCGCTCGGCGCCACGGGGTTCCAGATCTTTGCGCAGGTGATCGCGCAGGTCGTCGTGATCGCGGTGATCGGCGGTCTGCTGGGGCTGGCGCTGGGCTGGGGGCTGACCGGCACGGTGGCCTACTTCATGAAGATGCCGGCGGCGGTGACGCCCACGATTGCGCTGGTGGCGATCGGGACATCGCTGAGCGTGGGATTCGCGGCCGGCATCTATCCGGCGTTCCGCGCGGCACGGCTCTCGCCCGTCGAGGCCCTGCGGTATGCCTGAGGATCGGCGGCTCCCGCGGATCAGCGAGTGGGGCGAGCTGATGGTGGAGGCGCTGCGGGAGGTGTGGGCCCACAAGATGCGCTCCCTGCTGACGCTGTTCGGGATCGTGTTCGGCGCCGCGTCGGTGGTCTCGCTCACCTCCCTCTCGGCGGCGCTCAAGGTCATGGCCTACACGGAGCTGAGCCGGATGGGGATGCCGGCCACGGTGGGGTTCACCGACCGCGGCCCCCGGTCCGACGCCACGCGCGCCCTCGATCTGCGCTACGTGGGGCTCAACCTCGACGACGTCGAAGCGTTCCGCGACTTCGAGCATCTCGAGGGCGTCTACGGCCACGTCTATCCCCGGCGCCTGCTGGTCACGTCGCCGGCCGACCAGCGCGTCATCCCGGTAGAGGGCGTGGACGCCGACTATCTCACGTTCCGCAATTCGCGCATCGTGCGGGGTCGGGAGGTGGCGCCGCTCGACGTGCGCAATGCCGCCCGCGTCGCGGTCATCGGTGAGGAGCTGGTGGAGCCCTACTTTGGCGCCGCCGATCCGATCGGCCGGACGATGCGGATCGAAGGTCTCCCCTTCGAGGTGATCGGCGTGCTCGCACCATTCGAGCTGGAACTGGTGCCCGCGGACTTCTCGTTTCTGGCACGCCGGATCTACGTGCCGTACACCTACCTGACGCGCTACGTTCTGGGTGCGCGGCGGGTGGACAACGTGCTGCTCAAGGTCTCGAACGACACCGATTTCGCGACCGCCATGGCGGCCGCCACCGCGTTCTTGCGCGAGCGGCACCGCGGCGCCGACGATTTCGACGTGGAGAACGAAGCGGCCGACGTGGCCGAAGATCTGGCGATGGCGGACGGCATCATGCAGGGGTGGAACATCGTGCTCTACACGATCGCCGGCGTCACGCTCGTCGTGGGCGGGATCGGCCTGTTCAGCGTGCTGCTCATCGCGGTGCGCGAGCGCGTGCGGGAGATCGGGATCCGCATGGCCCTCGGCGCCGATGACCGCGCCGTGCGGCGACTGTTCCTGGCCGAGTCGCTCACACTCGCGCTGCTGGGCGCGATCCTGGGCATCGCGGGCGGGATCGGGTTGATCATGGTCACCGAGGCGATTGCCCGCAGCTTCGGCCGCGCGTTCGTCATCGGGGTGCATCTGCCCGGGGCCGCGATGGCCGTGGCGTTCGCGGCCCTGGTGGGGATCGTGTTCGGGTGGTACCCCGCGAGCCGCGCGGCGCGGCTGGATCCCGTCGAGGCGATCCGGGAGCTGTAACGGGCGCTAGACCGCCGGCGGCCGGAGATCGGCCGGGAGGCCGAGCCACCGCAGGGCCTCGTCGAGCGACCGGAACACGCCCACGCGGGGCAGGTGGTCCGCCGTGAACGCCGCGTACATCCGTGCCATTCCCACCACGACATCCTCGTTGGCGACGAGCGCCATGTGGTGATCGCCAAGCTGCGCGGCGTCCCGGCTGTCCATGGCCGCCATCAACTGCACGCCGTTGGGCGTGACCTGGAGTTCGCTGACCGGCCGGATATCCGAGAGCTCCCGCATGTTTGGATGACACGCGGGGTCGGCCACGAGCCGGCGTTTGTGCTCCAGGACGTCGCCGTCCGTCAGCACGCCGGTGGCAGTGGTCCAGATGAGGTCGTGCTCGGGCAAAAGGCGGTAGGACAGGGGCATCGTCGATCGGCGGTGGAGTGATTTCGCGTCGGCCGGGAAGGGGCCGGCGGGCGAACGACTCAATGTTGCGAACCGGGGGCCGTGTCGGCAACCCGGGCCGCTTCCGGTCGCAAGCCGAGCGCCGAATCGGGGCTCGGCGGAGCCACGCTGTCGAGTGCCGGAGGTAGTGTGTCCATCGCGATCGGCGCGCCGCCGACGTACTTCCAGAGGTAGTCGGCGCGTGCCATGCGCGCCGCAACGGTCTCGACGTAGCTCGCGTACGCGGTGCTCGCCACGCCGGGATGCCACGTCGAGGGCCGCGGCAGCGACGCCGCCAGCATCGCCGCTTCCCGCTCCCCGAGGGCGCTCGCCGGTTTGCCGAAGTAATGCCACGCGGCCGCCTCGGCTCCGTAGATGCCGGGACCGAACTCCACCACGTTGAGATAGAGAGCGAGGATCCGCTGCTTGGACAGATGCCGCTCGAGGCTGCGCGTAAGCAGCGCTTCCTTCACCTTGCGCCACGGATTGCGCGAGGGTGACAGCCACAGGTTCTTGGCGAGTTGCTGCGTGATGGTGGACGCCCCGCGCGGCGCGCGGCGTTCTTCCACGGCCTCCCGAATCGCCGTCCCGATCTCCGCGCTCGAGAAGCCCCGATGGAAGAAGAACTCCATGTCCTCGGCGGCGACCGCGGCGCGCTTGAGATGCACGGAGATCGCGGACCACGGGACCCAGTGCCACGCGACGTCGGCCGGCGTGCCGGCAGCCTGACGGCGCCCGCGGTAAGCGTCGATAAACGCCGTGGTGGACGGGCGGGTCTCCGCGAGCGCGGCTACATCCGGCCACGTGACGCGCTGGTAGAGCGCCGCGCCCGCGGCGCCGACCAGGAGCCCCGCAGCCAGACCGAGGAGCAAGCGGGCGCGGCGCGTCACCCGATCTTGTCGTCGGGCCAGCCGCCGTGGCGGTGGAGATACTCCTCGGCGGACGCGGTGGGGCCGAGCACGGTATCCACGTAGGCAATCCGCTCGGCCCAGATCACTTCGAGGTCCCACACGCAGACGGACTCGCTTCCCTGCGCCGGGCGCCAATCCGCCGCGTCGGGCTCACGCACGAAGACCCGAAGCGGCAGCTCGTTCTCGTTGTCCCACCAGCCGAGCACGAGGTAGTCCACGGTCCGTCCGTGGTGCGCGATGACGAACGCGAGGCCCGGCCGGCCCGTGGTGATCGCGGGGGAGGGGAGCGCGGCGAGCGCCGTGCTCACGGCCGGGTCGAACCGGCTCCAATCCACCGCGGAGCCGTCGAACGAGATCGTGTAGAGCTTGACGTGCCAGCCGTCGTGCGACCGGACACCGTGGAAATTGATTGAACGCGGACGATAGGGGTGCATCGACGGTCCTTCCGCTCGCGGGGGGGACGTCCGGGGGCCTCCCGACCCGGGCCGGTCACTCTCAATCTCCTCTGGCGGACGCCGTTCGGTCCAGGGGCCGTCAGAACCCGCCTGTCCGGAGCCCGACGCCGACCACCACGAACAACACCGACAACACGGTGACGGGCACGATGTGCCACCCCAGGGCAGGCAGCCGCGCGGCGTCCAGTCGGGGGAGAAGCCGGAGTCGCGCGTGGGCGGCGAGCGCCACGGTGGCGGCGAGCAAAACGAGCTTCACGAAGATGTGGGTGGCGGCGGGCGAGCCGAACCCGAACCAAGCGCCGATCTCGGGCAGACGGACCCAGGCGAGCCACACCCCGGTGACGATCTGTATCAACAGCGCGGGGATACCGAGCCGTTCGAAGCCGGCCTCGAACTCCAGCAGGATGCGCGGGTCGCGGGCGCGGAGCGCGCGAGGCAGGACTGTAATGGCGAGCACGAGGTGCCCGCCGGTCCAGATGGTGGCGCCAAGCACATGGAGCAGGACGGCAAACGGATACATCGAGGGTCCCCGGACAGGACGGCTAATCTTGCCAGCCCGGTCCCGGAAGCCGCCAGGGGCGAACGCGGCTTGGCGCCGTCGGTCGGCGTGCCCACATTTCGGCTCCATGCTTCTCCCCGCGCTGGTGCAAGCCGCCGCCGAGTCCGGCGGCCTCACAGCGGCTCTGCAGGGCCGTCCGCTCTTGGCGTTGGGGCTGCTTTTCGGCGCGGGGGTCGCGACGAGCCTCACGCCGTGCATCTACCCGATGATCCCCATCACGATCGGGGTGATCGGCGGGACGGCGGCCGGCCGGTCGCGCGCCCGCACGGTTGTGCTCACCCTCACCTATGCGCTCGGGCTGGCGATGTTCTACGCGCTGCTCGGGGTGGTCGCCGGGCTCTCGGGCTCGCTGTTCGGCACCGTGAGCGCGAGCCCGTGGGCCCGATTCGCGATAGGCAATCTGCTGTTGCTGTTCGGTCTGGCGATGCTGGACGTGATCCCGGTGGCGGCGCCGCAGCGGTTGCTGGCGTGGGCCGGCCGGCAACAGGGCGGCACCGTGCCGGGTGTGTTCCTGCTGGGAGCCACCTCCGGAATCGTCGCGGCGCCGTGCGGCGCCCCGGCGTTTGCGGCGGTGCTCACCTGGGTCGCCGGAACCGGGAGCGGCGTGTTGGGGTTTTTCTACCTGCTGGTGTTCTCCCTGGGGATGACGGCCCTGCTCGTCGTCGTGGGGCTGTTCTCCGGCACGCTGGGGGCCCTGCCGCGATCGGGCCGCTGGATGGTGTGGATCAAGAAACTCGGCGGCTTCCTGATGATCGGCGTGGCCGAATACTACTTCGTACAGATGGGGATGGTATGGTGAGGGACGGGTGGGCGGGTGGGCGGTTGGGTGGATGCGCGGACGAGCGGTTCGGCGGTTGGGGGGCTGGTGGCCGTGGGTCAACCGCCCACCCGCCCATCCGTCCAGCCGCCCTTCTTCTCGGTCTCGCCCTCCTCGCCGCGCCCGCATCCGCCCAGGACCAGATCGGGCTCCCGCGCGGCGCCACGCCGGAGGCGGTCGTGCTGGAGGACCTGGACGGGAACGCGGTGGATCTCGCCACGTACATCGGGACGAAGCCCGTGCTCCTCGAGTTCTGGGCGACGTGGTGTCCGGTCTGCAAGCAGCTGGAACCCACGATGACGGCCGCGCACGCGCAATACGGGGATGCCGTCGCGTTTCTCATCGTGGCGGTGGGGGTGAACCAGAGCGTCCGCTCGGTGCGCCGCCACGTTGAGCGCCACACGCTGCCGGGCCGGGTGCTCTGGGACGGGGAGGGCAGAGCCGTTCGGGCGTTCCAGGCGCCGAGCACGTCGTATGTCGTCGTGCTGGATGCGGCGGGAAAAGTGGTGTACACCGGGGTGGGGGCGGAGCAGGAGATCGAGGAGGCACTGGGAACCCTGAAGCAGTAGATCGTAGATCGTCGTTTCGACCCTCGGTCCGTCCGACCGCCTTTCCGTTCTTCCGTCCGTCCTGTGACTCCCCTCACAGTCGGGACTTCGCCAATCCACGTCTTTTGCATGACGCGACAGCGCGTCCGGTCAGGGGGTGACGGGCCGCCCTGCCTAACTCGTGATGCCGCAGGGGCTTGGGTCCCGGGTGCGGAGTGTCCAGCCCCGGTACAGAACGTGCCTCTTCTGTGCATGCTCTCATACGCGAAGGTACAACCGCCGATGGCGCTCGCAGCCCGTGGGGACCAGGCACTCGCTGGTCGAATCATCCCGGCAACCGACGACGAACTGACGGTCGTCGACGAGGCCGATCTCGCCGTCCGCGAGGCGCTCGGGTCGGACTACAAGCTCGAGGGCTTCCTGGGTCAGGGCGGGATGTCGGTCGTGTTTCTGGCGCGCGAGGTGAATCTGAACCGCCTCGTGGCGCTCAAGGTGCTGCCGCGCCGGCACGCCGAAGACTCGAGCGCCGTGGAGCGATTCCGCCAGGAAGCGTCCATCGCCGCCTCGCTCGATCATCCCAACATCGTCGCGATCCACCGGTTCGGCACCAATGCCCGCGGGCTGTGGTACACGATGAAGTACATTCGCGGCCGCTCGCTCGAGGAACTGTTGCGGGACACCGGCCCGCTGGATCTGCACGACTGCTTCAGCGTGGTGGAGCAGGTCGCGGGCGCGTTGCACTACGCACACCGCCGCGGCGTGGTGCACCGTGACATGAAGCCGGCGAACGTGATGCTAGACGAGAATGGCTGGGCGTTCGTGTGCGATTTCGGCGTGGCCAAGGCCCTTGGCAGTCCGCGTCTCACCCAGACGGGCGGCACGCTGGGCACGCCGCTCTACATGTCGCCCGAGCAGCTCTACGGGCAGACGCTCGATGGCCGCTCGGACCAGTACTCGCTCGCCGTCGTCACGTTCGAGCTGCTTACCGGCGTGCATCCGTTCGCCGCGGACGCGGTGGGCGAGATCATCCGTCGGCACTGCATGGAAGTCGCCCCGTCGCTGGCCCAGTACCGGCCCGATCTGCCGGTTCGCGTCGCCGACGGACTGGCGCGCGCGATGAGCAAGAAGCCCGACGACCGGTTCCCGGACGTCGTGGAGTTCCTGACCTCCCTCGGAGGGCGTCGGCCGCGGCGCCCGCTGCCGACGCACCGGGTGGAGACCGTGACCTCGGGCGCGGTCACGGCACCGCTCGAGCAATCGCGTCCGAAGCGTCGCCGGCGCGTGGTCGCGCTCGCCGCCGCTGGTCTCGTCGCGGCGGCGGCCATCGCGGGGGTCGTGGTGCCGCGGTTGCCGCAGCCGGCCGCGCCGATCGTCGCGGTTCCGCTGCCGGCGGCGGCGCTCACGGCGCCGGCCTCGGTTGAGGAACGGGAGCTGGCCCCCGTGCTCGAGACCGGCCGGCTGTTCGTCTCGTCGGAACCCTGGGGCCGCCTGTCGATCGACGGGTCGCCCGCGGGCCGGACGCCGGCCATCGATCTGCCGATCGCGGCGGGCACCCATCGCATCCGGATCGAGCGGGACGGCTACGCGCCGTTCGAGCAGGAGATCCGCGTCGAGCCCGGCGCCCAAGTGCGCCGGACCGGCATTCGCCTGGAGGCGACACGCTGATGAAACCGTCATTCATCCTGGCGTGCGCGACGCTGGTCGTCGGCGCGCTGCTTCCCGCGGGCGCCACGGCGCAGACCGGTGAGCGGGCCCTCAAGCAGGGCATCCAGGCCTACCGTGAGCTCGAGATGGAGTCCGCCGGGTGGCTGTTGCGGCAGGCGCTGACGAGCGACCGGCTCAAGGCCGACGATCGCCGCGCCGCGCTGTGCTACCTGGGGGCGGCGGAGTTCTACCGCGACCGGCGTGACTCCGCCCTGTCGGCGTTCGGCCAGGTCGTCCGGATGGACCCTGAGTACCGACTCGACCGGCTGGTGTTTCCGCCCGACGTGCAGGAGCTGTTTGAAGAGGCGCGGCGCCGCACGCCGGTCGTGCGCGTGGCGACCCGGTCCGCGTCGTTCCCGCCCGAGGGACCGGGCATGCCCCTCAAACTCAACGCCAACACCCCGCATCGCGTCGTGATCACGTTCGAGTCGGTGAGTGGCGACGTGCTCGATACGGCGTTCAACGCCCCGGTGGCCGATACGACGACGGTGCTGTGGAACGCGCGGGGCGGTTCCGCCCAGCCGACCCCGGTGGGGGGGTTCCTGCTGCGCGTGAGCTCGGTGGATCCGCGCGGACGCGTGGCGCGGCGCGTCGAGCTGCCGGTCCACGTGACGCGCACCCCGGTCAACCCGGTGGCGATCCCGGATCCGCCGGGACTCCTGCCCGAGCGGCAGCCCGCGGGTCCGGCGTTCGTTCGCCTCGGCCTGGGGATCGCGGCGGCCGCCACGACGTACCTCATCACGCCGGCGTTCACCGCGGACCAGGCCCCGCGACTCGTGCTCACGGGCCTATTCGGCGCGGCGGGAATCATCGGGTTCTGGGAGGCCAAGCCCGGCCGGCCGCTGCCCGATAACGTCGTCGCCAATGAGACGGCGCGCGCCGCGTGGCGCGCCCGGGTGGCAGGCGTCGAAGAGGAGAACAAGCGCCGCGCGGTGGGCGGAACCGTGCATGTCGAGGTCGGAGGGGCGAGGGTGGGGGAGGGTCGGTAACAGGGGAGACGGCGAGCGGATCCCCGGTGAGAGGTGAAAGCGGAGCCCGTTTGGCATCAGGATGCCGAACGGGCTCGCTCGTTCCTCCAACGTGGGTACCGCTCGCCGTCTCCCCGTCTGACCGACTCCCCTACTCCCTTTTGCCCACCGATCTCCCCACTGCCTCCCCAAGCTCCGTGTATGCCGCCGGATCGATCTCGCGGAACGGCACCGCGCGAAATGCGATCTTCCCCTCTGGCCCGACGACGAAGAGGTTGCGGTTGGTCATGCCCGGTCGGCCGGCCAGGGCGCCGTACGTCTTGGCGACCACGGTCCCCGCATCGCTGGCCATGAGGAACTGAAACTGATCGTCCCGGGCCCACGCGGCCAGCGTGTCGATGGGATCGGCGCTGATCGCGATGAGCACCACGTCCTGCCCGTCGTTGAAGAGCTGTGCGTACTGATCACGGTACGCATGCATTTGGATCGTTCAGCCCTTGCTCCGCGCGCGATAGAAGAACGCTAGCACGACCGTCTTCCCGCTGAAGTCCGAGAGCCGGACCGGTTGGGCGAGCACGCCGTAGCGCGTGGCGCCGGGGAGCGTGAAGTCCGGCGCCGCCGCTCCCACCGCCAGCGGCTCGGCGGCCGGCTGCTGGGCCAGGGCCGGTCCTGCCAGGAGCGGGACCCCGAGTGCGGCGGCCACCAGAACACGTTGCATGGAGTCCTCCCATCGATTCCGCAGAGTGCCTGTCGGATAATACGACGCGTCGGACGCCCCCGCTACGGGGCTCGATCGAAGCGGTAGCCCGCCACCGGCCGGGACAGCGGATCGTAGATGTGTGGGACCACGAGCACGTAGACCGCGTGCTCGGCCGGTGCCGGGATGACCGCCAGCTCGACGTTGCCGAACCACCACGTGACTGGATCGGCGGCCGGCGGCGCCCGCAGGACGGCGAGCGGGTCCAACGTGCTCCGGCGAAAGACGACGATCGTGGGCTGTGCCGGTTCCCGGTCCTCGCCGAAGGGAGAGGGCAGGAGCACACCGCTGCCCGTGAATCCGGCGAGGTAGAGGTAGTCCGCGAGCGGGTCCAACGCGAGCGCCGCAGGCCACTGCATCTGGGCTCCCGCCGGCAGCCCCACGCTGTCGAGGCGCGCACCGGTGGCGGCGTCCACCGCCAGCACCGCGGACTCCCCGAACGCCGCGTCCGCACCCGCTCGGCCCACCAGGAACAGCGTGTCACCCCCCGTCGAGAACGCCGCCGCGTAGGTGTCGTAGAACGCGGCCGCGCTGTAGGCGCTATCACCGGTTGCCGTGTCGAGCACCCACGGTCCCCTCTGGCCAGCGGCGAAGCCGCCCAGCGCGACGCGATCGCGGCGCGGCGAGAGGACGGCGTCCTCGATGGTATATCCCCAGGCCTGGCGGCTCGCGCAGGTTCCGGCGGCGCATTCGATGACGGTGTAGTAGTCGTCGCGGGTCACCTGCCAGCGGCCCGGCGCCATCTCCACAATCGCCCAGCCGCAGCAGAACCAGGAGGCGAAGTCGGTGGGCACGGGATCGGGTTGCAGTCGTAGCGAACCAGCTCCGCGGCGTCGGCCAGCAGGATCGAGGTGACCCCGCCGCCCGGCCAGACCTGGGGGATGCCCTTGAGCGCCGGGCCGCGAAACGCGTTGCCGAAACCGCGCAGGCGAAGGGGACCCACCGGGAGGGTGTTCACGCCCCAGCGCACCATGATGCCGTGTGTGCCGGGACGGTCGGGCAATCGTGCCGCGACCGTGGTGTCGTTGACGCGCCGTTGCACGAGCGGCTCGCCGTCGAGGGTGAACGCGGGTTCGGCGGGCGGAACGAAGCCGGCGGAGTAGAGCACAACCTCGCCACCGCTCCAGGGGTCGGCGGTCTCGACGCGGACCGTGCGGTCCGGTCCGCCGGACACCGGATCGTGACGGGTAACGGCAGCGGGGATCGCGACCAAGGCGACGCCGATGCGACGCGCCATCTCCCGCCCCCCTGGATCACTGACCCACGTGGAGGGTGGGGTGATGCGATTCTGCGCGTGGGACGCTTCGTTTCAGACCCGTCACAAGAGTCTCACGTCATACTTGTGCTTCCGCCCGGGGAAGGCAAC
>JAOTWJ010000232.1 GCA_029862925.1 Gemmatimonadota bacterium
CGATCGGCCGGCGGTATAACCGGCTCGCGGCGACGACGGCGAGCTGAACTGGTCGCTCTCGACCTTGGCGGCGGCCGCGTGGCGCCACGCCACACCCTACTCTCCCACCTCCCGCACGCTCGCCCTTACGCCCGGATATCGCGCCAGCAGCGCACCCTGCTGCTCGGCGTCGAGCACCGTGAGCGCGGTCGCGAGCCCGTCGGCCGTGGCGCCATCGGGCGCGATCACGGTGACCAGCACCCCGTTGGCGAGCGCGTGACCCGTGCGCGGATCCACCACGTGCGAGTAGCGCGTCCCGTCGATCCTGACGAACTGCTCGGTGGGGCCGGAGGTGGCGACCGCCGCGTTGGCCAGGGCCCCGGCGCGAGCCGCAAACGCTGAGTCGGCGGCCCGCACCTCGATGCGCCACCCGGCAGTCCCGGGCGGCGGGTCGCCCACCACCAAGTCACCGCCCGCCTCGACCAGTACCCGGGTGATGCCGTGCGCCGCCAGCACCGCACGCGCGGCATCCAGGATGTAGCCCTTGGCGATCCCGCCCAGGTCGAGTCGCATGCCGGGGACCGCGAGCCGCACGGCCCGTCGGGCGCTATCGAGCTCCAGGTGCCGCCATCCCACCAGCGCGCGCGCCGAGTCGAGCGCCGCAGCGTCGGGCAGGCGGCCGGTCCGCCGTGTCTCCCGCCACAGCGCCACCAGCGGCCCGGCCGTGGGGTCGAACGCCCCGTCGCTGACGCCCGCGATCTCGATCGCCCGCGCCAGCACCGCGAACAGGTTACGGCTCACCGGCACCCACTCGCCCGGCCGTGTCTCGAGCCGGCGTAACTCGCTCGCGGGGCGATAATCGCTCATCTTATCCTCGAGCGCGGCGATCCGGGCAAACGCCGCCCGCGCGGCAGGCCGCGCCGCGGAGTCGTCCGGCGCATACAGGACGAT
Organism: Gemmatimonadota bacterium; assembly: GCA_029862925.1. GTDB lineage: Bacteria > Gemmatimonadota > Gemmatimonadetes > Gemmatimonadales > GWC2-71-9 > JAOTWJ01. Next base: position 931 of record JAOTWJ010000232.1, read on the forward strand.
CCGGACGGGCACGCCCAGATGCACTTGGGTGAACTCGCGACGCACCTGGGCGCCGAGACGCCCGGTCGTCACGATCAGCAGCGCGAGGGAGACGACCGATCGAGTCATTCGTGATCGCTCCAATGTTTGCAGGCGCCGGGTCCACTTCGCAACTCGCCACGCTGGTTGCGGTGCTGGCGAGCGCGCTCCCGGCTGCCGGCCTCGCGGCGCAGACGATCGGGCGGGACTCGGTCCCCGGCACGCTCGTCTCGTTCGAGTTGGTGCTCGTCCCGGCCGGCGCGGTGACCGTGGATCTCGCGGGTACCCCAAAGCGCGTGGACGTGTCAGCCTTCTGGATCGGCCGTACCGAAGTCACGTGGGACCTGTACGACGTGTTTGCGCTGGGACTGGACTCAGGCGCCACACCACCCGGCGCCGATGCCGTGGCGCGTCCCACGCGTCCCTACGGCGCCCCGGACTACGGGTTCGGGCACCAGGGCTATCCCGCCATCAGCATCGCGCGCCAGGGAGCCGAGGCGTTCTGCGCCTGGCTCTCGGCACGCACCGGGAAGCGCTATCGCCTGCCCACCGAGGCCGAGTGGCAGCGGGCCGCGGACCTGGCACGAGGCGACCACCCGCTGGCGTCCGACCGTCGCGATGCGCTCGCGTGGCACGCCGGGAACGCGTCGGGAACGACTCATCTGGTGGTGACGAAAGCCCCCGACGCGCTTGGCCTCTTCGACCTGTTCGGCAACGCCGCCGAGTGGGTGATGACCGGGGACGGTCCGCGGGTGACACGCGGCGGGTCGTTCCGCGACGGCGCCGACCGCGTGGGTCCCGATGCCCGCGCGACCCAGGACTACACGTGGAACGAGCGCGACCCCCAGTATCCCAAGAGCCGGTGGTGGCTCTCCGACGCGCCCTTCGTCGGCTTCCGCGTGGTGCGGGAGCCCTGACCCTCACATGGGACTTTGGCCATGACCAAGCCACGAAATCGCTCCTCGCTCTCCCGTCGCGCGTTCGTCGGTACCGCGGCCGCGGCCACGGCGGGACTCGTCGTCTCGCGGCGTCTGGGCGCGGTGTCCCCGCCGGAGCTGATCCGCATCGGATTGGTGGGCTGTGGTGGACGCGGCACCGGCGCCGCCATCGACGCCCTGCGCGCATCCGAGGGCGTGGAGCTGGTTGCGCTCGGCGATCTGTTCCCCGACCGGGTCGCCAAATGCCGGGAGCATCTCGCCACGCTCGCCACGGAAGACCCGGCGGCGGGCGCCAAGGTCAAGGTGACCGACGCGCGCTGCTTCACCGGCTTCGATGCGTACCAGCAGGTGCTCGGGGCGGGGATCGACCTCGTGATCCTGGCCACGCCGCCCGGCTTCCGGCCGGCGCACTTCGCGGCGGCGGTCGCCGCGGGGAAGCACATCTTCATGGAGAAGCCGGTCGCCGTGGATCCCGCCGGTGTCCGCTCCGTGCTCGCGTCCGCCGAGCGCGCCCGCGCCCGGAGCCTGGCAGTCGTCGCCGGCACCCAGCGCCGCCACGACGTGGGGTACCGCGCCGTGATGCAGCGCCTTCACGACGGCGCGATCGGTGACATCGTGGCCGGCCAGGTCTTCTGGAACCAGGGCGGGCTGTGGCATGCGGAGCGCCAGCCGGCGTGGTCGGATACGGAGTGGCAGATCCGCAACTGGCTCTACTTCACCTGGCTCTCGGGCGACCACGTGGTCGAGCAGCACATCCACAACCTGGACGTGGCGAACTGGGTGTTGGGCAGCCACCCCGTGCGCGCCGTGGGGGTCGGTGGGCGGCAGTGGCGCACTGCACCGGCGTTCGGGCACATCTACGACCACTTCGCGGTGGAGCTCGAGTACCCCAACGGGGCGCGCGTCACCAGCATGTGCCGGCAGATTGACGGCACGGCCAATCACGTGGGCGAGCGGTTCGCCGGAACACGGGGCACGTCCGATGCGCACTCCGCAATCGAGGGTGCGAACCCGTGGCGCTTCGAGGGCGAGGCGCCCAACCCCTATGTGCAGGAGCACGTGGACCTCGTCGCGAGCATCCGCGCCGGCAGCCCGCTCAACGAGGGGCGGCGGGTCGCGGAGAGCACGCTCACCGCCATCATGGTGCGCGAAGCGGCGTACACCGGGCAGGTGATCGCCTGGGACGAGCTGCTCGCCGCGGCACAGGACCTCACCCCACCCGACCTCGCGTTCGGGTCGCTCGCGGTCCCGCCCGTCGCGATGCCGGGCCGCACCACGCTGAACCGCACATGGAACGAGGCCTAATCATGGATCGCCGGAGCTTCGTGGAGACCACGCTGGCGGCGGGCGCGGCGCTGGCCGCCGCCCCGACGAGCGCCCCTGCCGTCCCGTCATCGGCGCGGCGGGCGCCGAAGTTCAAGCTCGCCTATGCGCCCCACTTCGGGATGTTCCGCCAGCATGCCGGCGAGGACCTCGTGGCCCAGCTTGAGTTCATGGCCGCCGAGGGATTCACGGCGTTCGAGGACAACGGCATGGGTGGCCGCCCCGTGGCCGAGCAGCAACGGATCGCCCGCGCGCTGGAGCGACTGGAACTGCGCATGGGCGTGTTCGTGGCGCACACGATCGGCTGGACCGAAGCCAACCTCGCGAGCGGCGACCCGGCCGCGCGCGAGGCGTTCCTCACGGAGATCCGCGCGTCCGTGGACGTCGCCCGGCGCGTCGGCGCGACCTGGATGACCGTGGTCCCGGGCCATGTGGACCGCCGTCTGGCCATGAGCTACCAGACGGCCAACGTCGTAGAAGCGCTGAAGCGAGCCGCCG
>JAOTWJ010000233.1 GCA_029862925.1 Gemmatimonadota bacterium
GATCTCTATGCATGTCGTCGTTGTCGGTGCAGGGGAAGTAGGCTACCACGTGGCGGAGCGGCTCGCTGGGCTCCAGCACGACGTCGTCGTCGTGGACGTTGAGCCCCGCCGACTCGAATACGTCGCCAATCATTTGGACGTCGCGGTCATCGAGGGAAGCGGGACGAGTATGGCCACGTTGGAGGAAGCTGGTATCCGGAAGGCGGCGTTGCTGCTCGCCGTGACCAATGTGGACGAGGTGAACCTCGTCACGTGCATGAGCGCGCGGGAGGTCGAGGCGCTCACAACGGTCGCGCGAGTGTCCAACCCCACGTTCTATCGCGATGCCCGCAACCTGCGACCGGCGGCGTTCGGTGTCGACGTGCTGATCAACCCCGAGCGGGAGCTGGCGTTCGAGACCGTTCGCCTGCTCAAGACGACGGCCGCGACCGATGTGGCCGTGTTCGCCGGCGGAGCGGTGCAGCTGCTGGGCTTGGTGGTGGCACCCGGGGCACCCGTTGCCGGTCGGCGGCTGGTGGATCTCGCCGCGGAGCATGGCGACCGGCCCATCCTCACGGTCGCGGTGGAGCGGGACGGCGCGACGATCGTGCCCAGAGGCGACACGGAGATCCGCGTCGGCGACCATTTGTTCGTGGCGACCAAGGCGGAGGAGGTGCCGACGGCACTGGAGTTAGTGGGGTATCAGCCCGCCACGGTTCGACGCGTGATGGTCACCGGCGGAAGCACCGAGGCGTATTACCTGTCGCACCTGCTGCAACAGCACCGGGTGCAGACGACCCTGCTGATCGGGGACCGGCAGCGCGCCCAGGATCTCGCCGAGGAGCTCGACAAGGTGCTCGTGTTGCACGGCGACGCCACGGACGTCGAGCTGCTCGAGCTCGAAGGCGTCGGCGGCGCGGACGGGTTCGTCGCCCTGACAGAACATGATGAGATCAACATCCTGTCCTCGCTGGTCGCCAAGCGCGCCGGCGCACGCCAGGTCATCACGCTGGTCAACAAGCGGGACTACATCCCGCTCGCCCGACACATCGGCCTCGACGCCGCCGTGAGCCCAAGGCTGTCCGCGGCGAACGCGATCCTGCGTCATGTCCGGCGGGGCAGTGTGACCCGGGTCGCAACGTTCGAGGGGAGCGAGGCCGAAGCCATCGCGTTCACGGTCTCCTCGGCGTCACCGGTCGCCGGAAAGTCGCTCGCGGACGCCGGCATTCCCAGCGGCGCAATTGTGGCCGCCATCGTCCGCGGGACGGAAGTGGTCGTTCCGCGTGGACAGGACAGGATCGAAGTTGGTGACTCGGTCATCGTCTTCACCCTGCCGGAAGCCGCCCAGGCCGTCAGCGAGTACTTCCCGGCGTGAACTTTCGCGAGGTCCTGCACGTCATCGGCGCCCTCCTCATGTGGACGGCGGGGGCTATGCTGCTCCCGACGGTCTACGCCGCCGGGGAAGGGCTCTTCGTGCCCTGGATGGCGGCATCACTGGGTACGGCGGTCCTTGGCCTTGGCTTCTGGCGCCTCACTCCCCGGGAGATCCGGATCAACCCGAGGGAGGGTGTGGCGATTGTCGGTCTGGGATGGACAGCCATCGTGCTGGCGGGGGCCGTGCCTTTCATCGTGACCGGCACGGCCCCCACCGTGGCTGGCGCCGTGTTCGAGTCCGTCTCGGGCTTCACGACGACCGGTGCCACCATCTTCCCGATCATCGAAGATCTCCCGCGGAGCATTCTCCTGTGGCGGAGCATCAGCCACTGGCTCGGCGGTATGGGGATCATCGTCCTTGGTGTGGCGATCCTCCCGCTTCTCGGCATGGGTGGGGCACAGCTATTCCACGCCGAGGCTCCCGGGATTCCGAGCGACCGCCTCCGGCCGCGGATCGCATCGACCGCGCGGCTGTTGTGGGGCGTGTACGCTCTCCTCACGGCGATGCTCGCCGGGCTCTACCTCTTGCTCGACATGGACCTCTTCGAGGCCGTGAACCACGCCATGAGCTGTCTAGCCACCGGGGGGTTCTCGACGCGCACCGCGTCCATCGGTGCGTTTTCGGCCGCGACGCAATGGGTCACGATGCTGTTCATGATTGTGGCGGGGACGAACTTCACCCTCCACTATCGAGTGCTGAGCGGGCGGCTCGGTGCGTGGGTGCGTGATGAGGAATGGCGCTGGTACGTGGGATCGATGGCTGTAGCGTGGGCGTTGGTCTTCGTCGCACTCGGTGTCTCCCGGGGCGGGTGGGGCGCAGGCGCGGCGCGCCAGGCCATGTTCAACGTGACCGCGGTCCACACGACCACCGGGTTTGCAACGGCCGACTTCGCGCTGTGGCCAGCCTTTGCCCAAGTGGTCCTGCTGGGGCTCATGTTCATGGGTGCGATGGGTGGATCAACCGGCGGAGGCTTCAAGTCGGTCCGGACCGGCGTCGTGCTCAAGCACGTGGCCGGGGAGATCCGCAAGGTGCTGCATCCCCGCGCCGTGGTGGTCACCAAGCTGGGCGGGCGGGCGGTGCGGCCGGAGGTGCTGCACAACGTTCTGGCGTTCCTCGCGTTGTACGTCGTGACTCACGGGATTGGCACACTGCTGCTTGCGGCGATGGGCGAGGATCTCGTTACTGCCCTCAGCGCGTCCCTGGCGGCCATGAGCAGCATCGGCCCTGGGCTGGGCGAGGTCGGCCCCGCGTCCCACTACGGTAATCTGGGGGGTGCCGCTCATCTGGTGCTGTCGCTCCTGATGCTGCTTGGTCGGCTCGAGTTCTACACCCTGCTCGTCCTCGTCTTCCCCAGCACGTGGGCGAGTTGGGGACGGACGGAGTAGCAGCGTGGCACGAGCGCCGGCACTGCCGAGTACCGGTCGACTGGGCTACCTTTCGAGTGCCCCAGGTCCGGGGGGCCCGTGCGCGCGAATCGCGTCAGGACCGTGCAGGTAGCAGCGCTAAGTGATGTCACGGGTCGCTTCGGGGTGCCTGGGGCACTTATCTTCCATCCCCAATGACGTATCTCGCCCTCGCCCGGAAATACCGACCCACGCGGTTCGTCGACCTGGTTGCCCAAGCGCATGTCGCGGCGGGTCTGAGCGGTGCCGTTGCACGTGACCGCGTGGCCCACGCGTACCTGCTGACGGGTCCCCGCGGCGTCGGAAAGACGAGCGCCGCCCGCATTCTGGCGATGGCCCTCAACTGCGAGGCACGAGGAAACGACGGCGAGCCATGCGGCACGTGCGAGTCCTGTCGCCGCATCTGGTCTGGTGGAGCGAACCTCGACGTCGTCGAGATCGACGCCGCGAGCAATCGTGGCGTGGACGACGCGCGGGACCTGCGTGAGCGCGCTTCCTATGCGGCGAGCGGTGCCGGGCGGTTCAAGGTGTACATCATCGACGAAGCCCACATGCTCACGCGGGAGGCCTGGAACGCGCTCCTCAAGATCCTCGAGGAGCCGCCGCCCCGCGTCGTGTTTGTCTTTGCGACCACCGAACCGCAGAAGATCGCCAATACCGCCGCACCCGTTCTTAGCCGGGTGCAACGATTCGATTTCCGACGGCTCGGACCGACCACGATCGTTCAACGGCTGCAGTTTGTCGCGGAACAAGAGGCGATCGACATCGAGCCCGAGGCCCTGCAACTCATCGCGCGGGTGGCGCGCGGCGGCATGCGGGATGCCCTCTCGATGCTGGATCAAGCGGTGGCATTTGGGGAGGGGAGCATCTCGGCCGCG
>JAOTWJ010000234.1 GCA_029862925.1 Gemmatimonadota bacterium
CTGGAACGCGATGCGCTGCCCGTCGCGCGAGAACGACGGGTGAATGTCGAGCCAAGGACTGGTGGTGAGCTGCGTCAGCTCGCCGGACGCGACGTCGGCGAGCCAGATGTCGCTGTTTCCGGCGCGGGCCGAGAAGAAGACGAGTTTGGTGCCGTCGGGTGACCACTTGGGCTGATAATCACCGCCGGGGCCACGAGCCAGTTGCCGATCCGTGCCCACCGCCAGCGCGTGAATCCAGATGTTCATGTCGCCGGAGCGGTCGGAATTGAACGCGACCTTCTGGCCGTCCGGCTGCCACGAGCCCGGGCTTAATGTCGCGGTGGATCACGCCGCGGGAGTGCGCGTAACTCAGGGCGTCGGCCACCTCGCGTGTGATCTGCAGCGCCTCTTCCACCGGGAGCTGCTTCTCGCGGTCCAGCCGGTCCCGCAGCGTCTCGCCCTCGACGTAGGGCATGACGTAAAAGAGAAACTCGGCGGGTGGACGGTGAGGCGGGTGGGCGGTAGCTCGCTCCTCGCTCGTCCCGTCATCCCGTAATCCGGTCATTCCACTGTCGTACAGTGGCAGGATGTGCGGATGCCGCAGGTTGGCCGTGGTCTCGATCTCGCGGAGGAACCGCTCGGGACCGAGGGCATGAGCCAGTTCGGGACGCAGCACCTTCAGCGCGACGCGCCGCTTGTGCCGGAGGTCCTCGGCCAGGTACACCGTCGCCATCCCGCCGGCGCCAAGCGCGCGCTCGAGGCGGTACCGGTCGGCGAGGGCGGACGCGAGCTGCGCGGGGACGTCGGTCATAGGGGCGTAAGATAGGGAGGCCGGCACCGGGCAGCGAGCCGGTCCGATGGGCTTGCTCCGCCACCCCGTAATTTCCTACCTTGGGTCGTCCGCCTCTCCGAGGACCGGCGTGCGCATCTCGATCGTATTCGACACTCCGTGGGCCGACTGGGGACCGGACGATCATCGTCGCCAGATGGAGCGGGAGCTCGCGGGTAAAGAAGCCCACGAGCCCGAGATGGAGTACCAGGTGGCGGGCGCCCTCCTCGAGAACGGGCACGACGTCCAGTTGGTGGGAATCCACGCCGACCCGCGCGTCCTGCCGGATCACTGCGAGGCGTGGAAGCCGGACGTGGTGGTCAACTGCGCCGAATCGTTCTTGGGCGACGGCGCGCTGGATCACGTGTGCGCCACGCTGCTGGAAGTGGGCAAGTACCGCTACACCGGCTCGTCGCCGCTTGCCTTGCAAGTGACCCGGGACAAGGCGATGAGCAAGAAGATCCTCGCCTACCACGGCATCAAGGTGCCGGCCTTCGTGATGTATCGGACACGCGAGCGCGTCACCGAGCCGCCGCCCCTCGCGTTCCCCCTGTTCGTGAAGCCGCTCGCGTCCGACGCCTCGGCGGGCATCGCGCAGGCGTCGGTGGTCAGCGACCTGCCGGCCCTGGCCGATCGGGTGACGTTCGTGCACGAGCGCTTCCGCCAGCCCGCGATCGCCGAGCAGTTCATTCAGGGCCGCGAGCTGTACGCCGGCATCCTGGGCAACGACGAGCGGCTCGAGGTGCTGCCACTGACGGAGCTCGTATTCGACAAGGAGAAGAACGAGCCGGAGGAACGGATCGCGACGCAGGCGGCCAAGTGGACCGAGTCGTACCGGAAACGGCGCGGCATCCGCACGGTGCTCGCGCGGCCCGTGTCGGCGGTCGCGCGGGAGCGGATCGATGCAACGTGCCGCGCGGCGGGGAAAGCGCTCTGGCTCCGGGACTACGCTCGCATCGACATCCGGCTCACCGACGACGACGAGGTCTGGGTCCTCGAGGCCAACGCGAACCCGTTCATCAGCAAGGGCCACGAGATGGCCAACGCGGCGGCCAAGGCGGGGCTGCGCTACCCCCAGTTCGTCGAGCGGATCGTCGAGGAGGCCGTCGCGCGGCACGAGCGCACGTAGGGCCGCGAGCTTCTATCCCCGCGGCAGCCCTGGGCGCGCCGCGTGCGGCAGGGCAGGCCGCGCGGAGGCCACCAGCTCGCGCGCCACACTCGCCAGCCGATCGGCGAGCCGCTCCAACTCGGCGATGCGGCGCTTGGTGGCATAGTGGTAGGAGCTCCGCGCCACGGCGTAGGTGACACCCAGCCAGAGCGGGAGGATCACCGGAATGGCCGCCTCGGCCACACCCAGCGCGCCGACGAGGATGCCGATGATCGGGCCCGCGCCGCCGCCACCCATCCCTCCACCGATGCCCCCGTAGATACCGCCGATCAGGTTGCCGAGGTTCTCCTGTACCGCGATGCGGGTCCGGCCGCCGCGCACCGACACGACCACCTCCAGCGTGCGCCCACCGCCGCTCCGCGGCGTTGCGGTCCACGTGAACGACCGGCCGAGCTGGCTCACCTGCCCCACGTTGCGCAGCTCGCGCCGCACCTCGTCCACCAGCACGGGGAAGTCCAGCTCGTCGACCTCCCCGTCCACGATGCGCTCGTACGCGAGCCGCGTGGGGCCGCCGAGCCAGCGGTTGCGCCGGGGCGGGTCCGGGGGCGGCGCTGGCGGTGTGGCGCGCACGTCCAGGGATTGGGCCGCCGAGTGCACGAGGTCGACGGGAATCCCGACCTCCGCCGCGAGCGCCTCGACGCCGCCGATGGTGAGCGCGCCGCTCGCCGTGGGATTCGTCGCCTCCAGTTCGGCCGCGCGGCGGACGATCTCCCGCACTTCCCGCTCGGCGAACTGCCGGCGGGGGGTGGCCACGCCGCGGAGCTCGTCGAGCAGGGCCCCGGGCGTGGGCGTGCGCTGGTCGTGTCGGATCGCGAGGCCGCGCACGAGCGCCGCCTCGAGGGTCGTGCCCGCCTGTGCGAGCCGTGCGCGGTGGGCGGGCGCCGCTTCCAGGAACCGGCCGACGCGCACCGCCTCCTCGGTCGGCCAGCGACCGGGCGCCTCACCCACGAGCATCTCGTACACCAGGACCGCCAAGCTATAGACGTCCGTCCGCTCGTCGAGGTCCATGAGCCCAGCCGCCTGCTCCGGGCTCATGTAGCCCGGGGTGCCCAAGGGAAACCCCGTGCGGGTGAGGTTGGCACCGCCAGCCGTGCTGATGGCCTTGGCGATGCCGAAGTCCGCCACCACGGGGTGGCCCTGCGAAAACAGGATGTTCTCTGGCTTGATGTCGCGATGGAAGAAGCCCATGCGGTGGGCGTACGTCAGGGCATCGGCCACCGGCCCGGCCACCGCCAGCGCCTCGTCGGGCTCCAGCCGGCGCCCACCTTCCAGCCGCTGGCGCAACGAGCCGCCCTCGATGAACGGCATCACGTAATACAGGAACCCGCGCGCCTCGCCCGAATCGTACAGCGCGAGGATATGCGGGTGGGTGAGCCGGGCGGCGATCTGAATCTCCTTGAGGAACCGCTCGGCGCCGAGCGACGCGGCGAGGTCGGGCCGGAGCACCTTCATGGCCACCTTGCGCTGGTGCTTGGCATCCCAGGCCAGGTAGACCGTGGCCATGCCTCCCCGACCCAGCACCCGTTCCACGGTGTAGCGATCGGCGACGGCGGCAACCAGGTCGGGCGGAAGGTCGGACGCCATGGGCCGGGAATATAGGGCGGAACGACGGAATGACGGAATGACGGAAAGGTTGGGCGGTTGGGCGGTTGGGCGGTGCGCTGATTCTCCACCCGCCCATCCGCCCGTTAGAACCGC
>JAOTWJ010000235.1 GCA_029862925.1 Gemmatimonadota bacterium
CTATCGCATGCCCACCTCCGGACCAGCCGCGGTGGGCAACCGGACGGCCGGTCAGGGCGAGGGGCTCCCAGTGGGTTGATGCGCCGGACCCGGAAACGGACGCAGCGCGGCCGACCGCGACCCTACGGGTACACGATCACCAGCCCCGTCAAGGTCCGGCGATCGGATCGAATCATGGCGACGCCCGTCAGGATGAACTCGCTGTCGGTCGATGCCGGCCCCAGAATGAGCGCTTCGCCACCCAGTTTGGCCGCGTGCGCGACCATGTCCCGTTGCAGGTCGTCGAACCCGTCGAACACCGTCCGGCCGCGCGCCGTGAGGAATGCGATGACCGTGTACGGCTGCTGCGGCTGCGCTTGCAGCACGGCGACGGCCTCCGGTGACCGCGCCGGGCGCACCGCGTGATCCAGGCGCTGCACACTGGTACTCACACAGCCGAGGGCCAGCGGACCGATCAGCAGGCCAAGCCACCGTCGCATGGGCCACCTCCTGGCGGAGTGGCAACGTCGGCCGAGTACGGCCGGCGCACGGAAGCGCCCCGGGGAGGTCATCCCCGCACCCTCCGGTACCCCGCGGCTGAGCGCCCGATCCGTGGCCCGGTCCGTCTCTGGGGGCTCCCTCAGCGGGTCGGTCCGGAGACCGCGGGTCGGGCCGTTCTCACCCGATGTGGTTGCGGATGAACCCGCCGATCTCCTCCACCGCCCGGCGAGCCTCCGGCACGGATGCGGCGAAGAGATGCCACACATGCCACATCCCCTCCCAGATCTTCAGCTCGGCATCGACTCCGTGGTCACTCGCCTGGGTGGCCAGTCGCATCGCATCGCTCAGCAGGATCTCGCGGTCGCCGACGTGGATCAGGAGCGGCGGCAGACCGCGAAGGTCCGCATGGATGGGTGAGATGAGTACTGCTCGGGGATCGGCGTCGCCTACATAGAGGCGCGCATGGAACCGACTGTCGGTCAGGCTGCAGACGGGGTCGACAGGTGCACGCGTTCGGAGGGAGTCGCCCGTCAGCGCGAGATCGACCCAGGGGGACATACAGACGAGCGCGGCCGGCAGCGGAACGACGGCATCGCGCAGGCTGACCGCCAGCGCCACCGCCAGACCGCCGCCGGCCGAATCCCCCGCGACCACCGTCTGCCGCGGTGGGATGCCGGCGTCGATCAGCGACCGATACGCAGCCACGCAGTCCTGGAGCGCGGCCGGGTGCGGATGCTCTGGGGCCAGCCGATACGCCGGCTGGAGCACCGGCGTCCGGCTCGCGACGGCGAGCCGGGCCGCGAGCGTACGGTGGGTATCACACGATCCCATCGTGTAGGCGCCACCATGCAGGTACAGGATCGCGCGGTCGTCGGGGGTGCCTCCCCCGCCGGCACGTTGCGATGCGGGCCGGTGGTCCAAAACTCCTGGAGCATCAGGCCGGCGCCGCCCAGCTCGAGCCAGCACCAGCGGAGTTTGCCCTCGTCCGTCCACCGTTTCGTGATCACGAAGCCGAGACCGTCCACGTAGAACCGCGTGGCGGCGTCCATGTCCCGCACCCAGAGAAACGGCACGGCCTGGGTGACATTCGGGCCACGGCTGGAGTGGGCGGTCATGGCGCTGAAGCTGATACGCGATGGACCTCTCCGCCAGCCGTTCGTGCGACGCCCGCTGCCCTCGTGAAGCCGCGGTTGAGACCGCGCGCCCCCGGCGAGAGAATTGGGTGACCCTCGCTCAGGAGTCGCCCAAGCCGTGTCGCCCGCCGTCCGCATCCTGTTGCTGGCCGATACCCATCTGGGAATCGATCAGCCGCGCCGGCCGCGGATCGAGCGGCGGCGGCGTGGCCACGACTTCTTCGCCAACTTCGAGCGGGCGCTCCAGGCCGCGCGCGACCACGCCGTGCATGCGGTGGTCCACGGCGGCGACGTGTTCTATCGCAGCCGCGTGCCGGCCAGCCTGGTCCAGGCCGGATTCACCCCGCTCAAGCGGCTGGCGGACGACGGCATCCCGGGTCTACGTGGTGCCCGGCAATCACGAGCGGTCAGCCATCCCCTTCCCGCTGCTCGCCGAGCATCCACGTATTCACGTGTTCGACCGGCCGCGGACGTTCACCGCGGAATGCGGCGGGGTGCGTGTAGCGCTGGCGGGGTTTCCGTTCGAGCGGCACGGGGTGCGCGGCGCGTTCCGCATGCGGCTCGATCAGACGGGATGGGCGCGCACGGACGCCGACGTGCGCCTGCTCTGCGTGCACCAGTGCGTCGAGGGCGCGACGGTGGGCGCGCAGCACTACACGTTTCGGAGCGGGGACGACGTGGTGCGCGCGGCCGACGTGCCGGCGCCGTTCGCCGCCATCCTGGCCGGGCACATTCACCGGCATCAGGTGCTCACCACGGATCTGCGTGGGCGCGCCTTGCCGACCCCGGTGCTCTACCCCGGATCCATCGAGCGCACGTCGTTCGCCGAGCGGGGGGAGGAGAAAGGGTACGTCCTGCTCGAGGTGGCACCCGGAGATGAGCCCGGCGGGGTACTGCGCCGCTGGACGTTCACTCCCCTGCCCGCCCGTCCGATGGTGATCGAGGAGATTCAGGCGGGTGGGGCCGACGGCGCCGCCGTTCGCGGGATGCTCACCGCGATCTTCCGTCGCATGCCGGCCGACGCCGTGCTCCAGGTCCGCGTGCGCGGCGTGCTGGCGCCCGCCGGACTTGCCGCGCTCGGGGCCGCGGCGGTGCGCGCGCTCGCGCCAGCGACCATGAACGTGGAGCTGCGGCTGGTGGACGTGGAGCGACCGGGCCGATCGCCCTGACCGGATTCGCCCGCCGCTTAGGCGCCCTGCTCCCCGGACAGGGGGATCAACTTCATCGTCCACGACCGCCAGGCGAAGAACGCGAAATAGGCCGCCGCGAAGTAGCTGTACGCGTCCGGAAACGCCGCAAAGAACTCGTGGTTGCGGACGACCAGGGCTCTCACGTGCATGACAATCGACGCAAAGAGATGCACCACGATCAGCCCGTGTACCACTTTCTCCCACCCGCCGCGCCACGCCACGCTTCGCGCAAACAGCAGCAGGCCCAGCCCGCCGTACGTTCCCACCACGATCAGCGCCCAGTCCACCCAGAATGGCATGTCCTCCCACCCGAACCTCAGCAGAAGGTGCAGCACCTGCGCCACCGTCCCACCCGTGTACACGATGGCGACGGCGTGGCTGAAGGTCCGCCGGTAGGTTCGCACTCCGGACGTCACATGACCCATGACCGAGGCACCGGCGTCGACGCGGGGCCGCTCAGGCAGTGGATCCGCGCCGCGTGGCCAAGGATGCGCCAGCCTCGGCCTCCCCCTGGGACGCGGCGCCATGCAAGGCATGGCTTCGTCATGGCGCTGTGTGTGGCCTAGCGGCTTGACGCTTCTGCTGCGGACGACGGCTCATCCGTGGCACTGCGCGCCAGCGTCTTCAGCAACGCGCCTCCGACGTGCCCAATCACCCCGCCATCCACCGCGCCCCGCCGGAGCAGGCGCCGAGCAGACGACGCCCGTTCTCCGTGGCTCGTCCCCTCCTGATCGGGAAAACAACGCCAACGGCCGGCAACGCCACCCTCTGGAAAGCACTGCCGAATGGGAAGGTCGGGAAAGCAGCGATCCAACATCTCTCCGATCTCTGGATGGCGCTCGGCTAGGGCGTC
>JAOTWJ010000236.1 GCA_029862925.1 Gemmatimonadota bacterium
GACCGTCGGGTTCGCGGCTTGCCAGCCGGTGTTCGGGCCACGTTGATGGAATCGTTGCAGCTTCCGGCAGCCTCGTCGGCTGCCGCCCGCGCTCTTGCGTCGGCAGAGCCTCCCGACGTCTCCCGCCCAGACCACCGCTTCCGCATGGAGGGGGGAACGATGTTCCGTCGCACGCTCTGCTCGATGGTGCTGCTGGCGGCACTCGCGGCGTGCCAGCAGGCGCCTGACGGTCTCTCGGACGCCGACAGGGCGGCCATCAGGGCCGTCAGGGACTCGGCGATGGTGCTGGCGAACGCTGGTGGGGCTGGGACGCCTAACTCACCTACTACTATGCCGACGATGCCATCGTGTCCCCGCCCGGCGGGGAGCCGGTGAGCGGCCGGGCCGCGATCGTCACATGGTTCAACGCGTTCCGGTTCGCGGTCTCGAACTTCACCGGCCAGCAACTCGAAGTGGAGGGGGCGGATGATGTCGCCTGGGTCCGCGGGACCTACGCGATGGACCTCACCGCGCCGGGCGCCACCGCGGCGATCCATGACAAGGGCAAGTACCTCGAGATCTGGCGCCGCCAGGCGGACGGCACGTGGAAGGTGATCCGCGACATCTTCAACACCAGCGTGCCGGCGCCGGCCGAATCGCCCATGCCGTAGTGACCCGGGAGGGCACGTGAGGGGGCACGGATCGCGCCCTCCTCGCGGGCTCGGTATGCTCCGAAGGACAGCGGCACGAGGATGTCCGTCACCGCGTCCTTCCCGTCGCTCCGTCGTTTTCCGTCGTGGTTCAGTACTTCAGGTTCGCCACCCAGACGTCGCTCTCGTACTCCGCCACTGTCAGCTAGAGGCGGTCTGGTCCAACGCTGATGACAATGAAGCCGGCAAGCTCGGCAACCACGCCGGGATCATCGAGCGCAACCACGAGTGCCCTTCACCCACCGGAACGGCTCGCCGCGGATCGCGAGGTGGTCCCGCCTGTAGACGGTCGGGTGGACGATGACGTTGGCCATGCCGGTCTCGTCCACTATCAGGATGAACACGAACCCCTTGCGTGGCGCTGCGGTCCAAGGGTCAGGGCGGTCTCCGGCAGCGGGACTCTCTTCCAACGGTCGGTCTTCACCAAAGCGCCGATTACACCGCCGACCACCACTCCCACGGCAGGAAACCCGACGATCGCGACGCCCACGCCGAAGCAGTCGACGTCGGGGTCACAGGCCGAGACATTCTTCGAGATGCTCCCGATGAAGCAGGTGTCACCGCCCCGGTGGCCGTCCACCGACGACGTAGCATCGTCAGTCGTTCCCGACCGCAGCGGCGATTGCGGGCACGTGGAGCTGCCACCACGCCCGCGCCCGCTCTTGGGTCCAGCGGCTGTCCGTCACCACCGCGTCCAGCTGATCGAGCAGCGCGCGTGCCGATGCGGGGCGCCTGTCCGGCTCCTTCTCGAGGCAGGCCATGACCAGGCGCTCGAGTGCGGGAGGGATAGGTAGCTCGGTTCGCCCGGACACGGGTTGGGGCGGGGCATTCACGTGCTTGGTGAGCACCTCAATAGCCGTCTTCCCGGCGAACACGAGCTGTCCCGAGAGCAGCCAATATGCCACACAGCCCAGCGCGTAGAGGTCGGCGCGCCCGTCCACGGTGGCGTCGCCCAGCGCCTGCTCGGGCGCGATGAACGTCGGTGTGCCACCCACGAAGTGGTCGGCGCTCAAGCTCACTGCCGGCTCGGCGCGGGCCTTCACCAGCCCGAAGTCCAGCACCTTCACGAAGTCGTACTCTTCTCCGTAGCGGCACACGTGGATGTTGGCTGGCTTGACGTCGCGATGCACGAGCCCGCTCGCGTGCGCCTCGGAGAGCGAGTGGCACACTTGCCGGAGGAGAAACACGACGCGGTCGGCCGGAAGCGGGCCGAACCGGTCCACGAGCGTCATCGCGTCGAGCCCGTCCAGGAGTTCCATCACGTAGTAGAAGGTACCGTCGGCCGCTACGCCGAAGTCGTACAGCTCGACCGTGTGGGGTGAACGCAGTCGCGCCGTGGCCTGTGCTTCTCGCTGGAAGCGTTGGAGGGCGACGTGCGGCCCAGCGCCGGGGGCGGCGAGGATCTCGGGCTGGATCACCTTGATCGCCGCGGGACGCGCCAGCATCCGGTGGCGCGCGCGCCACACTTCGCCCATGCCACCGCCACCGAGCCGCTCCTCGAGGTGATAGCTTCCCATCTGTCGGGCCTTCAGCACCTGCCGTTCGAGCCCGTAGAGCGTCCGCGCGCCCAGGTACGCGAACACGACCGCGACCCCGGAATTGAGTGCCGCGCTCTGGTAGTCGCCGGCGGTGGCGGCCACGAGCCCGGCCGCCTGGACCACCGCGAGGGAGACCGGCGCCGTCGCCCCGGCGGCGATCGCGCCCCAGAGCATGAGACGCGGCGGGCCCGGCATGATGAGAGGGAAGAGAATCACGACCGCAGGGATCCACGTGAGTGGCGGCACCTGGCCGGACTCGGCGTACTGCGACCAGTACGACGAGACCCCGATGATGAAGCAGATCGCCACCTGGTAGAGCAGACCGAGTCGCAGCAGCTCCGTCGCGGGCACCTGGGGATCGCGCGCCCTCCACCAGAGCGCGAGGGAGATGCCCACCGCGCCAGGCTGAATCCAGAGGAACACCGAGGCCGGCCCGAGGTCGCCCGGCGGCTCGGCACCCAGGACGAGCGACGCGACCATGACGGCCAAGAAGATGACCGGGCCGATTCCAAACCCCAGCGCGACCAAGAGCGCGAGCAGCTGAACCCGTCCCCGGAGCTGGGCCGCGAGGTCGGGTGCCAGAGCCGCGGGGAAGCGCTTCGAGTCCTCCCGCGGAGCCTCGGGCCGGAGCAGAGTGACGTGATCGTGCACGCGGAGTCGGTCGGGTTGCCTGATTGTAGCCGACCGCCAGATCAGCGTCGAGTCCTGGGGGCACGCGCGCTGCGCCAACGGCCTAGTCCGATTGGCCACCCGCCGTCTCGCCGCCGCCGTTTCGTGGCGGCCAGCCTCTCCCGGGTTGCGCCGGGGCGGTATCACGTCCAGTATGCGGCAGCCATGCCAGTTCGGCTCGACGCTCCCCTTCGTGATCACGCCCCACAGACCGAGCGGGTTTCGCCCGACATTTCCACCAGGAGCCCACGTATCGCGCGAACTCTGGGAGGTGCTGCAACGCTGGCCGCCGCGCTCGACGGCGGCTTTCTAAGGGCAATGGAGCTTGGGTAGCGACCGGCTGGTCGCCCCGCGGCTCAATCCCAGAGCGCTCAACCACAGCAGGCAGCCCGCATGCGCATTGCCTCCCATCCACTGGCACGCAGCCGAGGCCAAGAATCACGCTCAAGCCCTGAGGCAGGCCGGCCATCAAGTGCGGGTCCACTGGACCACTGCCGAAGGTCCATCGCTGCGCGACAACTTGCCCGAGGCTCTGGTTCGACGTCGCTGCCACCCTGGCCCAGTTGCCGCCGCAAAGAGGCGTTCAGACTGCGGGCCCGGTTTGCCTGGCTGACGGGCCGCATGCTGCCGCTGAGCGCGGTAGGATCGCGTTGCCACGGATGACTCCGGACGACGCCGCCCACCTGGCCGAGG
>JAOTWJ010000237.1 GCA_029862925.1 Gemmatimonadota bacterium
CCTACATGCTGTCGGCCGGGCAGGTGCTGGGTAGCCAAGCGGGCCAGTACAAGCCGCACGTCATGGTCTACATCCCGTACGCCACCGACGCGGAACTCGGCGACAACCCCGCCACGAGCGACCACCCGGTGATCTTCGAGCACACGGGCGGCCCGCTTGCCGCCATCGTGATTCCGGTGAAGGCGTTCAACCCGGTCGGCGAGACCGCCCCCGCGCCGCGCCACTGAGCGCCTCTGGCGCGGCTCCCTCGAACGGCGCATGTTGGCGTGGTCCGACGCCGCGCGTCCCAGTCGCGCGCCGCCGTCGTCCGCATCCGCAAGAGGAGAGAGTATGCCGTCCGCGCGCCCGTGGCCTGCGATCTGGCTGGCACTCGCCATTTGGCCCAGTGTCGCCGCCGCTCAAGGGCCCGCCAAGTCCGTCGAGCGCCAGATCGCCGACGCCACGAGCCCGCTGCCCGACGCGCTCCGCCCCGGTGCCCAGGTGCTCGGCTACCAGGGGAACCGCCTGGTGCTCCTGCGGGCCGGCACCAACGGCATGGTCTGTCTCGCGGACGCGCCGTCGGCCAAGGGGTTCCATACCGCCTGCTATCACCGCGCGCTCGAGCCGTTCATGGCGCGCGGCCGCGCGCTCAAGACGGAGGGGAAGTCGAAAGCGGCCGTCGATTCCATTCGCGCCGCCGAGATAGCCGCTGGCACGCTCCCCATGCCCGACGCCCCCGCGGCGCTCTACTCCATCTTCCACGACGACGACGCGTTCGATCCGTCGGGTGGGGTGCCGCCCGGCACGCCGGGCCTGTACGTCGTGTACCTCCCCTACGCGACGGAAGCCACCACCGGCATCTCCGCCACCCCGGCGCGGGACCGCCCGTGGTTGATGAACCCGGGCACGCCGTGGGCGCACGTCATGGTCAACCGCTGAAGGCTGCCGCCGCGGGCCCGTCAAGGCCACCCCGCTGACGGCTTGACCACGCACCCGGCCCGTCTTGCCTGACGCCCGGACCGGTACTCATTTTCCGGGGGGAGCCGTCGACGTCCACCTGGAGGCGTGCATGGCGGCGTTCGGTCGGGCAGCACTCTACGGGCTCGTGGTGTGGCTCGTCCCGTTCGTGGTGGCGTTCGCGATCTTTCCCCTGCGCGAGTCGGCGCGGCCGTTGTTCGAATCCATCATGCCCGTGGCGATCGCCGCCGGCACCGTGACCCTCGGCGTCATGTACTTCCGGCGTGTGCGGGTGGGCTTGGTGCGCGAAGGCTTGCTTCTGGGAGGACTCTGGTTCGCGATCAGCGTGCTCATCGATGCCCCCCTCATGCTACTCGGCGGGCCGATGCAGATGTCCGCCAGTCAATACGTGGCCGACATCGGGGTCACGTACGTCATGATTCCCGTGATCACCCTGGGTCTGGGCTTGGTGCGGCATCGTGCCGACCGTGCGCCCCCGGTGTTGTGACCGTCTCGCCAAGGAGCAACGATGTCGAAAAGCGATGAGAAGAAGCTGGAGAAGTTGGTGCGGAAGACCGCAGCCAAGGCGGCCAAGGCCAAGGGCAAGGACCGGCGCCAGTTCGACGACACGCTGCCACCGGAAGCCGAGGAGGACACCGAGCGCCGGAAGTTCTTCTCCGAGATGAAGAAGCGGGAGTTCTGATCGTGTTGGAGGCCGTCGCCCGGCTGGCCGGGAAATGGACGGGCACGAACCGGCTGTGGCTCACCCCGCAGGAGGCGGCGCGGGAATCCGCGACGACCATGGCCGTCGCCCCGGCGGCCCAGGGACGCTTCCTCACATTCACCTACACGTGGGCCGACGAGGGCAAGCCGCAGGACGGCGTGTTGCTGCTCGGGCACGAGGATGACGAGGTGACGGGCGCCTGGATCGACTCCTGGCACATGGGGAACAAGGTCATGGTGTCCCGCGGGGCGGCCAACGCGGCGGGGGGCGTGTCCATCGCTGGCACCTACGCCGCGCCCCCCGGTCCCGACTGGGGCTGGCACACGGTCGTCGAGCCGCGCGGCGCCGACACGTTCCGGTTCGCGATGTACAACATCACCCCCGACGGCGAGGAGAGCTTGGCCGTCGAGGTGATCTACACGCGCGCGCGGTGAGCGACCCGCGCATGCTGCGCTCGCTCGCCGCGCTGCTTGAGTGGCTGGGCGCGCGGACGCCGCCCGGCCGCCTCGACCAGATCGTCACGCAGGACGAGTTTACCCATGACGTCGTGGTCGCGGATACTGACGGGCGCTGGCTGGTGTTCGACGTCACCTGACTGGGCGCCGTGACGGCGGTCGCCGTCTGGGACCGCCGCCCCACGCCGCGCCAGCTGCTCGATGCCCGGCTCGCCGCCGGATGGCGTCCCACCCCCACCGACCTGCGCATGGGACCCCGGGTGCTTGGGTACGCGGCCTGTGTCTTCTCCCAGCCCGACCTCGGAGCGCCATCCGCCGTCACGCGTGACCAGACCCGGGAGGACCGATGAGCCGCGTCGTGCATTTCGAGATTCATGCCACCGACCCCGCCCGGGCCGTGCGGTTCTACACCCAGCTGTTGGGGTGGGAGTTCCACGAGTGGACGGGCGGGGAGGAATACTGGCTCATTACCACGGGCCCGGACGACCAGCCCGGCATCAACGGCGGGCTGCTCAGGCGACGCGGGCCGGCGCCCGCCGACGGGCAGCCAGTGAACGCGCACGTGTGCACGGTGGACGTTGCGTCGGTCGACGATGTCGTTGCGCGCGTGTCCGGGGCGGGCGGCGCGGTGGCGGTCGCGAAGATGCCGATCCCCGGCGTCGGATGGCTGGCGTATCTCAAGGACACGGAGGGGAACCTCGTCGGCGTGATGCAAGCGGATCCTGCCGCCGGCTGAACGCCCTCCCGTGTCCCGAATACAAAACCGGCCGCGCGATTGCGCGGCCGGTGTGCGATGGACAACAGGGCCCGCCGTGCCTCACACCCGCCGGAGGTAGATCGTCGGGGCACGCGGCCCGAGCACGGGTCTCCCCGCGGGCGCGGGGATCACGCCGAGATGCCGGCCGTGCTCGTCCGTGAGACAGTACCCGTCCGCCATGACCGCGGCCTGCGCCTGGACGCCCTCGCGCACGCGGCGCGCGGCGGCTCGCAGGCCTTGCCGCACGGCGAGACACGGTCCCGTATGGATGGCGCCATTCAGCGCAAAGGTCATGGTCGTCATCGTCAATCACTCCTGCCAATCCCAACGCGGGAGCGCCGCTCGGGGTTTCAGTCGTTCCGGCCGTCGGTCAATTAGATGACCGCACCGTCCAAAGGGTTGCAACGTCCGATACCCGGCCAGCGCCGGCCCGGTCACACCGCCCGTTCCGCGAGCTCCGATGGCGAAATGAACAGCGTCCGGGTGGGGTAGGCGAACTCGATGCCCTCCGCCGCGAAGCCGTCGAACACCTTCAGATTGATGGCCTGCTGGGCGTCCATGTAGGCGTTGTAGTCGGGCACCTGCACGTAGTAGACGACCTCGAAATCGAGCGACGACGGGCCGAAACTCTTGAAATGCGCGCGGTCGAACCGGGCCTGGTCGACCGACTCGACGGCCTCGCGCAGAATGACGGGGATGCGATCCAGCTGCTGGC
>JAOTWJ010000239.1 GCA_029862925.1 Gemmatimonadota bacterium
GCTCGTCTATTCGCCGCGCGTCCTGGAGCAGGTCCTGGCGTCAGCGGACGAGGTGGTCGCCGCCGCGTCTTCCCGTCTGCTCCCCGGCCCGGTCACCTGCATCATCGACGACACCGAAGGTCGTTTCGCCGCCGCGGCCGGCGGCTCGCCCGGATCGGTGGGAGTTCGCGCGCCGGTCGTCGGCCCTGTACTCGCGGGGCTCGACCTGCCGCTGGTGGCGACCAGCGCCAACCACCCCGGCGGAGCCGAGCCCGCGAAGGTGCCCTCTGTGCCCGAGGATCTCCGCGTGATGGTCGATTTCGTGCTCGATGCGGGCGCGCTGCCGGGCGTGGCGTCCTCGGTGGTGGATCTGAGGCGCGCGGCCACCGACGGTGTCGCCCAGGTGCTCCGCGAGGGCCCCGGCCTGATGGTGATTGCCGCCGCTCTCGCCGTTGAGGGCATCACGCTCGACCGAGAATCATGCGGCCCCGCTGCGCTTGAGTAGGGCGGGGCCGCGGGGGTCCGGCGGGAAGGGAGGCCGGACCGGCTGACCGCGACCACGTTGGCGTTGTCGACCTTCACGCCCCTGTTGACGGAGATCGAGACGTCCGTGCCGTCAAGGGTCGTCGCGGAGTCGAGCCTCACGACGTTCCGGGCGAGGTGCTCGCCGGAGAGGATGTGGTACTTCAGCACCCGCTGGAGCTTGGCCGCATCCGCCAACAGCGTCGTGGGAGTTGGCCCCCCCAACGAGGCTTCATCCGCCCGCAGTTGGTCAGGTGTCGCGTCACGACGACCGCTCAACCGAGCACCCGCGTGGGCTCGTTTCGGCCTTGCGGTTTTCCGGGATTACCCACCGTCCGGGTCATTCGCCCCGCCTAGACGTGCGTCCTGGGCGTTCGGTCAGGCTCTATGTCCACCCCGCGCGTGACCCTCCCGCCCGTGCGTCAGCCAGACCCTTCGACGGCACGCCACCGCCGTGGCCGTCCCTTTCCCGTACTCGCCGGGCTGATGAGCGTGATCGTCGCGTCGCTGATGCTGATCGCGGCGCCGCTGGTCGTCGACTCGCGCGATCAGGCCGCCGGCGCTCCCGTGAACGGCAGCGCCACGACCGGCGCATGGTCGGGGGTGCTCAGCTGGCCGACTCTCGCCGTCCATGCAGTGCTCAGCCCCGCAGGGAAGGTCGTGACCTGGGGCAACGGCCAGAGCGGCACATCGTTCGACGTGTGGGATCCCGCCCTCGGGACCGGCGCGGGCTCGCACCAGTTGCTCTCCAACGACACCGGCACCGCCTTGTTCTGTTCCGGGCAGCACGTGTCGCCGACCACCGGCGAGATCCTCACGTTCGGCGGCGAGCTTCCGGACGCCTCGGGAGCGGTTGCCGCGCTGCGATTCGCCCCTGGCTCCAACCAGCTGAGCGACACCGCCAATCCGATGAAACACCCGCGCTGGTACCCGACGACCACAAGGCTGCCCGATGGCCGCACGCTGGTGCAGGGCGGCAGCGTAGGTGGCTTCGACGGCGCCTCGGTGATCACGCCGGAGCTCTTCACCCCGGGAAGCGGCTGGACGGAGCTTACCGGCGCCGCGAGCGAGGCGATCTACGGCTACCCGGCCAATGCCGGGCCCGGCTGGTACTACCCACGCACCTGGGTCCAGAGCGACGGGCGCATCTTCGGGCTCAGTCAGCGCAATATGTACTACATCGACCCCTCGGGCGCCGGGAGCATCACGCCAATCCCGGGGACGTGGAATCGGGGCGCCGGTCACCAGTCGACCGCGGTGATGTACCGCCCGACAAGGTCCTGCGGATCGGGGGGCTGAGCAACGGCGCGCGGTCGACTGATGCGTCGATCATCGACCTCGGCGGGGCGACGCCGACGGTCACACCCACCGGATCGATGACGTCTGCTCGCGCGTGGGCCGACAGCACCGTTCTGCCCGACGGCAAGGTCCTGGTGACCGGCGGTTCCCGTGAGGACAACCAGTTGGTCGACGTCGCCTTCGCGCCGGAGCTTTGGGATCCGGCGACCGGTTCCTGGACGCAGATGGCCGCGGGCCGGCAAGAGCGCCTCTATCACTCCGTGTCCATCTTGCTGCCCGATGGCGCCGTGTTGCTCGCGGGCGGCGGGGAGCCGGGGCCGGTGGTCAACGACGACGCGGAGATCTTCTATCCGCCCTATCTGTTCCAAGCAGACGGATCTCCCGCGCCGCGGCCGAGCTGGATCAGCGCCCCGACCTCGCTGCCGTACTCCGGTCAGGCGACCGGTACCGTGAAGCCGGGCGACATCATCTCGCAGGTCACGCTCATCAAGACCGGCTCGGTCACCCACTCATACGACATGGAGCAGCGTTTCATGGAGCTGCCGTTCACCCAGAACGGCAACACGCTCACCGTCCAAGGACCGCCCAGCGCGAATGTGGCCACGCCTGGGCACTATCTCCTGTTCGCGGTCGACCAGAACGGGGTCCCCAGCGCCGCCGCCGGCGTCAGGATCGGGGCCTCGATCCTCAATGCCGCTCCGGTGGGGGCTGCGTCCGGCACCCCCGCGGTCGGCACGGCTCCGATCCAGGTCTCGTTCAGCGGCGTGGGCTCCAGCGACCCCGACGGCGACCCACTCACCTACTCCTGGGACTTCGGGGATGGGAACGGCTCCACCCGGCCAAACCCGACTCATACGTACGCCTTCGGCGGTGCCTACGTCGCCACGCTCACGGTGCGCGATGACAAGGGATGGTGGGGCAGCGCCCAGGTGAGGCTGGAGATCGAGGGTCCTCCGCCTCCGCCACCCCAGCCGCCCGATCCTTCGCGCGGAGTACCGGCGGCGGGGCCGCCGGGGCCGGCACCCGCGCCGCCCACGGCCCCCGCCGCGGCGAGCAGGTCACCTGCGCTCAGAGTCGCGCTCAACGGGCCGAAGCGCGTCCGGCGTGGCCGCACGATCACCTATCGCGTGGTGCTGCGCAATCGCGGTAAGGCCTCCGCGCGCCGCGTCATGGTCACCCAGAGGGTCCCGCGCGCGCTGCGCCTGAAAACGCGCTCGAGGCGGGTCTCCTACGCCCGCGCAAAGGGCATCGTGAAGTGGAGCGCCGGCACCTTGCGCCCGGGGCAACGCAAGGTGCTCGTGCTGCGGTATCGCCTGCCCAATGCGGCGACATGGCGAATCGTCGCGCGGGCCAACGCCAAGGGCGCCAACACCAACCGCAAGAGCGCTCGCCGCATCACGCGCGTTCGACGCTGACGCGCTCAGCCCGGCCCCGGCCTCAGTCGTAGAGCGCGTCGATCTCGGCGGCGAACCGACGCGTGATCTGCGGCCTGCGCGGCTTGAGCGTTGGCGTCATGAGGCCGGCATCGATCGTCCACGGCTCGGTCGCCAAATGGGCCCGCCGTATCTGGGCATATCCCGGAAAGTCCCGCAGGCTGGAGGACATGCGCGCGAGTGCCGCCTTCTCGGCCAAGCGGTCGGTGAGTGCCGCGGGGTCCTCCGGATCCAGGGCGAGCTCCCGGGCGAACGCGTGCCAACGCCGCTGGTCGAGGACGGTCAGGGCGACCAAATAGGGCCTGCCCTCGCCGAGAACCAGCACTTGGTCGAAG
>JAOTWJ010000238.1 GCA_029862925.1 Gemmatimonadota bacterium
ATCCGCTAGCTCCGCCTCTGCCCGTCGGACGCGTCGCGCCCGGGATCAGGCCGCTGGTCCCGGGCGCGACGTCCATGGGGACCCCGCGAGGACGAAGCGGAGCGGCCAGTCGGCAGCGCGGGTGATCCCGATGCGGGGGGAGGTGACGATGCTCGGCGGTCGGGCGGTTTGGCGGGTGGGCGGTTGGATCGTCACGCGCGGGCCATCGAGGGGCGCGCCGTTCAGGGTTCCCGTAATCCCCAGCGCCTGGCAGAGCCGCGCCGGGCCGGCGCACAGCAGCCGGTCGTCGCGCGTCCCCCGGCGGCGGCGCATCGCGGCGAGCCCGTCGAGCGGTTCGAGCGCCCGCACGAGCACGGCGGCGGGATAGCCTGCCGCCTCCGTGACTGTGTTGAAGCACCAGTGCATCCCGTAGATGAAATAGACGTAGGCGGTGCCGGGCGGCCCGAAGAGCCGGGCATTGCGCACGGTGCGGCGGTTGCCGAACCCGTGGGCGGCGGGGTCGTGCGGGCCCACGTAGGCCTCCACCTCCACGATGCGGCCCGCGGTGACCACCCCGCGCCGGCGGGTCGTGAGCACGCACCCCAAAAGACCGCGCGCGACACGTTCCGTGTCGCGCGCGTAGAACTCGGGCGGCAGGGGACGCCGGTCAGGAATCCTGGGGCTCATCCTTGCCGAGCATGGCCCGCTGGAGCGCGGCGCTCATCCGCTTGAACAGGCTGCCACCCTCCACGGTTGGATCCTCCGGTAGCCGCGCGTCATTCACCGGAGGCTCGCGTGGAGGCGGCGGCCGCCGCTCGCGGACCGGCTCCCGGGGCTTGGGCTCGGGGTCGGGGCGCACGTCTTCCACCGGCCCGGGCACCGGGCCGGTCGCGGTCCCGCCCTCGGCGGGCGGCGCGCCCTTCCCGCGGCGGCCGCGGCGGCCGCGGAGCGACCGGTTGTGTTGGACGTCGGCGCGCGCTTCCTCCGACACCGGCTTGGGTTCCGGGGTCATCTCCGGCGCGGGCGCCGCCCCACCACCCCGCGAGCCGCGACGGAACCGCGGATTGCGGCGGCTCTCGGGTGCAGCCCGCTGGGCTGCCGCGGGTTGTGCCGCCACGGGCTCGCGCCCTTCCTCGTCCGGCGCGGCGCTCTCGTCGCGGCGCACCCGGTCGCGCCCGCGGCGTTCCGTCGCCTCGCTGCGCTCCGGACGCTCACCACGTTCCTCGCGTTCCCCGCGGCCTCGACCCCGGCCCCCTCGCCGGCGGCGGCGCGGTTCCTTGTCGCCGTTGTCGGCGTCCTCGCTCTCCTCCGGCGGCTTCGCCTCGGACTCCGGACGGAGCTTGAGCAGGTACACGCCGTCGCTCGACTTGGCGAGATCCACGACCCCCGCGTCGTGCGCCTGGCGCAGGAACCGCTGGAATCGCCGGGGTTCGAACATCTCCTCGCCATCGTCGCCGTGCAGCTCGACCATCCGGTCGCGCGCCTGGTCCGCGTCGGTGGCCTCGTCGCCGACGGCCCCGATGTCCGTGAGCGCGCGGCGCAGCAGGGCGAGGGCGTCGGCGAGCACGAGTCCGCCAGCCGCGCGCGCGGGCCCCGCACTCTCGCGGTCGCGGCCCCGCTCGCCGCGCCGGCGGCGCCCGCGGGCCGAGCGCTCGCGGCTCGCCGCGGGCTCCCGTTCGGCGGCCTCGCGCTCCACCTCGGGCGAGACGTTGGCGTTCGCCCCGAGCGCGATCTCGTACTGCCCGTTCTCGAGCTTGTTGAGCTTGAGCAGGCCGCGCCGGGAGGTCTCCTGGAGGAACTTGCTGTACTTGCTGAACCCCGCGTCCTTCTCGTCGAAGTTGGGATCGATCTCCTGCATCACCTGTTTCAGGCGGTCCGACCGCATCACGTCGTCCTGCTGCTGCATGCGGGTGGCCGCCTCGATCACCAGCTCCCACGGGTCGCGGCGCCGGTGCTCCGTCTGCCCTTCCTTGAGTAGGCCGGTGAGCTCGCTGTAGCCGTAGTACTCGTCGCAGTTCTGGATCAGCAGATCGCTCGACGACTCGCGGATGCCGACGCCGATCACGTACTTCCCGTACTCCTTGAGCTTGAGCACGAGGCTCGAGAAATCGGAGTCGCCGGAGAGCAGGATGAACGTCCCGATCTCGGGACGCGTGAACACCAGCTCGAGCGCGTCGATCGCGAGCCGGATGTCGGTCGCGTTCTTCTTGTTGGACCCGAACGCCGGCGCGAAGATCAGGTCGATCGACGCCTCGGAGAGCGGGACGATGTACTGCGGGTAGCGCCGCCAGTCGGCGTAGGCCCGCTGCACCGAGATCTTCCCCTTGAAGACCTCGGAGCTGAGCATCCGTTTCAGCTGCAGCTGCATGTCCGAGCGGATCCCCATCGTCACGTTGTCGAAATCGATGAGGAGGGCCGCGTTCGGCGCGTGGCGCAGCGGTTCCGGGTAGGCCGCGGCGGTACCCCGCCGCGAGACGTTCTCAATCACGTTGCACTCAATTCCAGCCCGACGACCTGGGTCAGCTCCCGTCGCTTCACCTTCCCGCTCCCGGTCAGCGGGAAGGCGTCGAAGAAGCGGACCAGGTCCGGGACTTTGTAGTCAGCCACATGGTCGCGGGCGTACGCTTTCAACTCGTCGCCCGTCACGATGGCGCCCTCCACCGGCACGACACACGCGCAGGCCAGCTCACCCATGATCTCATGGGGCACGCCGACCACACAGGCGTCGTCCACTGCCGGATGCGTCCGGAGGACGTCCTCCAGTTCCCGCGGGTAGATGCTGTACCCTCCGCGGATGATCGTCTCCTTGCGACGGCCCACGATGGTCACGTAGCCGCGCTCGTCCACGATGGCGAGATCCCCGGTGAGGAAATAGCCCTCCGGCGAGAACGACTTCTGGGTCTCGCCCGGCATCCGGTGGTAGCCCGCCATCACGTTCGGTCCCTTGACCGCCAACTCGCCCACCGCTTCCGGCCCGTGGAGCGCGCCGCTCTGCACGTCCATCACCCGCACCTCCACGCCCGCGAGCGGTTTCCCCACCGTGGTGGCGCGCGCGTCGACGTCATCGTCGAACCGCGTGACCGTCACGGTCGGGCCGGTTTCGGTGAGCCCGTAGGCGATCTGCACGTCGTTCCACCGACGGATCCGCTGCACCAACTCGGGGGCAACCGGGCTGCCCGCGACGATGCCGGTTCGGACGGTGGACAGGTTCCGGCTCCCGAACGACGCATGCCGCATCAGGAGCTGGAACATGGTGGGCACGCCGTGCACGACGGTGAGGCGTTCCCGCTCGATCAGGTCCAGCGCCCGCGCGGCCTCGAACGGCTCCTGGAACACGAGCGTGCCGCCCGTGCACAGGGTCGTGAGCACCACGTGAACGCCGAAGACCGTGAAGAGCGGCACGGCGCCCAGGACCCGATCGTCCGGGCCGAGCGCCAGCGCCTCCGCCGTGCGGAGCGCCGTCTCCACCAGATTGCGGTGGGACAGGACGACGCCCTTCGGCTTGCCCATGGTCCCCGACGTGTAGATGATGGCGAGGGGCGTCGCGTCGGGATCCCGGACGGTGACCGCCACCGGCGACTGCCGTCGC
>JAOTWJ010000240.1 GCA_029862925.1 Gemmatimonadota bacterium
TTCATCATTGGACGTTGGACATTGATCCATGTTCCCGTACAAAGACGAAAACCCCACCTTCCTGACCCCGGTCGTCACGCTGGTGATCATCGGGATCAATGTGATGGTGTGGCTGTTGGTGCAGGGGGCCGGGACGGCGCCGGCGTTGCCGCGGTCGGTGTGCGAGTTGGGCCTCATCCCGGGGGAGCTGCTCGGGCTCGTGCCGCCCGGGCATACGATTCCGGTGGGCCGGGGTGTGGCCTGCGTCCTCACCGACCAGCCGTCCTACGTCACGCCGCTCACGTCGATGTTCCTGCACGGGGGTTGGTTCCACCTGATCGGGAACCTGTGGTTCCTGTGGGTCTTCGGGAACAACATCGAGGACGCGATGGGCCACGGGCGCTTCGTCGCGTTCTACCTGCTCTGCGGCCTGGTGGCGGCGGCCGCGCAGGTGGCGGGGGAGCCCGCGTCGGCGGTGCCGATGGTGGGCGCGTCGGGCGCCATCAGCGGCGTCATGGGCGCCTACCTGGTGCTGTACCCCCGGGTGCGGGTGCACACGATCGTGTTCCTGGGGTTCTTCCTGTTTCGCTGGACGCTGCCAGCGTACGTCATGCTGCTCTATTGGATGCTGATCCAGGTGGTGGGGAGTCTGCCGTCGCTGGCGGGCGGGCAGGCGGGGGGTGGGGTGGCGTTTCTGGCGCACATCGGCGGGTTCGTGGCGGGCGTGGCCTTGATCAAGCTCTTCGCCAAGCCCGAGTTCGTCGCGCGGCACCGGCGGCCCGTGATCGTCCCGGAGTGAGCCTGGTCGTGGCGGTGGTCACCTGATCGCTGGCCTTGGCGAGGCGGCAGGTGCGAGTGCCGTGATGTCCGGCTCGTGGTCTCCGACAAAGACGTGAGGGGTCCTGCGACGCGAGCACAACGCGCGCGGAACGGTCCAGTTGCGCCAGTTTGCACCTGTGACGAGATTCCCGCCGATTTTCACCGTTCCGTGACCTCGCCATGACACGATCGTGATGCCAGGTGACGGAACCAGCCGGGGGGTCGCGTGCGCTGGCGCCTGTTGCCTCAGGAAGAGGAATTCTACGAGCTGTTCGTCGAAGTCGCCCGCCGAACCGTGGAGGCGGCCACGCTCCTGGCCGAGCTCTTCACCGGCAAGCCGGAGCGGGCCACCTACTGCGTGGACCAGATCAAGAAGCTGGAGAACGAAGCCGACGAGCTTACGCACGAGGTCGTGCGCCGGCTCGATCGCACGTTCATCACGCCGATCGACCGGGAAGACATCCATTTGCTCTCGTCCGATCTGGATGACGTGATCGATCGGATCGACGGCGCGGCCCGCCGCGCGCACATCTTCCGGGTGGGGCGTACGCCCGAGGGCATCGCCGAGATGTGTGACCTGATCTGCCAGATCACCGAGGAGATCCTCCTGGCCGTCACGAAGTTGCGTGACAAGAACGACGTCATGGCCCATTGCATTCGGGCCAAGCGGCTCGAGGAAGAGGGCGACGCGCTCTATCAGACCATGCTGGGCCGCCTGTTCGACACCGAGACCGACCCCATTCGACTCATCAAGTGGAAGGAGATGTACGACATCCTCGAACACACGATCGATGAGAGCGAGGATGTCGCGAATGCGATTCAGTCGATCGTGTTGAAGCACGCATGATCACGGAGTCAATCCCGTTCGTCCTCACGATCGTCGCGGTCGCATTCGTCTTCGATTTCGTCAACGGATTTCACGACAGCGCGAACAGCATCGCCACGATCGTCTCGACGCGCGTGCTGTCGCCGGTCGCCGCGGTCGCATGGGCGGCGTTCTTCAACTTCGTTGCCGCGTTCGGGTTCGGCACGGCGGTGGCGAAGACGATCGGCAGTGGTCTCATCGACCTGGCCATCGTCGATCCCTTCGTGATCCTGGGCGGACTCCTGGGCGCGATCGCCTGGGATCTCATCACCTGGTACTACGGGATTCCGTCGAGCTCGTCGCATGCGCTGATCGGTGGGTATGGCGGCGCCGCCGTGGCAAAGGCCGGCATTGACGCCTTGATTCTGGGTGGCTGGGTCAAGCCGCTGCTGTTCATCTTCGTGGCACCGATCCTCGGCATGGTGCTCGGTCTGGGTCTGATGGTGGCGACGGCGTGGACCTTTCGCCGAGCCACGCCGCGGAACGTCGACAAGTACTTTCGTCGGCTCCAGCTGGTCTCAGCGGCGGCGTACAGTTTGAGCCATGGCACCAACGACGCCCAGAAGACCATGGGCATCATCGTCGGCCTGCTCGTCACCTCCCAGGCGCTGTTCGTCGACTTCCCGATCCGCGCCTTTCATATCACCAGCGCCGCGGAGATCCCCACATGGGTCATTCTCTCGGCGCACGCCGCGATCGCCGCCGGGACGTTCTTCGGCGGCTGGCGGATCGTGCACACGATGGGGTCGCGGATCACACGGCTGAAGCCGGTGCACGGGTTCTGTGCCGAGACCGGCGGGGCCGTCTCGGTGTTCCTCGCCTCGTTCCTCGGGATCCCGGTGAGTACCACGCACGTGATCACCGGGTCCATCGCGGGGGTCGGGGCGGCGCAGCGGCTGTCGGCGGTCCGGTGGGGACTCGCCGGCCGGATCGTGTGGGCCTGGGTGCTGACCATCCCGGCGGCGGCGGGAATCGGCGGGCTGTGTTACTTCGCGCTCCACCTCACGCTGGGACGCTGACGCGGCCCGCGCATTGCGGTCGTGTGGCAGGGCGGTGAGATTCCGGCCCATCATGCGCCGCTCCCTCCTGATCGTTCTGCTCGCCGCCGCGCCCGGGCCCGCGCTGCGGGCCCAGGATACCGCGCACGTCGTCGTCGTCGCCACGACGGACCTGCACGGGCATGCCACCGCCTGGGATTACGTGCACGACCGGCCGGCCCCCTGGGGACTCGTCCGCGCGGCGACCGTGGTGGATTCCCTGCGGGCCGCGTATCCCGGCGCCGTCGTGCTGGTGGACGCGGGCGACCTGATCCAGGGGAATCCGTTCGCCACGTACTTCGCGACGGTCCGGCCGCGGCTGGTAAACCCCACCATCGACGCCATGAACGCCATGCGGTTCGACGCCGCGACGCCCGGCAACCACGAGTTCGATTTCGGGCTCGACGTGCTGACGCGGGCCTACGGCGGCGCGGCGTTCCCGTTCGTCGCGGCCAACGTGTTCCGCCTGCCGCGCGATACGGTGGCCTTTCCGCCGCACGTGGTGGTGTCCCGCGGAGGCGTACGGGTGGGGATCACCGGGTTCACGACGCCCGGCGTCATGGTGTGGAACGGTGACCGGCTGCGGGGACGGCTGCTGGTGCGGCGCATCCCCGACCTTGCGGCCGCCGCGGTACGCGCGACGCGGGAGGCTGGGGCCGACGTCGTCGTCGCGCTCGTCCACAGTGGATTCGGCGGCGGGTCGTCGTACGACACCACGGGGGCCGGCGCGGAAAACGAGGCGCATCGCCTGGCGGCGCTCCCTGAGCGGCCGGACCTGGTGATCGTGGGGCACACGCACCGGCGGCTGCGGGACTCCGTGGTGAACGGGGTGCACTTCGTGCAACCGCA
>JAOTWJ010000241.1 GCA_029862925.1 Gemmatimonadota bacterium
CGTGCCCCGCGCCAGCCGGATCGCCTCCTCGCTCTCGGAGTCGACGTACGCCCGCCCCTTGCGGATCAGGATGACCGCGAACTCGTAGAGCTGTTCGAAGTAGTCCGACGCGTAGTATTCCCGGTCGTCCCAGTCGAAGCCCAGCCAGCGCACGTCGTCCTTGAAGGCCTCGACGTATTGCTGCTCCTCCGTCAGCGGATTCGTATCGTCGAACCGCAGGTTGCAGGTGCCGCCGAACTCTTCCGCGAGACCGAAATTGAGGCAGATGGACTTGGCGTGGCCGATGTGCGCGAAGCCGTTGGGTTCCGGCGGAAACCGCGTCGCCACGCGCCCGCCCCATTTCCCGGCGGCCACGTCGCGCGACACCATGGCACGGATGAAATCCAGCCCACGGTCAGCAGTGTTATCGGTCATGGTCCTCCATCATCTCCACACCCGCGCCAGGAACTCCTTCACTTCCGGTACGCCCCCCTGCAAGATCAGATACCCGTCGTGCGGCTCTCGCTCGGTCATCTCGCCGGAGACGTTGTCGGTCATCAGGGCGCGTACCGCCGCCGGATCGTCGGGGTGGACGCCCAGCGCCCAGCCCAGCTTCACGAAGGCCACCTCCGGCATCATGTTCGCCAGCGGCACCACGCCCAGCTGGAGAATCTCGCGGCCCGTCTCGTACACCTGCATCTGCACGAAGCCCCACAGTGTCTGGAGCGTCATGTACATGTGGACGCCGGCGTCGCGGGCTCGCGCGAGCGCGGGGTAGATCTTGCGGTTCACGTGGCCCAGCCCGGTGCCGGCGATCACGATGCCGCGGTAGCCCTTCTCCACCATCGCGTCGAGCACGTCCGGCTGCATGCCCGGGTAGTAGTAGAGCAGCGTGACCCGTTCGTCGTACGCCGCCTGAATCGTGACGTCGCGGTCGTCGCGCCGGCGCGCCCACGCGTCCTGCAGCGGCGTCAGTACCTCGTCCTGCACCATCGCCAGCGGGATGTCGCCGACGGTGCGGAACGTGCTGCGGGTGGAGCTGTGCATCTTGCGGACCCGCGTCCCGCGGTGCAACAGGTTGTAGCGGTCCGAGGTCGGGCCGAACATGCAGACCATCACTTCGGCAACGGGACCCCGCGCCGCGGTCCAGGTGGCGCTGATGAGGTTCCGCGCGGCATCCGACGACGGCCGGTCGGACGACCGCTGACTCCCCACCATGACCACCGGGACCGGCGGCCGCCGCACCATGAAACTGAGCGCGGCGGCGGTGTGGTGCATCGTGTCGGTGCCGTGGCCGATCACGACGCCGGCATAGCCCGCCCGGACGGCCTCGCCGATCTTCTCGGCCAGCACCAGATACTGCTCCGGGCCCATGTTCTCCGAGAAGATGCTGAACAGCTTCTCCGTCTCCAGGTTGCAGATGTCCGCCAGCTCGGGCACCGAGCCGTACAGCTCGCCCGGCGTGAAGGCGGGAATCACCGCCCCGGTGCGGTAGTCGAGCCGTGACGCGATGGTCCCGCCCGTGCCGAACAGCTTGACACGCGGGTTGGCGGGGTCGGTGGGGAACGCCTGCTCCGGGATCTTGTAGATGGCCTCCCGGTACCCCAGCTCCTCCACGGCGCGCACCGTGTCGTGCCGGATCCCGATGTTGTAGCCGGTGCCCAGCTTGAGCACGAGGTGGTGCTCGTCGCTCGTTTCGGACCGCGGGAGGACGAGTCCCTCGAACGTGCCGCGCGTGGTCTGGATTCGCACTTCGCTCCACACGCGGAACCCGGTGCGCTCCATCAGCGCGACGCACGGCCCGCGATAGCCGCGATAGCGATCGGTCTCGGTCATGAGGCGACCTCCGACGCGACGCGCTGCAGGCGCTCCGCGAGCCGGCGGCGCACGTCCACCGGATCGATCTGCCCCAGCAGCGCGGGCACGATCTCCCCCATGGCCCAGCGGAGCCGCGTGTCCGGGGTCCGACCCGGCAGCGCGCCGGCCCGGGCGATGACATCGTCCAGCCGCCGCGCCAGCGCGGGCATCGCCCCGTCACCGCGGAACCGCGCGAGCACCACGGCCGCCTCAGCCCCCGGCTCGGTCAGCGCCGCGTCCACCAGCCGGTCCAACGCTTCCGCACGAATGTCTCCCGCGTCCACGGCGCGCACCGCCGCCCGGAGAACGCGGCCCGCCTCGGGCGCGATCCCGCGGCCGCGCCGCCGGTGATAGGGCACGCGCTTCGCAAGGCTCAGGGCGAGCCGGCGGGCGAGGGCTCCGTTCGGCGGAGCCGCCGCGTCGAACAGGTCGGCCCAGGGCGCGCCCGACAGTCGGTGCGCCAGCACCGCGCTCAGCCCAAGGGCCACGTACCGATCCATCCGGGCCCACGGCGTCTCGGGCAAGGACACCCGAATCCGCTCGATGACGGCGTCGGCGATCGGCAAAGGCGGCGTGTCCGTATCGGGGTACATCCGGTCGGGCCCCGGCAGGATACGCTCGAATCCGGTCGTGCCGTCCCGGTGGGCTTGCCGCGTCTCCGCCGGGACACCGACGGTCGCTTCGTGCGCCCGCAGCAGGACCTCGCGGGCCGCGGTGGCCGCGTCGTCGGGCTCGGCCCACACCAGCACGACGGCGTCGTCGGGGTCCGCCCGCAGCGCGGCGCGAATCTCCCGCCAGCGGGCTCGCGTGACGCCCCCATCGGGATCATCCGAGTGGGTCAGGAACTCGCGGTGCGCCGGGCACGCGATGACGCGCACGCGCTCCCGCAATTCGTGAGCGAACCCCAGGCCGGGTTGCGTGGGATGGGCGAGCAGCCCTCCGAAACCCGGCAGCCGCACGGCGCCGACGGTCATGCCCTGGCGACGCGCCACTCGGATCGCCGGATGGCGCGTGCGGTCGAACAGCCCGCTCACGTCGGCCATGAGCGGCGAGCTCTCCCACGGCCGCCCCTTGCCGGGCAGCGCCAACGCGGTCGCCGCCAGTCCGCGCCGGTGCAGCTCGGCGCGAAGGCGCAACAGGTTCAGCTGCCGGAACGCCTCGACGTGCACCAGCCGCGGCAGGTTGCGGTGGTTGTCCACGCCCTTGATCTCCACGCGGCGCCCGCCGGCGACCGAGACGTTCACGTCTTGCCGCGCGGCGCCCGGCCCCCGCCGCACCTTCCCCGTCGCCCGCGCCGCCCGGGCGAGCAACCGGCCCGCGGCCTGCATCTCCCAGGGCGTTCCCAACTCCGGTTCGGTGACCACCTCGGTGAGCGGCATCCCGAGGCGGTCGGTGCGGAACGTGATCCGGTGCCCGACGTCCGACACCTCGCGGCAGGAGTCCTCCTCGAGCGAGAGCTGCCGGATGGCCAGCTCGCGGTCCACGCCGAGCTGAGGCACCCGGAACGGGATCCGCCCCGTCAGGCCCACCATCGCCGTGCGCTGGAACCCCGTCGGGATCGAGCCGTCGAGGTACTGCTTGCGCATGACATGCAGCTCGGCCACGAGGTTCAGGTCGCACACCTGGGCCAGCTCGATTGCGATCGCGACCGCCTCGTCGTCGATCAGGAACGGCGGCGTGTCGTCCAGTTCGT
>JAOTWJ010000242.1 GCA_029862925.1 Gemmatimonadota bacterium
TCTCGAGGGATTCCTCGAACGCCAGGCCCGCGGCGCCGCCGGGACCAGGCTCGCCCGGAGTCGCGGTGGCCATGCGCCCGAGCAGCAGGCGCAGCGCGGGCCCCGTGCGGAACTCCATCCACCAGTGAAGTCGGTCCCACGACCAGCCGAACAGGACGAACGCGACCGCGATGCCGACCGCCGCGATGGCGATGGCCGCGAGCGCCCGGTGCGGAACGGTCCACGTGGTACGCCGCGAGAGCAGGCCGAAGCCAGCCGTGGCCAGCAGGGCGGCCGCCCGCACCACCTGGTCGGGCAGGTCGCCCACGCCGAGCAGCCACCACACGGTGATGCCGGCGAGTGCGGCCGCGACCAGACGATGGCCCGGCGCGGGCCGGGTCAGGAAAATGAGGACCGCCGCCGGCCCTGCGATCAGGGCCGCCGGGGTCGCCAGCGAGAGTGCGAGGCTGTTCACGGCCGCCGGCGCGGCGCGTGCGCCCTAGCGGCCGTGGCCCTTGATGAAGGGCAGCAGCGCGAGGTGGCGAGCCCGCTTGATCGCGGTCGAAAGCTGGCGTTGATGTCGGGCACACATGCCCGACAGTCGGGCCGGCAGAATCTTGCCGCGCTCGGTGGTGAATCGAGACATCGTGCGCTCGTCCTTGTAGTCCACCACGCGCACGCCCAGCTCGCAGACGGGACAGGTCTTGGCACGGCGTCGCATCACTCACGCTCCTCGCCGTTGTCGTCACTGTCGTCGTCACGGTCCCCGCCGACCCGGACGGACCGCGGCGCTTCGCCCTCGTTCAGCACGACGAGGTGGCGGATGACGCCCTCGTTCAGCTTGATGGCGCGCTCGAACTCCGGCAGGAGCGTCGGCTCCGTCTCGAACTGCGTGACGACGTAGTAGCCGACGTCTTTCCGGCCGATGGGGTAGGCGAGCGTCCGCTTGCCCCAGTGGTTGACCGTGGGGACCTGATCGGGCTTGTCGGGGGTCGCGATCAGCGCGTGGAACCGCTCCAGGTGTTCGTTCACCTGGGCTTCCTCGAGCGCCGAATCGAAGATGTAGACGACCTCGTAATGGCGAGTCATGGCACCTCCCTGTGGACATGAGGCCCCGCCCGGTGCGGGCGGAGCAGGGGATCGGGTTTTTCGCGAGGCGAAAGGTACCGGGGGCCGGGTGGGAGGGGCAAGGGGAGCCGGTCACACGTTGAACCGGAACAGCAGCACCTCCCCGTCCTGCACGACGTAGTCGCGGCCTTCGCTCCGCACCAGGCCCCGTTCCCGGGCGACCTTGTAGGACCCCGCCTGGACGAAGTCGTCCCAGCCGATCGTCTCGCAACGAATGAAGCCCCGCTGGAAGTCGCTGTGGATCTCCCCGGCGGCGTCGAACGCCGTCTCCCCCTGGTGGAGCGTCCAGGCACGGACCTCGTTGTCGCCCACGGTGAAGAAGGTCTCGAGGCCGAGCAGGCGGTAGCCGGCGTGAATCAGGCGATCGAGGCCCGGTTCCTCGATCCCGGCGCCGGCGAGGAACTCCGCCCGTTCGGCTTCCGCGAGCTGGAGCAGCTCGGCTTCGTACCGGGCGGAGAAGACCACGACCTCCGCTTCCTCGTGGTGATCGCGCACGGAGGCCCGGAGCGCCGCCACCGGGGCCCCGCCGCCCGCCGCGAGCATGGTCTCGTCGACGTTGGCCGCGTAGAGGATCGGCTTGGCGGTGAGGATCCCGAGCTGGCGCAGCAGACGGCGGTGGTCGGGCGTATCCATCGCGTCCCGGGCTCCGCGCCCCGCGTCCAGCTCCGCCATGACCTGCTCGAGAAAGGCCGCCTCCTGCTGGTCGTCCTTGACCCCGCTCCGGGCCGTCTTGCGCACTTTCTCGAGGCGGCGCTCGATCACGGCCAGATCGGCGATCGACAGCTCGGCCGTGATGACGTCGTGGTCGCGCACCGGATCCACGTCTCCCATCACGTGCGTCACGTCGGGATCGTCGAAGCAGCGTACCACGTGGACGACGGCGTCCACCTGCCGGATGTGCGCCAGGAACTGGTTGCCGAGCCCTTCCCCGCGGCTCGCCCCCTCGACGAGCCCGGCGATGTCCACGAACTCGACGAACGCGGGCACGACCTTCTTGGGCTTGACCACGGCCGCCAGCCGGTCGAGCCGCGGGTCGGGGACCGGCACGACGCCGACGTTGGGGTCCACCGTGCAGAACGGGTAGTTCTCGGCCGCCGCCCCCGCGTCGGTGAGGGCGTTGAAGAGCGTCGATTTGCCGACGTTGGGGAGGCCGACGATGCCTAAGCGGAGCATGAACGGTTGGGCGGATGGGCGGCCGGGCGGGTGAACCGCCCACCCGCCCACCCGCCGATCCGCCTAGCTAATGAACCACGGCGCCAGCACCAAGCTCACCACGCTCATGAGCTTGATGAGGATGTTCAGGCTGGGTCCACTCGTGTCCTTGAACGGATCGCCCACGGTGTCGCCCACGACGGCGGCCTTGTGCGGGTCGGACCCCTTGCCGCCGTGCGCGCCGCTCTCGATGTGCTTCTTGGCGTTGTCCCAGGCGCCGCCCGCGTTCGCCATGAACAGGGCGAGCATCACGCCCACGAGCGTCGCGCCGGCGAGCATGCCGCCCAGGGTCTCGACGCCGAACAGCTTGCCGACCGCGATCGGGGCCGCCACGGCGACCACGCCGGGCACGATCATCTCGCGGAGCGCCGCGCGGGTGGAGATGTCCACACAGCGCGCGCTGTCGGGCCTGCCCGTGCCCTCCATGAGTCCGGGGATCTCGCGGAACTGGCGCCGCACTTCCTGCACCATGCCCTCGGCCGCGCGGCCGACGGCCGTCATGGTCTGGGCCGAGATGAAGAACGGCAGAATGCCGCCCAGGAACAGCCCGATCACGACCTTCGGGTCCACGATGTTGAGCAGGATCGGGTCGGCGCCGGGGGGCGTGACGGCGTTGGCGTAGGCGCTGAACAGGGCGAGGGCCGTGAGCGCCGCCGAGCCGATGGCGAAGCCCTTGCCGATCGCGGCGGTGGTGTTGCCGAGCGCGTCGAGGCCGTCGGTGATCTTGCGGACCTCGGGTCCGAGATGGCTCATCTCGCTGATCCCGCCGGCGTTGTCGGCGATCGGGCCGTAGGCGTCGACCGACATCGTGACGCCGACCGTGGCAAGCATGCCGACCGCGGCGATCCCGATTCCGTAGAGCCCGGCACTCACGTGCGCCACGTAGATGGCGCCGCTGATGAGGAGCAGCGGCACGGCGGTCGAGCGCATGCCGATGGCGAGCCCGGCGATGATGTTGGTGGCCGGGCCCGTGAGCGAGGCTTCGGCGATCGTGCGGACCGGTCGGCTGGCCGTGTAGTACTCGGTCGCCAGTCCGATCGCGATACCGGCGGCGGTGCCGACCACGACGGCCCAGAAGGGTCCCAGCCGGCCGCCCTCCGCGAGGCCGAGGTCCATGACGGTCGTGATGGCGTAGGCCGCGGCGAGAAAGAGGCCGGCGGCGATGAAGGTCGCCCACCGGAGAGCCGCGGC
>JAOTWJ010000072.1 GCA_029862925.1 Gemmatimonadota bacterium
TGGACTCGAGAAAGAGCTGCGTGAAGTTGTAGTACGCCGCGAGTGGGATCGAGATCAGCAGCGAGGCGCCAAGGAAGACATAGAACGGCGTGCTGCCGAGTGCCCGCAGCGCATCGAGTCCGACGATGCTGCGCAGCGAGACCCTGACCCCCCTGGCCGGCGGCGGCGTGTGGGGCAACGAGAAGCTGTACAGACCCAGCACGACGCTCGTCGCGGCCGCCGTGTAGAGGGGCAGCGGCGTCTGTTCGGGCAGACTTCCAGCCGTCACGAACGATCGCAGCACGAGGCTGACGAAGAGGCCCGCCACGATCCAGCCGATCGTGCCGAACACCCGGATGAGCGGAAAGTGCCGTTCCTGGTCGGAGATGTGGTGAAACGCGAGCGAGTTGGCCAGGCCCAGGGTCGGCATGAAGCAGAGGTTGTACAGCAGCAGCAGCAGGACGAACACCACCGGCACGCCGCTGAACTGCGGGACGGTCAACAAGACCAGCCCGCCGAGGATGTGCAACACCCCCAGGACCTTCTCCGTCGAGAAGTAGCGATCGGCAACCAGTCCGAGGAAGAACGGCGCGGCGATGGCGGCGATCGGATTGACGGTGTAGGGCCAGTGCGTCAGCTGCCCCATGCCCTCAGCCGTCATGTACACGGCAATCGACGTGTACCATGCCCCCCAGACAAAGAACTGGAGGAACATCAGGACCCCGAGTCTGGCGTTCGTGCTCACACGATTCTCCGCCGTACCGGATCCCACGTCACCCGGCGGCCTTCCAGATAGGAGCGGGTCGCCATGTGGCAGGTGATCGCTTCCTCGAAGCCGCGGTCGATGTTGCAGCTGGTCTGCCCGCCGTTGCGGATCACGTCGAGCCACTCGCCGATGAGCAGATGATACGACGACACGCGCCGGCCACCCTGATACGTGTAGAGCAGGCCGCGGCTAGCGAAGTACTCCTCGGTGGCGGACGTGACGGCGTCGATCCCCTTGAGCCCGGGCTGGTAGGTGAACATCGGGACCGACGGGTCGATCATCCGGTCCTTGATCTTCTGTTCATAGCGCGTCGAATCGGAGTCGGCGGAGACCGTGAGGCTGCCGCTCACCCGCATCGAGGCGTCGTGGCCCATGAACACCGCGCTGCGGTTCCGGCCGTTGGCCAGCGTCGCGCTGTACATGACCGTGAGATCGCGATCCGGATACTCGAACACCGACTGGAACACGTCCGGGACGTCGCGCCCGTCCTTGAAGTAGTAGATCCCGCCAGACGAGACCGCCGACTTCGGGATGCCCACTTCCAGGATCTGGTTCACCGCGTCGTACTCGTGCGACAGGAGGTCGCCGGAGAGCCCGGTACCGTAGTCGTACCAGCAGCGCCACCGGAAGAACCGCCCGAGATTGAACGGGACCTTGTGGGCAGCCGGCTCCTGGAAGTGCTCCCAGTCGATCGTGGCCGGATTCCCCTCCTCGTGGATGTCCCACACCCACGCGCCCCAGGGCGTGTTGCGGTTGGTGGTCGCCTCGACCAGCGTGATGGGACCGAGAATATTGGCCGCGATGATCTCGCGTGCCTTGTTGTGGCTCTCGGAAGCCCGGTTCTGGTGCCCCAGCTGGAACACGATGTCCGACGCCTTGACCGCCGCGTGCATGGCGAGCGCTTCTTCCTCGGTGCGCGTCATGCACTTCT
The DNA here is from genome assembly GCA_029862925.1 of Gemmatimonadota bacterium. Classification (GTDB taxonomy): domain Bacteria; phylum Gemmatimonadota; class Gemmatimonadetes; order Gemmatimonadales; family GWC2-71-9; genus JAOTWJ01. The sequence goes on from JAOTWJ010000072.1 coordinate 1,677, forward strand.
CGCAGTACACGTGAATGCCTTCCGCCACAGCGTCCATGGTCATGCGGGAGTGCCAGTGGTCGGGCGTGGCGATGATCACGGCGTCCACGTCGCCGCTCTGCAGCATGTCCTGGTAACGCCGGTAGCGCTTGGCGGCCGGCAGCGCGCCGCCGCCCGGGCGCACCTCCACCTGCGAGGCCGCGATCCCCCGCTCCGCACGGACGTCGAAGACGTCGCACACCGCCGTGATCGCGATGTTCAGGTCCTGCTGGTTGAGGTAGACCTCGAGCTGCTTGTCGCGGGGGTTTTCCGCGACTGCCTTGCGCGCATCTTCCACCCACCCCGGATGCGCGAAGCCCGCGTGGCGCACGAGCGCCTCTCCCTCCCCTCCGAACCCGATGATTCCCACGCGGAGCCGCTCGCCGGGCGGCTTTGAGATCAGGTCCGGAATCACGGCCGGCCCGCGCTCGCTCACGCCCAGCTCGGCCATGATGGCCTGGCGCTTGGTGGCCTCCGCCGCCCGCTTGCGGACGAAGTTGTACACGAAGACCCCGATCACCGGGATCGAGACCAGGGCCTTGAGCCAGCCGCGCCGGCTCATGGTGGTCCAGTCGGCCGGAGAATCGGCGGCGGGCTGGTCGCCACCCACGTCCTTCCGCTCGTCAGTCATGGCATGCGCTCCTCTAAGCTTGCGCCCGGCGCAACCCGCCGACCGCACCAGGTCGTGTCCACGGCAGGAACCGGTCGAGCCCGAAGATCCCACTCGTGGGAAACGCGAGCAGGACCAGCACGGCAGCGAGCTCGATCAGCACCTTGTTGACCACCAGATAGCTGCCCTCCATCGGCACGGCATACGTGAAGCCGACGAACGGCGGCGCGACGATGTAATACAGGGCCAGCAGCACCACGGCGCCGATCGCCGCCGCCCGGGCGAACAGCCCCAGCAACAGCGCGAGCCCGATCAGTGTGAGCCCCCACACGTTGAGGAAGTCGACCACGCGGAGCGCTGCCTCGCTGGACGCGATGTTCAGGAACTGGTTCTGAAAGAGCCACCTCGCCTCGCCCAAGTAGCTGGCCGAGCTCCAGTACGGGTTGACGAGCTTCCCGAGCCCCTCGTACAGAAAGTGCCAGCCGATCAGCAGGCGCAGCGTCACCAGCGCCGTCGCCTGCCACGGGGTGTAGGATCGAGCGGTTGCGGCCGTCTCTCGCGTCATGGCGTTGCCTCTCCTCCAGTGATGGGAGCGGCGCTCACCCAGCCGCTCGACTTCCAGGGTCGTCCGTGGCGGTCGACGATCAAGCAGGCACACCCCGGCAGGGTCTCGACGTAGGCCATCCCCTCCGCCGGCGCCATGACGAAGATCGCCGTGGCCAGCGCATCGGCGGCGATCGCCGACGGGGCGATCACCGAAACGCTGGTGCTGCGGTCGGGCGACCGCCCGGCCTGAGCGTCGACGATGTGGTGAAACCGCCCGTCGCGGTCGAAGTAGATCTCGTAGCTGCCCGAGGTCGCCACCGCGCCGTCGTGCAGGTGGATCGTATCCGGGTAGGCTCCGCGCTTGGCCGGATCCTGCACCGCGACCGTCCAGGGCCGCCGCCCCTCCTTGGTTCCGGCCGCCCGGATGTCGCCGCCCGCGTTGATGAGGTAGCGCCTGACCCCCCGGTGCTCGAGGTGTCGCGCCATCGCGTCCACGATGTAGCCTTTGGCGATCCCGTCAAGCGTCATCCCCATGCCGGGGCGCGCGAACCCAATGCGCCGTTCCGAGCTGGTCACGTGCTCAAACCCGACGAGCGCGCGGGCTTCGCGCAGCTCCGCCGCGGTGGGCGGGTGCGGGGCCGGGCCGCCAACTCCCCGAAACAGGTCCACCAGGGGGGCCACCGTCACGTCGAACGCCCCCGCGCTCCACCGGTGGTGGTGGCGCGCTTGGGCCACGACGTGCGCCAGCTCCGTCGGCGGGCCCTCCAGCCGCCCCTCGGCATTGAGCACACAGATGGCGGAGGCAGACTCGTACCGGCTGAAGATGCCGATCAGGCGGTCCATCTCCGCGAAGCTCCGCCCGATCGCCTCCTCCGCCCGGAGCCGTGAATCGGCGATGGCCGTGACGGATACCAGGGTGCCCATGGCGGGCCGCGTGCTGGTGACCTTGGTGGCGTGGCGGTCAATGGGGACCGCCTCTGTGCTAATGGGGGACGCATCCACGCGCTCGAAGCCCATATCGAGCAGCGTGGAGAGCTTACGGGCGACGTCGGCGGATTCGGGCATGCGTACCACAGGCTCCCGGCTCCAGGCGTGGACGCCGCGAATATACCAGTGCCGCGGGGGACCCGGCCAGCCGCGTCTCCCAATCCAGCGGGGGTCGGCCTGGAGCGTCCCCCGCACGTGCGCCAGGGTTGTACGGCGCCCGTCGAACTCGAACGGGCGCCTACCGCCGTGCCCCTGCCCGCAGCTCATCGACGAGTCGCCGCGCGCCGTAGATGTCCTGGAGCGCTGCGAGCATGCCGCGCGCGTCGACCGCCACGGCCCGATTGCGATCGGGGAGGTAGATGTAGTCGCCCGGCAGGCTCTCGATGTTCCCATCGAAGACCACGCCCACCACCTCGAGGTCACGGCTCAGCACCGGCGAGCCCGAGTTGCCGCCGATGATGTCGACGGTGGACACGAAGTTGAGCGGCGTCCCCGCATCGAAGGCGGCAGGTGGGCGGATCCAGCGCGCGGGCAGCGCCCAGTCGCCGTCCGACCCAAACGAGCGATAGCGGTCGTACAGGCCGTGAAACGTCGTGTAGACGGGTGCCACCGTGCCGTTGTACGGATACCCGCGGACGAGACCGTCCGCGATGCGGAGCGAGAACGTGGCGTCCGGCGGCTGCCGCGTCCCGTCCACGGCAAACTGCGCGCGCCCGAGCTCCAGCTCGATCGCCGCCTCCTCGTCGCTCAAGCCGCCGATGCCCTGCTGATAGGCGCCAAAGCGCGGCAGCAGGGCGGCGGCCAGCTGGAGCGCCGGATCGTCGGCCGGCATCGCGTTGGTCCGCACCGCCGCCGAGGCACGCGCGGAGTCGCTCACGATCGACCCCGCGACGATCGCCCGCGCCCGGGCGGCAGGCTCCAGACCGCCAAGCAGCTGCCGGACGAAAGCGCTCGTGTCGCCGTAGGCGCGGGCGATATCGGTGAGCCGCGCGGCGAGCAGGCGTTCCTGCAACGCCGGCGGCTGCTGGCCGATGCTCTCCAGCCGCTCGATCGCCGGCGCATAGGCGTCGGCCGGCGCGCCGGCGCGGCGGGCGTTGGCGACCTGGAACGCGAAGATCCCGCGGAGCAGCACGGCCGACGTCCAGTTCGGCGCCCCCAGCGCCACGAACGCGCGCACGTCCGCCGCAAATCGACGCTTGCTCTGCTGGACGTCCGCCATCTCCGCGATCAGATCGCCGTATTGCGACGCGAGCTGCGGATCCTGGGCGACGGCCGCCTGCAGCCTTCGCTCCGCGTCGGCCTTCCGGGCCATGATCACGGGATCGTGCAGCCCCTGCACCATCCCCGTATAGGCCTTCTCCGAGTTGGACAGACTGAAGATCTGATTGCGAATGTCCAGCGACTCCGCCTGCGCCGGCGCCTCGCGCTCGAACGCCCGCAGAGCCGCCACCCGGGTGCGCAGGAAATCCAGCAGCGCCTGGTCCCCCACGTCGCGGCGGTACGCGAGCTGGGCCATCGTCTGGAGCCGGCTCGTGGACCCGGGGTTGCCAATCACGAACACGGGGTCGCCGTCGCGCACCCCCGTCTGCGTCCACCGAAAATAGACGTCCGGCTGGTAGGGCCGGCCGTCCACGTAAACCCGGAAGAACGACATGTCGAGCGCGTAGCGCGGGTACGTGAAGTTGTCCGGGTCGCCGCCGAAAAAGCCGAGCGCGAGCTCGGGCGCCATCACGAGGCGCACGTCGTCGTAGCGACGGAACACGTACGCGGACGTGCGCGCGCCGTTCCAGAGGGACACGGGCTCGACCACGACGCCGGCCGAATCCCCACCGTAGCGGGCCGCGACGCGGTTGGCGATCGCCTCGCTCGCGGAGTCGCGCAGAGCCGCCGGCACCCGCTCGAGCTCGGGGGTGACGTCCTCGATCGCGATCAGCTGGTCCACGTAGAGGCCGTCCACCGGCCGCTCGGCGGCGAGCGTCGCCGCGTAGAAGCCGGTATCCAACAGCGTTTCGCCGGGGCGCGTCACTTCGACCACGCTCTCCCGCGCGCAGTGATGGTTCGTGAGCACGAGCCCTCGAGCCGACACGAACGACGCCGTACAGTTCGGCAGCCGCAACGCGCCGAGTCGGGCCCGTGCGAACCACGCGGAATCAGGGGCGAACCCGTACGCCTCGCGGAAGTAGTCGAGGGGCGGGTACTCGAACGTCCACATCTTCCCCCCGTCGAACCGCCCTGCCTGGAGCGCGGTGTCCGGTACGGCCGGTCGGGCCGAGACCGTATCCACGATTCGGACGGTGTCCACGCGGACGAGCGGCATCGGCGCGGGCGCCGGGGTGGTCGCCGTGGCGCATCCGGTACCGACCAGGACGAGGGAGACGAACGAAGGCATCAACCGGCGTGGCATCACAAACCTCAAGGCGAGCGAGTGGGATGGAGAAAACCGTGCCGTAAGGTCGCTAGAGAGGACGTTCAGCGGCAGGTGGGGATACGATCGGCCTCAGAACGGGCCGGCGCGCGTGGCCAGCTCCCACAGAAGACCGATGGCGAACCGTCCGACGGTTCGCATGCCGTCGATATTGAGCAACGGCGGGTCATCGGAGGACGTGTGGTATTCCTGATGCAGGCCCGTGAAGAGGTGGAGCACCGGGACGCCGAGCAGCAGGAAGCCGTACTGGTCGCTGCGATTCAGGACGCCGTCGTCGTACGTGAGCGGCAGGCCCGAGGGCACGGCGGCGGCAAGCACGGTGGGCCAGGTCGGCGCGGTCGCGGATCCCCCCACGATGAGCGCGTCGCGCAGGCGGCCAACCATGTCGAGGTTCAGCATCGCCACGATGCTGTCGACCGGAATGGTCGGATCCTGGAACACGAACCGGGTCGATCCGACGAGCCCGAGTTCCTCGGCCCCGTAGGCCTGGAACATGATGGACCGTCGCTCGGCCGCGGCCGCCGGGTGTGTGACCACCCACTGCCGCAACAACCGGGCGGTCTCCAGCATGAGCGCCGTGCCCGAGGCATTGTCGTCGGCGCCGTTGAAAACGACCACGACACCGTCACGATTGTGCCAGCCGAGGTGGTCGTAGTGCGCCCCGAGCACCACCCACTGGCCCATCAGGCTGCCCGCCCCGGGAAGCACGCCGAGGACGTTCTGCGACGTGAAGGTGAGGGTCGTCTCGCACTGCGGGTTCGGCGACCGATCGACCGGCGCGCCACGCGGACCGAGCGGCACGGACTGGAGGTAGCCGGAGCCGGCGCCGGGCTCCAGCCCCGCCGCGATGAACGCGTCGCGGACGTACGTGGCGGCCTGGACCTCATAGGGGGAACCGGCTTCCCGGCCGCACATGCTGTCGGCCGCGAGGGTGCGGACATGGGCCCGGAGGACACCGCCATCGAAGCTGATCGCCCCGGGCGTCGCGGCGTTGTCCGGCGAGGTGGCGTCGCCACACGCCGCCGCCAGGACCACGGCAGCAACCCACCGGAGCGCCCGGAGCGATTGGGGAGCGAGTCTCATCCGCACCCCATACCCCACGCCACCGGCCACGGTTGCAGCCAAATCACGGCACGCGGCGGAAGATCGTGCCGGGGTCCGTCCCGAGGCGCGCCTCGGTCACCGTGCCATCCAGCCCGACCGCAAAACGCAGCCACCCGGGCTCGGCACGGCCGTCCCCCCACTGGATGCGGAACGTGTCGTAGTGCCAGTGACGCAGCGGGCCAGCGAGCTCGCTGTTGGTCCCCAGCCGCACCGCGAGCGCCTCCGCACGCGGCGTCACGACAAGATCGCCCCACACGGCATGGTGGTACGTCCCCGCGTAGGCCCGCAGCGGCAGCCTGGGGCTCGTCCCGGCGACCCGCGCGGCGTCCCGCGCGGCGCGCAGGGAGTCACGGCGGACGCGGATGCCGCCGTACAGGTCGAGGAGCTCCGCGTTCCAGTCGCGTCGGGGCCCGCCGATCTGGAGGTCGAAGGCCGTCAGCATCACCGCGTGACGGAACTCAGCGTGATCGAGATTGCCGAAGACCACAACCCCGAACCGCTCGTCGGGCAGGAGTCCCACGATGGCCGTGCGACCGTCCAGGCTTCCCGTGTGGAACGCCACGAACCGACCCCTGTAGTCCTGCTGGAACCAACCCAACCCATAGGTCATCCAGTGGGGCCGCGTCAGCCGGGCGGTGGGGTAGAACTCGCCGGGCGGAATTGTCGTGTGGGGACGCAGCAGCGTCCGTACGCCGGCTTGGCTCACGAGCTGACGGCCGGCCACGCGGCCGCTGTCGAGGAGGAAGCGCATCCATCGGGCCATGTCGCTTGCCGTCGACCACACCGCACCCGCCGCCGGAATGACGTCCACCGTGTCTTCGGGAATCACCGTGATCGTGTCGCGGATCGCGTAATGGGGCCGCGAGACGTTGCCCACCCCCGCGGCGGTCACGTCGGCCCAGCGCGCGTACGTGCGCGTCATGCCGAGCGGTACGAACAGGCGATGGCGCAGAAACTCCCCGTAGGACATGCCCGACGCCCGCGCGATGACCTCGCCGGCGAGTCCGTACATGACGTTCTGGTAGGCGAAGCTCGCCCGGAGCGAGTACGCGGGCTCGAGGTCGCGCACGCGACGGAAGATCTCGGTGGCCGGAAGATCGCCGCGCAGCCAGAGGAGATCGGCGTTGCCGAGTCCCGCCCGATGGGTGAGCAGATCGAGCACCGTGAGCGCGCGCGTCACGTACGGTTCCGGCATCTGGAACTCGGGCACCCACTGCGTGACGGGGTCCTCCCAGTGCACGACGCCGTCGTCCACGAGGATGGCGAGGGCCGCCGCGGTCATCGCCTTGGTCGTCGACATGATGCCGAACAGCGTGTGCGCATCCACCAGGCTGGTGTCCCGCAGGGCGCGTGTACCGTATCCCCGCAGGAACAGCACGCTGTCGTTGCGGACGACGGCGACCGACAGACCCGGGATGTCCCAGTCCCGCACGCCCTGCCGGACCACCGCGTCGAGCGTGCGGCTCAGTTCCTGGGGGCGGGCAGGACGTTGAGCGGCGAGCGCTCCCGGTGAGTGGAGCGAGAGAATCACCCCGGCGATCACGAGCGTGCGGCGCATCAGACGAGTCCTTTCACGGGTAGGTGCGACAGTCCGCTGCACAGCGCTACTTGCGTGGCCCCCACCGGGGGAGGCAAACGAATCCCCTGCCTCAAAACGCTCCACCACCGCATCGAAACGATGCGATTCCCACGGGAAGCTGATGCCAACGTTGTTAGCGAACGCGTTGCAAATCAACACCTTGACATCCGGACCGTCAGGCACGTCCCGCGGCCTACGGGCTGCTACCTTAGGTCGTCGGGCCGGCAGGAAGGCCGTGCCCGGAAGCGTACTCAATCGGGAGGAATGGCATGTTCCGGAAGCGCCTAGCCTGGGCCGCCCTCGTCGGCATGCTGAGCGTCGCGGCGTGTGACAGTGGCAGCGTCATCGGGCCCGACAATCAGCTCCAAGTGACCAACGCGACCGACAACTTCCAGTTGCAGGCGTCGGCGCTCGACAACGTCTCGCAGACCCTGACCTATACGTGGCAGAACACGGGGACCAGCGCCAACATCAACCAGTCCGGGACCCTCACCGCGGGGTCGGCGACACTCACGATCGAGGACGACGCGGGCACGCAGGTCTACTCGCGGTCGCTGGGCGAAACGGGGACGTTTCAGACCACCGCCGGCACCGCCGGGGTCTGGACGATTCGCGTCGTGCTGAGCGGCATGAGCGGCACGCTGAACTTCCGCGCGCAGAAGCCGTGACGCGCTGACCCGCGCCCTGCCGGTGCCGCGCCTCGCGCGCGGCACCGGCGTGGATCAATACGCGAACCCGAACCGGACGTACACGGCCGTGCGCTCCGCGGACCGGGCCACCGTGAACGACAGCACGTTGCCGGGGTCGAGCAACGCCAGCCACAGGCCGCCGCCTACCGCGGTATGCCACGTGTTCGACGTCTCCCCCTCGAGAAAGACCCGACCGACGTCGGCCAAGCCGAGGACGCCCAGCTCGCCGGGTACGAGCAGGGTGACGGGCGCGAGGCGCAGCCGCAGCTCGGCGTTGCCCCAGAGGGCGGCATCACCGCCGTAGCGGTTCTGCCGGCCGAGGCGGACCGTGCGCTGATCGCCGAGAAAGGCCGCTTCGTAGAAGGGATACGGTCCGATCGTCGTCTTCCCACCGGCGCGCAGCGCGAGCACCGGTCGGAGTGGTGACGCGCGAACGCCGAAATACGCCACGGCTTCACCGTGGAAAGCAGCGAACGTCGAGTCCACGTCCCAGAGCGGCGGGAAGACGCGGGCAGCGGCGCGGAGCGCACCCCCCAGGACCGGCGCTCCGCCGCGGTCGCCGACCGCGACCGTGAACTCTCCGAGCAGGCCCACCTGTCCGAAATTCCCGCTGCCGTACGGCTGCGTCTGGCCCACGAGCCGGGTGGAGTCGAGTGTCATCCGGGCGTACTGCGCGGTGGGGCCAAACCGGAGGGCCGCACCACCCAGCGGCACGGTGACCGTCGGTGTGAGCTCGAACTCCCGCCGCGTCACGCGATAGAACTCGTCGCTCGAGGCCGTCAACGGCACGTCGTTGCCCAGCCCGTGGTAGCGCAACATCTCGATGCCGGAGCCGCGCACGTACAGATCGGCGCGGACCGCGGAGTTGACCCGGTACGCCGTGAGTCGGAGGTCGCCGACAGCGGTCGGGGGACCCGTGGCGATGCCGGCGCGCGCCTGCAGCGCGTAGGCGTACGGATACCGCCAGAAGCCGTAGCGCGTATACCGCGGGCCGGCGGCGACCACCGCGCCGACGTCGGGGGCAAACGCGAGCAGCACCGCGGGATCCCACTGATGGCCCCAGTCGCGCGGCGGCAGCGCGCCCTCGCGGACCTGATACGGCGGTCGACGGGACCGCCGATCCACCGCCACCCGTCGCACCCCGGTGACCCGGGGCGCGCCGTCTCGTGCGTACACGCGCAGGGCGGTGCCGGCTGCCGAGTCGACGACGACGGCATCCGCGCCGGCGACCACGCGGAGCCCGATGCCGCTGCGACCGCCGCGGACGACGACCGAGTCGGCCCCGCGCCGCAGGAACAGCCGGAGGTCGCCGGTTTCCCCGGCCTCGAAGGTCCGTTGGAATCCGACAGCGTCGGGCCGGTCGCGCGGAGCCATGGTGACGTGCACCCCACGGTCGGGCTGAGCCTCGATCACGACCAGGTCATCCGCGTCACTGCCGTGCAACTCGGGCTCGGCGGCGAGCAGGCGGTAGAACCGGTCGGCGAATGCCGGGAGCCGGTCACGGCGCGCCTTGAGCCGGCCGGCCAGCCAGGCGGCATTCGATGCCGCGTACTCCGGCGGCTGGCGCTGCACCGCCGCGTCGATGACGGCGTCGGCAAGCCGCACAGTCAGCACGCTGACGACCGAATCCCACACGGCGCGCTCGAGGCCCACCAGCAGGCGGCGGTCCAACTCGCGTCCGCTCCAGGCGACGCCCACGACGTGGGAGTAGGTGTCGTCAAACGGGAGGAGCGCGCCTGCCTCGAACCGCACGTATTGCCCGGTGATCTGCCGAACGAGCCCCAGAACGACCCCATCGAACCGCACGAACGCCTGGTCCCGGTCCTCGGGGATCGGCACCCAGCCAGCGGGGTGATCCGGCAGGCGGGCCCACGTCCACTGACCGCGATGCCGGTCGCGATCGCCGATCCACAGATCGAACAGGCGGGCGAGCAGGAACGTGCGGGCATCCACCCGCTCGCTCGGATCCGCAGCGAGCCGGTCGAGGAGGCGGCCGCTTCCGATGATCTCGAGCGCCCCGGCAAAGCCCGGCGGGGCGACGGTCGCCCGCCGTTCGAAGAAGCCCGCCACATTCCCGAACTCGGATCGGAACGCCCCCAACCGCGCGTCGTCGGGCAGCACCACCAGCACCGGCGTGGTCGTCAGCAGTCCAGCGGCTTCCGCCAGCGCCGCGACGATCGCCGGCGCGGCGGGATGTTGCGCGCTCGTCTGGTCGAGCGCCAGGCGTTCGACCAGCGTGCCCTGCAGCACCGGCGGCACGTTGGCCAGACGCTTGTCGGCGGAGCGGAACCCGTAATCGAGTCCGTCCGCACCGCGGAACCACAGGGACTTCGTCTGGATGCCGCCGCCCGCGGTGGTCGGCGTGAGACCGCCAGCCGTGGTGGCCAGATCCAGGTACGGCACCCGAATCGGCAGCGTCCACAGATCGCGATAATCCGATCCGAACAGGAAGCGCCGCAATCCGCCGGCCCCGTACTGCGGGCCCAAGGCGACCTGGGTCCACGTCGAGTCCTGCCCCGCCAGGGCGCCGGGCATCGCGAGCGAAGCCGCGAGCGGCAGGACGAGCGCGAGGTGTCTCAATCGCCGAACGGGGACTTGCGCCGCGGTGGCGGGCGCGAGCCCGACGGGCGCGCGGCGTCGAGCAGGCCCTGCAGCTCCTCGACGCTCACCTCGAACGGGTCCCGCTCGTACCCCGGCGCGGCGATCCGCACCGCGGAGAGGGACTCGTCGGACACCGGGTGGAGTTCCCACTCGGACGTCGAGCGGTCGCGCACCTCCCAGCTCAGGCCCTCGCGGTCGGTGAATCTCCGATAGCCCATCGGGCCTCCCCGGTCAGCCGGTATCCCCGCACCACTCGCGGGCGTTTTGGAACATGCGGAGCCACGGCGAGGCCGCAAACCTATGGCGCCACGCCTCGGGCATCCAGCCCCACTGCCACGGGAGCACCGTCCGTTCGGGATGGGGCATGACGGCGAGATGCCGGCCGTCGGGAGAACAAAGCCCGGTGATGCCGCGGGGCGACCCGTTGGGATTGAACGGGTATGCCTCGGTGATCCGGCCGTCGTCGTCCACGAAGCGGAGCGGGGCCAGGCGCTCACGCTCGACCCGCTCCAGCATCGCCGCATCCGGAAACTGCGCGCGCCCCTCGCCGTGGGCCACCCAGATGCCGAGCGTGGCGCCGGCCATGCCGCGGAACATGAGGGCCGGGCTCTCCTCGATGCGCACCGTGGCAAACCGCGACTCGAAGCGCCCCGAGGCATTCCGGACGAAGCGGGGCTGGCGGTCGTCGGGGATCCCGCGCGACGGCACCCAGCCGAGCAGGGCCAGGAGCTGGCAGCCGTTGCAGACACCGAGACTGAACGTGTCGGGGCGTGCGTGGAACGCTTCGAATTGCCGCCACAGCGCCTCGTTGAACCGGATGACGGCGGCCCAGCCCTTGGCGGAATCCAGCACGTCCGCAAAGCTGAAGCCGCCGACGAAGGCGACACCGCGGAACCGCTCCAGCGTCACGCGGCGTTGACGGAGGTCGGTCATCGTCACGTCCCACGGCTCGAAGCCCGCGGCGTAGAAGGCGGACGCCATTTCGCGGTCGCCGTTGGAGCCCTCCTCGCGCAGGATGGCGACGCACGGCTTGGTGGCCGCCTCGAGCAGGGCAACCGGGGTGGGCGCGGGGGTGAACGGCACGGCATAGGGCGGCGCCTTCCGCGCCCGGAGCCCCGCCCGTTCCTCGGCCACACAGTCGGGATTGGCCTGAAGCCGGTCGAGGGCGAAGCTCGTCGCCTCCCAGCCGTCGCGCAGCTCGCGCATGTCGTCCCGCAGCACCTCGCGGCCGCCGACGCGCAGCACCACGGTCGGGTCGGCCATGACCGAGCCGATGGACTCGCACGGGACGGCGGCGCGGCGGAACGCGCCCAGCACGCGCCGCTCGTCGGCGGCGTCCACCTCGAGCACCAACCCCAGTTCTTCGGCGAACAGGACGGCGAGCGGGTCGCGCGCGCCGGCGGCGAGGTTCACGTCGAGCCCGCAGTTCCCGGCAAACGCCATCTCCAACAGGGTCGTGACGAGCCCTCCGTCGCTGCGGTCGTGTCCGGCGAGAATCAGACGCTCCCCGAGCAGGTCCTGCACCACGCCAAAGGCTCGCCCGAGCCGGACCGGATCGTCCACGTCGGGCACGGTGTCGCCCACCTGCCCGTACACCTGTGCCAGGGCCGACCCGCCCAGGCGATGCCGACCGCCGCCCAGGTCCACGCACAGAAGGCGCCCCGCCCCCGGGCGCTTGAGATCCGGCGTCACGGTCTGAGTGATGTCCGGACAGGTCACGTAGGCGGAGACCACGAGGCTCCCCGGCGCCTTCACCGTTTCGGTTCCGCCTCGACCGTCCGGGGCGAGCGCGGCCATCGAAATGCTGTCTTTGCCCCCGTCGATGGCGATGCCCAACGCGATCAGGATGTCGTGCAGCGCGACGGCGGCATCGTAGAGAGCCGCCCCCTCGCCCGGCAGCTTCGCCGCCCACATCCAGTTGCCCGAGCATTTGACGTCTTCCAGGGCGCTGACCTTCGCCCACACGAGATTCGTCAGCGCCTCGCCCACACTCATCCGGGCCATCGCCGCCGGGTCGATGAGTCCCTTGACGGGTTGCTCGCCGATCGCCGTCGCCGCGCCGGTCACGCCAAAGTGACTCTGCGCGATGACCGCCACGTCGGCCACGGTCACCTGCAGCGGCCCGCAGCACTGCTGCCGCGCGAGCAGACCGGTGACGCTCCGATCTACCTTCGTGGTGAGGAACCGCTTGGATCCGACCGAGACGAGCCGCAGCACGCGCTCGAGGGCCGCGCGCACGGTCAGGCCGTCCGGCAGGCGCAGCGGCGCCAGCCCCGGCCGCACGCGCTCGAGGGCGAACGTCTTCTGGGGCATCGCGCCAAGCACGGTCTCGAGATCCAGGTTCACCGGGGTCGAGCCGTCCTCGTCGACCAGCACGACCCGGCCGTCGCCGGTGACCGTGCCGACGCAGGCGAAGGGCGCGTTTTCCCGTTCGCACAACGCCCGGAACAGGTCGGCGTGCTGTGGTCGAATCAGGAGTGCGTCGTTCTCCTGGTACTCCGCCCCCCAGATTTCGAGCACCGACAGCGTTTCGTCGCCCACCGGGATGGCGCGGACGTCGATGCGCGCTCCCGCCGGGTGGACGATTTCCTTGAGCACATTGCAGTTGCCGCCCGCGCCCTGATCGTGAATGCTGACGATCGGATTCCGCGCGCCCAGCTCCACGCACGCACGGATGACGCGGTTCACCTTCTGCTCCATCTCCGCGTCGCCGCGCTGCACCGCATGGAAGTCGAGCTCGGCCACGTTTTCGCCCTGCACCATGCTCGACGCGGCGCCGCCGCCCATCCCGATCCGGTAGGCGGGGCCCCCGAGCTTCACCACGAGCATCGCTGGCCCCGGCGCGTCCTTCGCGACGTGGCGCGCGTCCAT
>JAOTWJ010000243.1 GCA_029862925.1 Gemmatimonadota bacterium
GACGTCGGACTACGCGCGCCAGCTGCGGGAGAAGCAGAAGGTCAAGCGGATCTATGGGCTCACCGAGCGCCAGTTCCGCAATACGTTCGACCACGTGCGCGGCGAGACGGGCGTGACGGGGCACAACCTGTTGCTCGCCCTCGAGCGTCGGCTGGACAACATCGTGTTCCGGATGGGCTTCGCCGTGAGCCGCCGGGCCGCGCGCCAGCTCGTGCGGCACCGCCACATTCTGGTGAACGGCCGCATCGTGGATGTGCCGTCGTTCCGCGTAAACCCGCACGACGAGGTCCGCGTGGCGGACGCGAGCCGCGACTCGGCGATGGTGCGGGGCGCCCTGGAGTTCGCGTCGCGCGGCGCGCCGCTCTCCTGGATCGTCGTCGATCGCGATCACGCGGTCGGGAAGCTGACCGAATTGCCCACCCGCGATGCCATTCCGATCGCGGCGCAGGAGCAACTCATCGTCGAGCTCTACTCGAAGTAGGCCATGACCATTGATCTGACCGGACTCGTGCGGGCGACCGTCGTCGAGATGACGAAGCGGGAGGACAACCCGTTTGCGGCCGAATTCCGCCTCCAGCCGCTCGAGCGCGGCTACGGCTACACGCTCGGCAACGCCCTCCGCCGGATGCTGCTCTCATCGCTCCGGGGCGCTGCCGTGTGGGCGTTCCGTCTCGATGGGGTCGTGCACGAGCATCAGACCGTGCCCGGCGTCGTCGAGGACATCCACCAGGTGATTCAGCGTCTCAAGCAGCTGACGCTGGTGCTGGACGAGGACGTCGAGGAGGTCGTGCTGCACATCGCCGTCAAGAAGGCCGGCCCCGTGTACGCCCGGGATATCCAGGCGCACGGCGGGGTGCAGGTCGTCCATCCCGACCACCTGCTCTTCACGCTGCAGGAAGATCGCGAGCTGAACGGCGAGCTGTACGTCAACAAGGGGCGGGGGTATGTCGAAGCGGCCCAGCACCCCATCGACCGCTCGCTGCCGGTCGACGTCGTTCGCATCGACTCGATCTACAACCCGGTCCGCCGGGCCAACTTCACGGTGGCTGAGACCCGTGTGGGCCAGCGCACCGACTTCGACCGGCTCACGATTACGATCGAGACCAACGGGACCATCACGCCCGAAGACGCGCTGGCGTACGGGGCGGCGCTGCTGCAGGAATACGTCCAGCCGTTCCTCAATTTCGGCCGCGTGCCGCAGGCGGCCAGCCCAGCCGAGCCGCGGGAAGAGGACGAGCGGCTCAACGGGCTGTTGGCGAGGCCAATCGACGAGTGCGGCCTGTCGGTCCGCTCCATCAACTCGCTCAAGAACTCGAGTATCAGCACCCTGGGGGACCTCGTCCGCTACACCGAGGACGACCTGCTCAAGGTGAAGAACGTGGGCGAGAAGGCGCTCGGGGAAATCGCCGAGTTGCTGCGCCGCGAGCAACTGAACTTCGGGATGGCGTTTGAGGAGCGGGACGGCGCGCTGGTGGTGACCAACCCCGGTCGCCCGCCGGCCATGGTACCGTCGCCTGTGCCGGTGGAGCAGGAGTAGGCGCATGCGCCATCGGGTCAAAGGCCGGCAGCTGAGCCGGACGGCGAGCCACAAGCGGGCCATGCTGAACAACATGGCGGCGTCGCTGTTCCGCCATGAGCGAGTGACCACCACCCAGGCCAAGGCCAAGGAGCTGCGCCCGTTCGCCGAGCGGCTCATCACGCTCGCCCGGCGCGGGGACCTCCATGCCCGGCGGCTGGTCGAGCGCCGCATCCGCGATCGGGACGTGACCGGGCGCCTGTTCGGGGAGATCGGTCCGCGGTTCGCGGGCCGGCCCGGGGGCTACACCCGTATCGTGAAGCTGGGCCACCGTGTCGGCGACGGCGCGGAAATCGCGCGGATCGAGTTGCTGTCGGAGTGACGACGGTTTGGCGGCCGCGCAGCAAGAGGGGACCCGCAGGTCCCCATTTTTGTACCTGTTCGGAGCGCGGCCGGAGGCGCTTACGAGCGGGTGAGGGCAGCGCCGCGCGGCGCTTTCACCACCTTGCCGGACTTGATACACTGCGTGCAGGCCCGAATCCGACGGGGGTGGCCATCCACCAGCACCCGCACCGACTGGAGATTGGGGTACCAGCGCCGCTTGGTCCGGTTGTTGGCGTGGCTCACGTTGTGGCCGGTCACCGGCCCCTTGCCGCAGATGTCACAGGCTCGCGCCATATGGTCCGCCGATTTGGAATGTGTGAACTTCCACAGACTAGTAAAATAGTCACTTCCAGCCGGCCGCTCAAGCCGAGGACGGGGTCATGCCGACCGCGTTGATCACCGGAGTCACGGGACAGGACGGCTCGTACCTCGCCGAGTTCCTCCTGGCGAAGGGCTACCGGGTCGCGGGGGTCGTCCGTCGGACGTCCCACGACTCGTACGAGCGCATCGGCCACCTGCTCGACCGGGTGGAGATCGTGCCGGCCGACCTGCTGGACCAGCACTCGCTCACCATGGTCATCCGCGACGTGGAGCCGGACGAAGTCTACAACCTCGCGGCGCAGAGCTTCGTACCGACCTCCTGGAGCCAGCCGGTGCTCACGGGGGAATTCACCGCGCTGGGCGTCACCCGGTTGCTGGAGGCCATCCGGCTCGCGCGGCCGAGCGCCCGGTTCTATCAGGCGAGTTCGTCGGAGATGTTCGGGAAGGCGGCCGAAGTCCCGCAGCATGAGGGGACGCCGTTTCACCCCCGGTCGCCGTACGGCGTGGCGAAGGTGTACGGGCATTGGATCACGGTGAACTACCGGGAATCGTACGGGCTCTACGCGGTGAGCGGGATTCTCTTCAACCACGAGTCGCCGCGTCGCGGGCTCGAGTTCGTGACCCGCAAGATCACCGACGGCGTCGCCCGCATCAAGCTGGGGATGGCCGACGAGCTGCGATTGGGCAACCTCGACGCCCGCCGCGACTGGGGCTACGCCGGGGACTACGTGGATGCCATGTGGCGCATGCTGCAGCGGCCCGAGCCCGACGACTACGTGATCGGTACGGACACGACGCATTCCGTGCGCGAGTTCGTCGAGCTCGCGTTCGGTCACGTGGGCCTCGACTGGCAGCGGCACGTGAAGGTGGATCCGCGGTTCGTGCGGCCGGCGGAAGTGGACCTCCTGCAGGCGGACAGCCGCAAGGCGCGGGACCGGTTGCGGTGGAGCCCACAGGTCGCCTTCCGCGACCTGGTCGTGATGATGGTTGACGCCGACCTCGAACGGCTCGCGGTACGTCGTGAACATCCTGGTCACCGGCGCTGACGGGTTCGTCGGCAGCCGGCTGGTGCCCCGCCTGGCCGGCGAGGGGCACCGCATCCGGGCCCTCGTCCGCACCGGTGCGAAGCGGCGCCCGGTCGGGGTCGAGGTCGCCGAGCTCGAGCTGCGGGACCAGGCGTCGGTGTCGGCGGGCGTCGCCGGAGGATGGGACGCGGTGGTGCACCTGGCGGCCGTCGCGTCGGGGGTGGAGGCCCG
>JAOTWJ010000244.1 GCA_029862925.1 Gemmatimonadota bacterium
CGGCAGTGCACGTGCGCGATGGGGGCTCGGCGCTGCTGCTCGCTCAGCTCCCGGCAGCTGGAGTACACGCGGTTCATCGCAACCTGCGCCAGCACGCGCAGGTCACGCAGCTCCGCGCCGCCGCACACGGCCTCACCCCCGGCGCCTCCCGGCTCCGTCCACCCGCGCAGGCAGCGCAGCGGTCGCCATTCCGGCATGAACCACAGCGCCGCGAGCTGCCGCCGTCCCCGCCGTGTCGGCAGCTGCGCGTCCCACGACTCCAGGTCGTGCAGGGCGTCGGACATCCCTAGAAAGAAGTCGAAGCGCCGGAACTCGCCCTCGAACAGGCCGAAGAAGTTGGCCAGGAAGCCGCTGGCCATCGGGTACCGGCTGGTGGCGATCAGCACGCTGTCGAGCACCTCGGGCCGCTCCTCCAGCAGCGCGAACAGCTCGGTCTTGCGAGCCTGCTGCTGGAACGCGTCCGCCAGCTTGACGCCGTAGCTGAACACGTTGTCGGGCCGCTGGGGCAGCGTGTCGCCCGCGCCGGCGGCGGGCAGCGGGTACGCGCGCAGATCGGGGTCGAGGTAGATGAACAGCGTCCGGTCGTTCGGCCGGGCCGCGAGGCCGGCCAGGGCGCTGGCCAGCCGCAGCGGGACGTTGTCGAATACGCCGCCGTCGATGAACTGGTCGGCGTGCTCCGCCACGTGACACGCGGGCGCGGCGATTGCCTCGGCAGCGTACAGGCAGTAGCCCAGCCGCACAGGCGGGAACGCGTAGGGGAAGGCGCCGGAGGCCGCGGTGACCTCGATCAGTCGCTCCAGGTTATTCCGCCAACCGGCGTCGGGGTCCGGCGCCAGTGGCAGCAACAACTGCGGCACCCGGGAGCCGGAATCGACCACGTTCTCGATCAGCGGCGGCCGCCCGAGTCCGCGCCCGCGGATACGCAGGGTGAAGCGAAGCAGCTGCCGGGGCGCGCTGAGCGGCGAGCCGGGTCGGAGCGGTACGTCCAGCGGCGTGATCTTGGTGACCGGGATGCCCAGCACCACATCGCAGGGCACCGGGAGCCCGCGCTGCCAGATCTCCTCCACCAGGCGTCGCATCATGTCCAATCCGGGCCGGGCGGTGAACGCGCTGACGGGCGTGCTGGCCGCGGGCTGGAACAGATCCGCGAAGCTGGTGCTCAGCCAAAAGCGGTAGCCGAGGTCGGCGCCGGGCCGGCCATTGGGCGCGCCACAACTGCTCAACGCACTGAACAGCGCGTTGCCACTGCCGGCGGACGCACCGGTGGCCACTCGGAGCGGGATGCCCTCACGTTTGAGCGTCTCGCCGAGGACGTAGAGGTAGCCGGCCTCGTAGACGCCGAGGGAGGCGCCCCCGCTAATGACCAGCGCCACCGACAGCGTGGCGGGCAACGAATCGCCGGGTGGGGCCTGCGCCGCAGCCGGCGCCGGCACGGCCAGGAGCACGGCGCCCAGGAGTCCCGCCGACGCGCGCACTACTGCACGACCCGCAGAGCGGTGGCGGCGCGGAACGCGGCGACGTTCTCGGTCGCGACGATCTGCAGCCGCCACAGCGCCAGATCCGCCAGCACGTCCCGCTCGGCCAGGCCCTTGACCGTGACATACCGATCGGCGCGCCGAGACTGGACGAACCCGTGACCCGCAAACCCGCCGGCGAGGGCGATCCCGATGGCCAGGATGGTAGCGGCCACGATCGGTCGTTCGAAGGTCATGCGTCACGCTCTCCGGGGCAGATGACGGGAAGCACACGGCGGGCGGACCGCGGAGGCCCGCCCGCCACTTCATGATTCCACAACCGGAGGCGCCGCGCCAGTCCGGCAGCGGCCGGGTCGCCTAGGGGACCTGCACGCGCACCAGCAGCGGCTCGCTGCGCGCGCGGTCGCCCGCCACCCCATACACGCGGTACTCGCCGTTGGCGAGCGTCTGCAGTTCCCCGGCCACCTCGATCCAGCCGCCCCACACGATCGTCTCGGAGATCGAGTCGCCAGGCGCGAGTCCCTGCTCAACCAGGTCGGACGTGCAGTCGCGGAAATCGATGTTGTGATCCCGGCCGTCCCCGTCCCGCACGAACAGGCCGAGCTGGCAGGACGAGCTGCCCGATCCCCAGACCACGCGCTCGTCGTCGCGGTTCACGGCCTTCACGGTGAACCCGCCCTGCTCCATGGGCGACACCACGATGGTGCCGGTCACGCCCACGGTCATCACATTCACGGCCAGCGGGTTGCCGCAGGCCAGACCTGAAGCCGCGCCGGTCACCGCGAGCATGGCCACTCCCCGGACACCCAGATGCATGGGCGCTACCCTCCGCATGAAGTTCATTCCCCGCCCTGCCCTCCGACTGGTATTACCGCGACAGCGGGCTCCAGGTCACGCGGGCGTTGCCCCCTTCAGCGGCGTGGGTCGCGGGGTCGTGGCTCGGTCACGCCCAGGCGGCCGCCTCCCGGGAGCCGGACGCGCGTCAGCAGCCCCCATTTCTGCCGCGCGACGGGTTCGCACGCCACGCCGCGGCCCTCCAAGTTCGCGACGGGTGCCTCCACGTCGTCACACATCAACTCGTGCACGTCGTTCCGGTCGGAGGGATGCCCCGGACCTCGGAAGGCGGCAGTCCGAAGATCAGCCACCCCTCGCGGACATCCACATGCGGCAAGTCAAACACGTCCCGGAGAAACGCGCGGTCCGCCCCCCGATTCGTGCGGGAGATGATGGCGTGGGCGCCGATGATCATGGGGTCGGCCGGCGGACTACCGAGATGTCCCTACCCGCCGCTCAGCGCGCCTAGGATATGCACGTCCTCACCGGGGGCGATGGGGTGCGCGAGATCACGCACCAGCTGGCCTCCTACGAAGAAGTTCATATGCGGGCGGATGCGGTCCTGCTCGTCGATCACCCGGAACCGGAGGCCCGGATAGCGGCGCTCGAGGTCGGCCATCAGCTCGCTCAGGGTGCGCCCTGCCGCCTCGATCTCGGACCGGCCCTCGGTGTAGGACCGCACGTGGGTCGACACGTAGACCTTCACGCCCGCGGCGGTCATCGTTCCACCACCTCGAGCGCGAGGATGCGCGGCAGGTGCGCGGCCACGCGTTTCCAGCTCGCGCCCTCGTCGCGGCTCGCCCAGATCTCTCCCGCCGTGGTGCCCAGGTAGAGCCCCACCGGATCCCGCGTGTCACTCTTCATTGCCTGCCGGAACACGGTGAACCAGCCCTGACTGGCCGGAAACCCCTTCGCCTGCCGCGTCCAGGTACGGCCACCGTTCCGGCTGCGGAACACGGCGGGGTTCCCACCGGGGCTCGTGCGCGGCCACACGGCGGTGCCGTCCATGGGAAAGACCCACACGGTATCGGCGTCCCGCGGATGGGCCACCACCGGAAACCCGATGTCGCCCACGCGCGTCGGGAGGTTCTCGCCGATCCGTTCCCAGCGCTCGCCGGGCCGGTCCAAG
>JAOTWJ010000073.1 GCA_029862925.1 Gemmatimonadota bacterium
CCCGTCCGGCGGCTACGTACGCGGCGGCCCGTTCCACTCGCAGATGCCCGAGGCGGCGTTCTTCCACACGCCCGGTCTCAAGCTCGTGTGCCCGGCGACGGCTCGGGACGCCAAGGGGCTCATCAAGACGGCCATCCGCGACGAAGACCCGGTGCTGTACTTCGAGCACAAGTACCTCTACCGCCGCATCAAGGAGGATCTCCCGGAGGATGAGGAGATTCTCACGCCCATCGGCAAGGCGCGCGTGGCGCGCGCGGGTACGGATCTGTCGATTGTCACGTGGTCGGCGATGGTGTGGAAGGCACTGGAAGCGGCCGAGCAGGTCGCGCGGGAGGACGGGGCCGAGGTCGAAGTGCTCGATCTTCGCACGCTGGTGCCGCTGGACGACGACGCCATCGCGGCGACGGTCAGGAAGACGAACCGCGTCCTCATCGTGCACGAAGACACCCGCACCGGTGGCGTGGCGGGGGAGCTGGCCGCCCGGATCAACGAGTTCGCGTTTGAATGGCTTGATGCCCCCATCCGGCGGGTGACCGCTCACGACACGCCCCTGCCCTATGCGCCGACGCTGGAGGACTACGTGCTGCCGCAGACGGCCGACATCGTGGAGGCCGTGCGCTGGTTGCTGGCCTACTGAGATCCGCCCACACGCGACAGATGGCGCCGAACGGCCGCCACCCCGGCCGGACTCGGCAGCACCGCAAACCAGTGCCCCGTCTCGAAGACGCGTCGTCCTCCCGGACACACCGCGTGCTCGCGCACGGCGCGTGCGGCGGCCGCCCGCAGGCGGCGGACCACCGCGTCCCGGGGAGTCGTACGGGGCACTTCGAGCAGGACGTGGACCGTGTCCGGGCGGATGGCGATGGCGTCCGCCCGCCAGCCGTGGGTCTTGCACGCGCGGCGCAGCAGACGCTCGCAGAAGCGCGCGGTGGCGGCTATCTTGAACAGTTGGCGGCGCCGATACGTGGACAGCGTGATGTGGCACCATTTGGTGCGTGGCGGCTTGAAGTCCATGCCCCAGCATGCGGCGCGCGTTCCCGACCCGTGAACCCGAAGTGTTGCTGGCCGTCGCAAACGCGCGCGGCCGTGAAGCGGACACCGGAGGAGAGCACTGCATGGCCCGAGTGGACGTGATCATGCCCCAGATGGGGGAGTCGATTGCCGAGGGCACCGTTTCCCGGTGGCTGAAGCAGGTCGGTGATGACGTGAAGCGGGATGAACCCATTCTGGAGATCTCGACGGACAAGGTGGACGCGGAGATTCCCGCGCCCGCCGCGGGCGTATTGACGGAGATCAAGGTCCCCGAAGGCGCGACCGTCGAAGTGCAGACCGTGATCGCGGTCATCGAGACCGACAAGGCCGCCGCCGCCACGTCGGCCCCGGCCGCCGGACCGGCGGCGGCCGGGGAAGCGCCCGTGGCGGCGAAGACCCCCGCCCCCGAGGCGAAGGCGGCGAGCCCGGCACCCAGGCCCGCCCCGGCTGCCGCCCCGGCTCCGTCCGCTCCCCCGGCGGCGCCCGTCCGGGCAGACGGCCGTCAGGGTACGGCGACGTTCGAGGAGCGGCTCCGTACCAAGTCCACGCCGCTGGTGCGACGCATCGCCGCCGAGCACGACGTGGATCTGTCGCAGGTGAGCGGGACCGGCATCGCCGGGCGCGTGACCAAGAAGGACCTTCTCGGCTTCATCGAGCGGGGAGGCGCCGCCGCCGCACCGGCCGCCCGCCCGGCACCGCCGGCCCCCGCCGGGGCGCCCCGGGGTGGCGAGATCGCCCATCCCGTGGTCGAGGCGTGGGAGGGCGATCGCGTCGAGCCGATGAGCAAGATCCGCAAGCTCACGGCGGATCACATGGTGCTGTCCCGCCGGACGTCGGCCCACGTCACGAGCTTCTACGAGGTGGACTTCACCCACATCGCGCGCCTGCGGGCGGGTAAGAAGGCCGAGTACCGTGCGGGTGGCGCCAACCTGACCTACCTCGTGTTCATCACGAAAGTCGTCGCCGACAACCTGCGCCGGCATGCGGTGGTCAATGCCTCGGTCAGCGGCGACACCATCATCTACCGGAAACCGATCAACATCGGGATCGCGGTGGCGCTCGACTGGGGCCTCATCGTGCCCGTGCTCAAGCATGTGGACGAGCTGTCGCTCATGGGGATCGCGCGTCAGACCGCGGACCTGGCGGAGCGGGCCCGCACGAAGCGGCTGAGCCCCGACGAGGTGCAGCGCGGCACGTTCACCATCACCAACCCGGGGGGGTTCGGGTCGTACGTCGGGATCCCCATCATCAACCAGCCCCAAGTGGCGATCCTGGGGGTCGGGGCCATCGAGAAGCGCCCCAAGGTGATGACGCTGGATGACGGGCAGGACGTCATTGCGATCCGGACCCTGGGGATGCTCTCGCTGTCGTACGACCATCGGATCGTCGACGGCGCCGACGCCGATCGCTTCATGGCCGATGTGAAGCTGGGGCTGGAGCAGTTCCCCGAAGGGGCGGTCTGAGATGGCGCGGCGGCGGATCGACGTAGATGGCGAGCGGTGGGAGGTCTTCCCGTCCGGGTCGGTGACTGTGTACGAGCGCGACGAGTTCGGGCTCGTGTTCCAGCGGGGCACGGGGCCGGAGCGCCGCCGCCGCTACGTGCGATACTCCCCCACCGGTTCGCGCCGGCGCGAGGCGTCACTGGGCGAGCTGGGCGAGCACCAGCTGCTCGAGCTGTTCCGCCTGTCGCAACCCGAGTGGACGAGCCCCGACGGGCGCCGGACCCGCAGCGTGGCGGAGCGTGCCGGCGGCTGACCTGCACGTTCATTCCTCCGCGTCCGACGGCACCCATCCTCCGGAGGAGGTGGTGGCGCTCGCGGCGCGGGCCGGCGTCACGACGCTCGCGCTGACCGACCACGATACGCTGGCGGGTGTCGCGGCCGCCCGCGCCGCCGCCGAGCCGCTGGACCTGCAGGTGATTGCCGGCTGCGAGTTCTCCGTCGCCGCCCCCTGGGGCGAGATGCACCTGCTGGCGTACTTCCTCCCCACCGAGAGCGACGAGCTCGCCGAGTTCCTCGAGCAGCAGCGAGCACAGCGGACGGCACGGATGCGGGAGATCGTGCGGCGCCTGTCGGCCGCGGGCGCGCACGTCCGGATGGAGGACGTGATCGATCAGACGGCCGGTGGGGCGCTGGGGCGGCCCCATGCGGCGCGAGCGCTGGTGAAGCTCGGGCGCGTCCCCGACGTGGGCCAGGCGTTCGACCGGTACCTTGGCCGGGGGCGAGCGGCGTTCGTTCCCAAGGTGCTCCCCAAGACCGGCGCGGTCACCGCGCTGGTCCGTCGGTTGGGTGGCGTCACGGCGGCCGCGCACCTGCGCAGCCGACTCACGCGGCCCGGGCTCGAGCGCCTGCGCGACGCCGGCGTGGACGCCATTGAAGTCCGCCACCCGGCGCACGACGCCGAGCTTCAGGAGCGGGCGCTGGGCCTGGCCGCGGCGCTGGGGATGCTGCGAAGCGGCGGCAGCGATTGGCACGGCGAAGACGAGGCGGCGGAGCAGGGCCGGGCCCCATTGGGCTCCATCACGGTGCCGATGGACTGGGTAGCGGAGTTGGACACGCTTCATCAGCAACGGGTCGACGAAGGAGGAGGAGGGACATGAGTGGTGATCAGCTGATTCGGGTTGGAGACGAGGCGCCGGGCTTCGCGCTCCCCGCCTCAGACGGCCGGCGGTACGCATTGGCCGACGTGCTCGCGGCACACCGTGTGGTGTTGGTGTTCTATCCGGGGAACAACACCCCGGGCTGAAACCGCCAACTCTCCGCCGTGCGCGATGAGATCGAGCAGTTCCAGCAGGCCGGGGTCCAGCCGTTTGGCGTGAATCCCGCGACCGTCGAGAGCCACCTCCAATATGCGCGGAAGTTCCGATTCAACTTCCCCCTGCTCTCGGACGACGCCGGCGCGGTTGCCTCGGCCTACGGGGCGCTCAAGGCTGGCGGGAAAAGCGTCATCCGAAGCGTAGTGCTGATCGACCGGGACGGCCGTGTCGCGTTCGCGGAGCGGGGAGCGCCGCGCACCGCGCGGATTCTGGCGCCGCTCGGGGGCTGACGGCGCCCGGGCCAACCCGGTGCGGTGCGCGCCGCGTCCGGGCTACCTTTCGAGAGCCGGGAACCCGGTGCGCCGGCCGGTCGTTCTTGAGGCGAGATCGGCGCCACCGGCGCCGGCACCCACGGACCAGCAGTGACGGGATGACGATCCATGACGGACCACACGGAACGCGACGCGATGACGTACGACGTGATCATCGTCGGGGCAGGCCCCGCCGGGTTGTGCGCCGGCATGTACGCGGGACGCGGCATGCTGAAGACGCTCATCATCGAGCGCGGGCTCCCGGGCGGTGAGCTGCTCAATACCGAGAAGATCGAGGACTACATCGGCTTCGAGAGCATCCTCGGCCGGGATCTGGCCGAGAAGATGGCGAATCACGCCCTCAAGTTCGGGGCGGAGATCATCACCGATACGGTCGACGCCGTCGAACGGACCGCTGACGGCGACTTCACCGTGACGACCGCCCTCGAGAAGGTGTTCCGGGCGCCCGCGGTCATCATCACCGCCGGCGGGACGCCCACCAAGCTCGGCGTGCCGGGGGAAGCGGAGTACGCGGGGAAGGGCGTCTCCTACTGTGCGGTGTGCGACGGGGCCTTCTTCCGCGGCGAGACGATCGCGGTCGTGGGTGGCGGCGATGCCGCGGTCGAGGAGGCGGACTACCTGACGCGCTACGCCGAGAAGGTGTACATCGTGCATCGGCGCGACCGCCTGCGCGCCTCTCCGATCATTCAGGAGCGCGCCTTCAAGAACCCCAAGATCGAGTTCGTCTGGAACAAGGTCGTCGAGGCGATCGAGGGGGACGAGCGCGGCACCCAGAGCCTCCGGCTGACCGATACGGTGACCGGCGACGAGTCGTCGCTGGCCGTGACCGGCTGCTTCATCTTCATCGGCTTCACGCCCAACACGGGCATGATCCGGGGGCACTACGAGCACGACGCGCAGGGCTACGTCGTGACCGACACGCACATGCGGACGTCCATCCCCGGGCTGTTCGCCGCCGGCGACCTGCGGGTGCAGCTGACCCGCCAGATCACGACGGCCGTCGGCGATGCGACCACGGCGGCCATTGCCGTGGAGAAGTACCTCACGGAACGGCGGGAACACTCGAAGGTGCAGGCGGCTGCCGGTGCGACCTGAGGTTCTCTGTCTGACGAACGGCGCATTCGCCGAGAACTGCTACGTGGTCGCAGACCGCGCGGCCGGCGACGCCGTGCTGGTGGATCCTGGCGAGGAGGCCGACCTCTTCCTCGCCCGGCTACGCACGGAGCGGTTGACCCTGCGGGCCGTCTGGCTCACGCACGCCCACCTCGACCACGTGGCCGGCGTGGCGGCCATCAAGGAAGCCACGGGGGTGCCGATCTGGCTCCACGCAGACGACCGACCGCTGTACGACGCGGCGCCCCAGCAGGCGCGCGTGCTCCTCGGACTCGATCTGCCCGCGCTGCCGCCGCCCGATCGGGCCATCGTGCCGGGCGAGCCGCTGCGGGTGGGTGCGGTGGAGTTCGAGGTGCGCCACGTTCCTGGACACAGCCCCGGCAGCGTGGCGCTCGTGGGCGACGGCGTGGCACTCGTGGGAGATGCGGTGTTCGCCGGATCGGTGGGTCGGACCGACCTGCCCGGGGGCGACAGCGAGACGCTGCTCACGAGCATCCGGGACCAACTGCTCACGCTGCCTGACGAGACGGTGCTCTATCCCGGCCACGGGCCCGAGACCACGGTGGGCCGCGAGCGGCGCACGAACCCGTTTCTCACGGGGGCCTATCGGCTTGTCTGAGTCCGGCCGCGGGCGGGGCGCCGTTCCCTCCGATGGCGACACGGGTCGCGGAACCGGTCCGCGAGCCCCGGAACTCCGGTCGGCATCGGAGCAAACCGCCCCCGGCTCACCGCTCCTGCTCTGCCAACGCTGCGGCTTTCGCGTCCCTGACCGGACCTGGGGCTGCAAGAACCCGTGCCGCAATTGCGGATTTGCCTATCCGCTGGGAGACTGCTCGGACTGAGTCCGATACGCGTCCCGTTCGGCCTGCCGGCGTCAGCGGGCCGCCGCCGGCGCCAGGCCGATGAACAGGATCGTGTCCTCCAGCGTCGCCTCCACGCCGTGCCGCACGCCGGCCGGGGCCCAGACGAGGGCGCCGTCAGTCACCGTGGCCACCTCGTCCCCGACCCGCAGCGTCGCCCGTCCGCGCAGAACGAGGTAGAATTTGTCGGCATCGGCGTGGGCGTGTGTGCGCTGGGTCTGACCGGGCCGGAGACAGTTCAACCCCAGCAGCAGTCGGTCCGACCGCCGGCACTCGATCTTGACCATGGCGTCCGCGCCAAATCGCGCACTCGCGGGTAGATGCTGGAAGTACGTGTCGTCCATCCGTTCTCCGGATCTCGAGGCCGAGGGAGGCCGCCGACCATGACCGATGTCCGCATCGAGCGTGATCCGCTGGGGGAGTTGCCGGTGCCGGCGACCGCGCTCTACGGCATTCAGACGGAGCGCGCCCGGCTGAACTTCCCGATCTCGGGACTCGTCCCGCTGCCCATCTTCGTCGATGCGATGGTCTGGATCAAGAAGGCGGCCGCGCTCACCCATCGCGACACCGGCCGGCTGCCCGCCCGGCTCGCCGACGCGATCGTGCGCGCCGCCGACGAGGTCCTGGGCGGCCAGCATCGCGACCAGTTCGTAGTCGATCCGTTCCAGGCCGGGGCGGGCACCAGCCACAACATGAACGTGAATGAAGTGCTCGCCAACCGGGCCAACGAGCTGCTCGGCGGCACGCGGGGCGCGTATGCCCCGGTGCATCCCAACGATCACGTGAACATGGCGCAGAGCACCAACGACACGATTCCCACGGCGATGCGCCTGGCCGCGCTGGCGGAGCTGCCGGCGCTGCTCGCCGGTTTGGACACGCTGGAAGCCGCCCTGCTCGACCGGGGGCGAGCGTTCGACGACGTCATCAAGTCCGGGCGCACCCACCTGCAGGACGCGACCCCTATCCGCCTGGGGCAGGAGTTCACGGCGTACGGGCGGACGATCGCCCGGAACCGCGCGCGGGTCACCGCGGCCGCGGCCGCGCTTGGCGAGCTCAACATCGGCGGCACGGCCGTCGGGACGGGGCTCAACGCGGAGCCGACGTACCCCGCCCGCATGGTCCAGCACCTTCGCGCCATGACGGGTCTCGATCTGCGGGAGGGCGCGGACCGCGTCCAGCTGATGCAATCGATGGGTGATCAGGCGGCGTTCAGCGGCGCGCTGCGCACCGGTGCCCTGGATCTGAGCAAGATCGCGAACGACATCCGTCTGCTGGCGTCCGGGCCGCGGACGGGTCTGAACGAGATCGCCCTGCCGGCGGTGCAGCCGGGGTCGAGCATCATGCCGGGCAAGGTGAACCCCAGCATCGCCGAAATGGTGAACATGGTGTGCTACCAGGTGGTGGGCTGCGACACCACGGTGGCCCTGTCGGCGGAGGCCGGCCAGCTGGAGCTCAACGTCATGATGCCGGTGATCGCCCACAATCTCCTCTTCGCCATGGGGATCCTCGGCAACGCCGCGCGAGTTTTCGGCGAGCGGTGCATTCGCGGAGTCGAGGCGAACCGAACCCAGTGTGCCTACTGGCTCGAGCGGAGCCCCGCACTGGTAACCGCGCTCGCGCCGCACATCGGCTACGCGCGGGCCGCGGCGCTGGCCAAGGAGGCGATCGCACTGGATCGCACGGTCCGGGACCTCGTGATCGAACGCGGCGTGCTGCCCGGCGACGAGGTCGACCGGGTGCTCGATCTGCGCGCCATGACCGAGCTTGGCGTGCCTGGGGCCCCAAGAGTATGAAGAGTGGTTGAGATCTGCGTGAAGCCGCTTTGTAAGGCCCTCCAGCCTGTTGATTTCCACGCGGAACCCTCGGATATTGGCGCAGGAGGGTACCACCGTGCGGATCACTACTTGGGCAGAATACGGATTGATCGTGTCGGTGCACTTGG
The DNA here is from genome assembly GCA_029862925.1 of Gemmatimonadota bacterium. GTDB lineage: Bacteria > Gemmatimonadota > Gemmatimonadetes > Gemmatimonadales > GWC2-71-9 > JAOTWJ01. The sequence continues at coordinate 8,035 of JAOTWJ010000073.1, forward strand.
CGCGCCGGGGCGTGGAGCGGCCACGGCCGGCGCGAGAGATCGCCGAGCAGGAGGGGCTGCCACCAGACTACGTCGAGCAGATCCTGCTGAAGCTGCGTCGGGCGGGTCTCGTCAAGAGCGTCCGCGGCGCGAAGGGCGGCTATCTGCTTGCACGGGCAGCGCAGGACGTCACCGTCCGGGACGTCATCGAGGCTGCGGAGCATCGCACGTTCGAGGTGAACTGCGACTCGTACCCGATCAGCGCGGAACGCTGCGCGAACGGCACCGACTGCTCCATTCGGCCGGTGTGGCGGTCGCTCCAACGCCGGATCGACGAGTTCCTGGCGAGCGTCTCGCTGGCGGATCTTCTCCTGGAGGAAGAAGCGGTCGACGCGTTGCTGGCGTCGGAACCCGCGATGACCGCGCGCGCCTGATCCCTCGGCAGGACCCATGGCCGGCCCCGCACTGACGCCGGCCGAGGTCCGCCGCTACGCCCGGCACTTCAGCCTGCCGGACATCGGCGAGTCCGGTCAGCGCCGGCTGAAGGGCGCCCGAGTGCTCCTCGTCGGCGCCGGAGGGTTGGGGTCGCCCGCGGCGCTCTATCTGGCGGCCGCCGGCGTCGGCACGCTCGGCGTCGTCGACGATGACCGCGTCGACGAGACCAATCTCCAACGACAAATCCTGTTCGGCACCTCGCAGGTCGGACGCGGCAAGCTCGCGGCCGCCGCCGATCGGCTCCAGGATCTCAATCCGCACACCCACGTGGAGCCGTTTCCCGAGCGGCTCACGTCCGTGAATGCCCGGGAAATCCTGCGTGGCTTCGACGTGGTGATGGACGGGAGCGACAACTTCCCGACCCGCTACCTCGTGAGCGACGCCTGCGTCATGCTCGGCAAGCCCGATGTGTACGGCGCGATCTTCCGCTTCGACGGCCAGGTCTCGGTGTTCGCCGCGGCGGGCGGTCCGTGCTACCGCTGCCTGTTCCGCGACCCGCCACCGCCGGAACTGGTGCCCTCGTGCGAGCAGGCGGGTGTGCTCGGCGTTCTCCCGGGCATCATCGGGTCACTGCAGGCGCTCGAGGTCGTGAAGCTCGTCACGGGGGTCGGGCAGCCGCTCGTCGGACGGCTGCTCCTGTTCGACGGCCTGTCCGGGCGCTTTCGGGAACTCGCGGTCAAGCGGGACCCGGAGTGCCCGGTATGCGGCGACGCGCCCACGATCCGCGAGCTGATCGATTACGAGGCATTCTGCGGGGCCGCGCCCGCGCCGCCCCCGGGGGACGACGCGTCCGAGATCGACGTCACGGAACTGGCGACCGTCTTGGGTCACCCCCACCCGCCGCAGCTGGTGGACGTGCGCGAGCCGTGGGAATGGGCGGTCTGTCGGCTCGAAGGCGCGACGCTGATTCCGATGGGCGAGCTGCCGCAGCGGCTCGACGAGCTCGACCGCACACGGCCCGTGGTGACCTACTGCCACACGGGGCGCCGCTCCCTCGTCGTGTGCGAGTTCCTGATGCAGCGGGGGTTCCGCGACGTGCGGAGTCTGCGTGGCGGGATCGACGCGTGGTCGGTGGAGATCGACTCGGCCGTCGCGCGGTATTGAGAGACGCCTCGAGGTCCAGGCGTCTCCAGGATGCCGAAGGTGGGACTCGAACCCACACGGGCTTGCGCCCACTGCGCCCTGAACGCAGCGCGTCTACCAATTCCACCACTTCGGCGGGGCTTGCGAGGCGGAATATAGGCCCCCCCTCGCGACGGCGTCAACCGCCAGCTTGACCGGCCCGAAGTTCGCTTCTATCTTGAGCTTAGCTTGTGTCTGCACCGCGTTCTCCGCGCCCTGAGACGGGACCTGTCGTGGCCCGGAACTCGAAGGCCCGCCACGACTACCACATACTGGAGACGTGGGAGGCGGGGCTCGCGCTGTCCGGCACGGAGATCAAGTCCGTTCGCGCCGGGAAGGTGAGTCTGGCGGAGGCTTTCGGAGTCGTCCGTCGGGGGGAAGTGTGGCTCGAAGGGATGACCATTTCCCCGTACGAGTCCGGCGGGTACGTGAACCATGAGCCGCGCCGTCCCCGCAAGCTCCTGCTGCACGCGCGGGAGGTTCGTCGTTTGATCGGTGCCGTGGAGCAGAAGGGGCTCACGTTGGTCCCGTTGGACATGCACTTCACGCGAGGGCGGGCGAAGGTGACGCTGGCGCTGGCACGGGGCAAGAAGCACTACGACAAGCGCGAGGACCTCAAGCGCAAGACCGCCGAACGCGATGCCGCCCGGGCCATGGGGCGCCGACGGTGACGCTCGCGGCCGTCTTGGTGCTTGCCGCCTCGGTCGGGTCGGTCGAGGCCAGCCATCCCACGGTTCCGCGCACGGCCGTGATCGTGGCGACGTCACGGGGGGAAGCGGCGGTCGCCGTGACCTCCGAGCGCGGCCATCCGGCGGTGGCCATCGATCCGCTCGTGCGTCTGCTGCCGCTCAAGAGCGCGCTCGAGCCCGGATGGGCCGTGCTCACGTTCGCCGGACAGTCGTTCCGGTTCCTGCTGGATGCCCCGGCCTTCCTGGATGGCACGCGCGTCGTGCCGCTGTGGGGTGGGGCGTACGTCGCCCGCGACACCCTGTTCGTCCCGCTCCAGTGGCTCACGGAGTACGTGCCACGGCGGTTCCGCGAGGGATACCGCTACGACCCGCTGGCCGGTCGGTTCGAGGAATCCGGGCTTGCCCCGGTCATCCGCCGGCCGTCCCCACCCGTGACGCGGCATCCAGAAACCGGGCTCGTGCAACGGCGCACCGTCACCGTCGACGCCGGCCACGGCGGCACCGACCCGGGAAACCCGTGCGTGTTCTGCCCGCCGGGGGTCACGGAGAAGCACGTCACGCTCGGCATCGCGAAGCAGCTCAGACTGGAACTCGAGCGCCGTGGCGTGTCGGTCACGATGACCCGCACGTCCGACACGCTGATCAGCCTGTACGATCGCGCCCCTCTGTGCACGGCGGACTGTGACCTGTTCGTCTCGATTCATGTCGACGCGCTCGCCCGGCGCCGAGGATACGACCAGGTGAGCGGCATCCACACGTACTTTCTCGGTGAGGCGCTCACCGACGACGCCCGCCGCGTGGCCGCGATGGAAAACGACGCGTTGCGGTACGAATCCGATCGGCCCGTGACCGGTGACGATCCCGCGCTGTTCATCCTGAAGCACTTGCAGGCGAACGAGATCCTGCGCGAGTCCGCGCTGCTCGCCGAACTCGTCCAGTTCAGGGCGGCGAAGGCGCATCCCGGGCAGGACCGGGGCATCCAGCAGAACCGGTTCGTGGTGCTCGCCACCGCGCGGCGCCCCGCCGTGCTGGTGGAGACGGGCTTCGGCACCAACCGCGGGGACGCCCAGTTCATCAGTTCTCCCGCCGGGCAGCGGGCACTGGCCGTCGCCATGGCCGACGGGATCGTCGAGTATCTGCGACGGTACGAGGCGAAGACCCTGGGCATGGACTCCCGGTGACGACGCGCCGGTGGATTGCTCCCATGGTGGCGTTGCTCGTGGGAGCTTGCGCCTACTACAACGGCCTGTACAACGCCAACCATCTGGCGGAGGAAGCCCGCCGCGCGGAACGCGAAGGACGGACCGGCGAAGCCCGGTCGTTCTGGTCGCGCGCGGCGGTGAAAGCCGAATCGGTCACCGCCCGGTACCCCCGCAGCAAGTACCGGGACGACGCGCTCCTGCTGCACGGGATGGCGCTCGAGCGTTTGGGCATATGCACCCAAGCCGTGCCGTCGCTGCGTCTGGCCTCCGATTCGAGTCCCGATCTGGACATCCGGATGCAGTCGAGCCTGCTGCTCGCGCGATGCCGCCTGCAGATGCAGGAGCCCGACTCGGTGATGGAAGCTGTCGCGCCGGTACTCGCCGAGGGACGCCCGGTGGACCGGGCGGCGGCGCTGCTGCTCCGGGGGACGGCCTACCTGCGGCTCGGCAACGACCGCGCGGCCCTCGAAGACCTCGCGACCAGTACCGCGCCCCAAGCGGTCTTTCCCCGTGCGGTGGCGCTCGCCCGGCTCGGTCGCACGGCCGAGGCTGCGGCGGTGCTCGGCGCCGCTGCCGCCAGGCCGATCGATGAGACCGCATGGCTGTCCACGCTCGACAGCGTGGGCCGGCGGGCTCCCGAAGAGGCGGGCGGCCTGGTGGATCGGTTGGCGGGCAGGCGCGACCTGTCGGATGGGACGCGCGCCCGGCTGTGGGTGAGCGACGGCGAGCGCTGGCTCGCGGCGGCGGACCGTGAGCGCGCCGAGCGACGCTTCCGCCGGGCGGCGGAGGTGGCGCCGGACTCGGCCGAAGGCCGGTCGGCGCGGGCCTACCTTGTCATGGGCGCGGTCCGCCGCGCCCGGCGCGCGACTGACGTTCCCGTCCTGTTCGACTCGCTCAGCGCCGCCACGCGGCAGGGCGGTCCCGCCATCCGCATTGCGGGGCCCTACGTCACCGTGTTGGAGCGAGGGACAGCGGCGCTTGCGGCGGATAGCGCCGACCTGGCGCTGTTCCTTGCTGCCGAGGACGTGCGGGACTCGCTGCGGGCACCGGAGCTGGCCGCCGCGCTGTTCGCGGAACTGTCGCGCCGGTATCCGCAATCCGTGCTGGCCCCCAAGGCTCTGTTGGCCCAAGCGACGCTCGAACCACGTCGGGCCGACTCGTTGGTGGCGCGCGTGACGACCGACTACGCCGAGTCGGTGTATGCGTTGGCGCTGCTCGGGCAGGGGCTTGCGGCCTACGAGGCGCTGGAAGATTCCCTCCGCCAGGCCGCGCGCCACCCGCTCGAGCGCGGGCCCAATCGCCGGCCGGGGGAAGCGCGTCCGGGGCGTCCCGCTGACGAGGGGCGCCGCGTGCGGAATGAGCGGAACTGACGTGCACGCCGGCGAGCCCATCGCGGCGTTCGGCTCCACCTTTCAAAACCCCATTCTCCTCGCCTCCGGCACCGCAGGTTTCGGCCGCGAGCTGGCCGATGCGGTGGACCTGGACGCACTGGGCGGCCTGATCACCAAGTCGGTGAGCCCGGAGCCTCGGGTCGGGCACCCCACGCCCCGCGTGGCGGAGTTCGCCGGAGGCATGCTCAACGCGATCGGTCTCGCCAATCCCGGGGTGGAAGCCGTGGCGCGACAGGAGCTGCCCTGGCTCGCGGCCAATCTCGCCCGGGCCCGAGTCCTGGTGAGCGTGGTCGGCGCGACGGTCGACGACTACGTGACCGTCGTCCGGCGGCTGAGCGATCAACCGGTCGTGGTCGCGTTCGAGCTGAATCTCTCGTGTCCCAATACGGCGCGGGGCGGAGAGCATTTCGGAGCGAACGACGACGTGCTGCGCGAGCTCGTGGGTCGGTGCCGGGAGGCGAGCGCGCGGCCGGTGGTGGCGAAGTTGGCGCCCACGCTCAGCGACATCGGGCGGACGGCGCGGATCGCGGTCGAGGCAGGGGCCGACGGGATCACGGTCGTCAACACGATGCCCGGGTTGCTGTTCGAAGACGCGGCCAGCGCAGGGCCGGACCGATGGCCCGCGCGTCTGGGGGCGGGGAACGGTGGGGTCAGCGGGCCGATGCTGCTCCCGATCGGCGTGTTGGCCACCCAACGCGTGCGGGAGGCGACGGCCGTCCCGGTGATCGGCGTGGGGGGGATCCGTTCGGTCGGGGACGTCGCGCAGTACGTCCGGGCGGGCGCCACCTTGGTGGCGATCGGCACGGCCGGCCTGGCCGATCCTCGGCTTCCGGAGCGGCTCGCGGAGCGGTGGGGCCGTGGCTGAGGTGATCGTGGCCCTCGATCAGCCGACGGCGCGTGAGGCACTGGCGCTGGTCGACCGCCTGCCCGGGCTCCGCTGGGCCAAGGTGGGAGCGACCGTCTTCGTGCGCGAGGGTCCCGGGATCGTCGGGGCGTTGCGCGATCGCGGCGTCGAGGTGTTTCTCGACCTCAAATGGCACGACATCCCCAGCCAGGTGGCGGGGGCCTCTGCGGCGGCCGCCGCGCTGGACATCCGGCTGGCGACGGTGCATGCGCTGGGCGGGCTCGACATGATGCGGGCGGCGAAAGAGGCCGCCGGGACACTCCGGGTCGTCGCCGTGACGGTGCTGACCTCCCACGGGCCGGACGAGCTCGGTCGCATTTTCGGTCGCGAGGCGGGCCCAGCGCGGGAGGCGATCCGCCTGGCGGGCGTGGTGCGGGACGCGGGGCTGGACGGGGTGGTGACGTCACCCCTGGAAGCTGCCGCCGCGCGCGCCGCCCTGGGACCAGACGCGTGGATCGTCGTTCCTGGGATACGGGCGGCGGGGGCGGCGGCGCACGATCAGCGCCGGACCGCCGGAGCGCGGGACGCCGTCGCGGCGGGCGCGACCCACTTGGTGGTCGGGCGTCCCATCAGTGGTGCCTCCGACCCCCGGGCGGTGTATGAGCGGCTATGCGAGGAAGCGGCATGATCGGGCGGGCGGGGCTCGTGGGGGCTCTCACGGTGGCACTCCTGTCGCCACTCGAGGGCGCCTGGGCGCAGGAATCGCTGGATTCGGTCGTGGTCCGGGCCCGCGCGGCGTGGCTGGAACACCGGGTCCGGGACCTCGTGGCCGGGAGCGACACGGTTCGGCTGCGGATCCCGGGGGTCGCGGTGAGCGCCGCGGTCCGGCCGAGCCAGGCGGCCCGGCTCTTGGGCGAGTATCTGGAGGCGGCCGAAGAACAGGAGTTCGCCGGCCACGGGATCCGCTACGTGGCGGAAGATCATGCCTACGCGGAGTTTGGGCGGCGATATGCCGTGCGCGGGACCGCCGATGTGCGGCAGGAAACCGTCTTCTTCGGGTTTCGCCGGATTGCCGGGGCGTGGCGGCTCCGGGAGGTCCGTGTAGCGCCGTAACCCCGCACTTGCGGATCGTTTAGCCCCCTTCTACATTTC
>JAOTWJ010000245.1 GCA_029862925.1 Gemmatimonadota bacterium
TTGGGCGGCTGGGCGGTTGGGCGGGTCAGCGGGTGAGGGTGGTGGGGCGGACAACCGCCCGTCCGCCCACCCGCCGGTTACGCCGCCGGCCGCTCCGGCACCGCTCCAACCGTGCGTTGCCGGCGCTCCGCGCGGGCTTCGGAGCGCGCCACGAACGCCGCCGCCGTGAGGTCGCCCGACACGTTGAGCACGGTGCGGCACATGTCGAGAATGCGGTCCACGCCCAGAATGATCGCGATCCCTTCGGGCGGCACACCCACCGAGCCCAGCACCACCATGATGAGCGGCAGCGAGCCGCCGGGCACGCCTGCGGCGCCGACCGCCGTGATCACGGAGAGCAGCACCACCACGAGCTGCTGGCCGAGATTGAGGTCCACGCCGAACACCTGGGCCAGGAACAGGACCGTGACGCCCTCGTAGAGCGACGTCCCGTTCATGTTCATGGTGGCGCCCAGCGGCAGCACGAACCCGGCGATCTCCGGCTTGATCCCCATGTCCTTCTCGGCCACCGCAATGTTCGTGGGCAGCGTCGCGTTGCTGGAGCTGGTGGAGAAGGCGGTGATCACCACCGGCCGGGCCTTCTTCCAGAACGTGAGCGGGTTCATCCCGCCGAGGGTGCGCACCAGCAGCGAGAGCGTCACGATCCCGTGGATGGCGAGGCCGGCCACCACGACGATCACGTACGCGCTCAACTGACCCAGCAGCTCCCAACCGAACCGCGCGGTCACCACGAAGATCAGCCCGAACACCCCGTACGGCGCGAGCCGCATGGCGAAGTCGATGATCTTGATGATCACGTCGCCGAGCGCCTCGACGACCTTCACCATGGGCTCGGCGCGGGCCCGGGGGATGAGGGTGAGCGCCGCCCCAAACACGATGGAGAAGAAGATCACGCCCAGCATGTCCATGTCAGCCGCCGCCCGGACGGGATTGCGCGGCACCATCGCCACGAACGTCTGGATGCCGAACCCCACCTCCATGCGCGACTGGAGTCCCTCGGCCTGCGTGCGGTAGGTCTCGAACAGCTGCTGCCGCATGCCCGGGTCCATGCCCGCGCCGGGCTGGAACGCGTTCACCAGCACGAGCCCGATCACCACCGAGATCGCGGTCGAGGCGAGGAAGTAGGCGAGGGTCTTGGCGCCGATCCGGCCGACCTTGCGGAGATCGCCGACCCCGGCGACGCCCAGCGTGATGGACGCGAACACGGGCGGGATCACGGTCATCAGCAGCAGGCGGAGAAACACCTGCCCCACCGGATTGGCCACGTTGTCCGAGACCCAGCGCACCCAGGGCGCGCCGCCCGCAAAGGCGTTGGCGGCTACCCCGGCGGCGGCGCCGAGCCCGAGCCCCAGGAGGATCTTGGTGTGGAGCTTCACATCCCGGCCCGCTCCGTCCGCAGCCGGCTGCGCCGGTAGCCGTAGAACACGTAGATCAGCGCCCCGATGGCGAGCCAGACCACGAAACGCACCCAGGTCACCCATGGCAGCTGGAACATCAGGTACGTGCACGCCGCCACGGCAATCAGCGGCGTCCAGGGCGCGCCCGGCACCCGGAACGGCCGCTTCCGGTCCGGCTCCCGCCACCGTAGCACGATCACGCCGATGGACACGAGCACGAAGGCAAACAGCGTGCCGATGTTGGTGAGCTCGACGGCCTCGTTGATGTTCATGAGCGCCGCGAACACCGCTACAAACACGCCCGTGAGAATGGTCGTCACGTGGGGGGTGCGGAACTTGGGATGCACCTTGGCCGCCCACTGGGGCAGCAGGCCGTCCCGCGCCATGGAGAAGAAGATGCGCGGCTGGCCGAGCTGGAACACCAGCAGCACGGACGTCATGGCGATGACCGCCCCGACGGCGATGATGAACCGCGCAATCGCCAGGAACTTCGGGTTGCCGGAAGCGAGCGACAGGGCGGTGAGCATCGGCTCGGCGGTGCCCAGCTGGTTCCACGGCGCCAGCCCGGTCATGACCAGCGCCACCAGCAGGTACAGCACGGTGCAGATGATCAGGCTCATGATGATGCCGAACGGCATCGTCTTGGCCGGCTCCTTGGCCTCCTCCGCCGCCGTCGAGACGGCGTCGAAGCCGATGTACGCGAAGAAGATGATCGCCGCCGCCGCGCCGATGCCCTTGAACCCGTTGGGCGCGAAGCCGCCGTAGGCGACGTAGTTGGACGGCTCGATGAAGAATGCGCCCACCGCGATGAAGAACAGGACGATGCCCACCTTGAGCACCACCATCAGCGAGTTGGACGCCGCCGACTCGCGGATCCCGTACACCAGGATGACGGTGAGCAGGGCCACGATCAGCACGGCGGGCAGGTTGAAGATGATCGGCACGCCCAGCAGCCGGGGCGCCTGGTCAAGGGCCGACGCGAGGTACACCGCGGCTTCACCGGCGCCGCCGGCCGCCACGTCACCCGCGGCCTGGAGCGCCGTGCGGAAGTCGGTCGCGAGCCAGGCTGGCACGTGGACGTTGAACAGGCGCAGCAGCTCCAGGAAATGGCCCGACCACGAGACGGCCACCGCCACGTTCCCCACGGCGTACTCGATGATCAGGTCCCAGCCGATGATCCAGGCCACCAGCTCACCCAGGGCCGCGTACGAGTAGGTGTACGCCGAGCCGGCCACCGGGATCATGGCCGCGAACTCGGCGTAGCACAGGGCCGCGAACCCGCACGCCGTGCCGGTGAGCAGGAACGACAGCACGATGGCCGGGCCGGCGCCGATGTGCTCGGAGCCGCCGGCGATGGCGGAGCCCGTGGACGCGAAGATGCCGGCGCCGATGATGGCCCCCACGCCGAGCGCCGTGAGATCCCACTTGCCGAGCGCGCGTTTGAGGCCGATGCCTTCCTGGGCTTCGGCCGTGAGCTGATCGACCGGTTTCCGCGCAAACAGCTGCACTATCCGTCCTCCTCCCGCTGAGGCGTGCGGAGTACTTTCACGAAGAACTTGGCGGTGAAGAAGATGATCACAAACCACGTCGCCGCCAACATCAGCCACGCCGAGCGCGTCATACCGTCCCCCTTGCCTTGCGCCGCCACGCCGCCCATACCAGCACCGCGAATCCGATGAAGACCAGTAGCAGGATCATGCGGGTCGCGTCCTGCACGAAGGCCCGGGTGAGATGGCCTTCCGGATCCACCCACGCGTACCGACTGTCTGCCACGTGCAGGACCCGGCCGATCACGCTGTCTGGCGCCCAGGGCCATCCGTCGCCGGTGAACAGCGACCCCACGGCGACTGACCACCGGCCCACGGGCTTGATCAGCGCTCCGAGGAACACCACCGTGATGAACAGCGGTGTCACGTACCGGATCACGTGACGGAACACGCCGGGCACGCGCATGTCGGCGCCCCGTGTGATCTCCGCCCAGCCCCGGTCCATGCCGAAGATCCAGCCGAAGATCTCGGCCTCGCCGAGCGCA
>JAOTWJ010000246.1 GCA_029862925.1 Gemmatimonadota bacterium
CCCGGCCGTCACGCCGAGCGCCACGAGAACCGCCGCCGCCGCCGCGAGCGGTAGCCACCGGCCGCGGCGGTGGCCGGCGGCGTAGGCCCGCGCCAGCACCAGCGCCTTGAGTTCAGCCCGTGGCACGCGCGGGCGTACGGCCATCCCCAGCCAGTCCATCACGTCATCCAGTCCTTCAAGAATTCCAGCGACTCGGCGAGCCGCTGCTGTGCGAGACGCATGCGCGTCTTGACGGTCCCAAGTGGCAGACCGGTCCGGGCGGCAATCTCGGTGTGGGACATCCCTGCAAAGTAGGCCAGACGCACAACCGCCCGCTGCTCCTCGGGCAGGGCGGCCAGCGCGGCATGCACCGCCTGGTGCACCGGCCACCCCGGCACGCCCGCCTCCCGCCCGTTGGGGTCGGCCGAGTCGTCAGCGCTCTGCTCGGCCCCCGCCGCCGCCGCCCGACGCTCCCAGCGGCGGCGACGGCGCAGCAGATCGAGCGCGCGATGCCGGGCGATCGACAGCACCCACGGCACCAAGGGGCCACGGGCCGGGTCATGCTGCCCGATACGGTTCCAGACGTGCTCGAACACGTCGCTCACGACCTCTTCGGCCTCGTCGTCGTCTCCCAGGATCCGGAACGCCAGACCCAGCACCCAAGGGGCCAGTTGGTCGTACAGCTCTCCGAGGGCGGCCTCGTCGCGGGCGCGCAACCGCGACAGTAGCCGCCGCTCATCCTCTTGACTGAGACGCCGGGGCAGGGTCACTTAGATTCGTTCTGAGCCAGGCCAGCCAAGGTAAACACGGCCACTCTGTTCTCTAGTTCCCACCCGAGGTGCAGCCATGTCGTTGACTCCGAAGCTCTTGACCGCAGCGCTGGCCACAGCGCTTGCGTTTCCCGGTGCCGCCGGCGCGCAGGGTGATCCCGATCACGCCGTGGCGGGTGGGGGGTCGCTCCCCGCCGGATGGCGCGCCCGTACGGAACGCGACGCCCCCCTCACGAACGTCAAGTTCGTGGCCATGGACAACGGGTATCACGTCACCCTGGGCCCCGCCACCATCTTCTGGCGCGACGCCGACACCGCATCGGGCAACTATCACGCCGTCGCGACGTTCGCGCAAACCCGGGCGCCGCAACACCCCGAGGCGTATGGCCTGCTGATCGGCGGCCGCCACCTCGCGGATTCGGCGCAGTCGTATACCTACTTCATCATCCGCACCGTCGCCGACCGATCCGAGTTCTCGATTCGCCGCCGCGCGGGCTACGCGGTGCGACCCACCGCGGTCGTCGACTGGACTGCGCACGCGGCGATCAAGCCGGTGGACGCAGCGGGCAAGACGACGAATGAGCTCAGCGTGCTAGTGGCCGACGGCAAGGCGACCTTCTACGTGAATGGCGCCGAGGTGTTCAGCGCGAGCGCCGCCGACATCGACACCAACGGCGTGGTGGGATACCGGGTGAACCACAACCTGGACGTCCACCTCAGCGCCATCGGCGTGCATGGACGCTAGCGCGCCGTCGTCGGGTGACAGCTCCGCGTCGGCGCGGTTTTCCTTTTCGCCGTTCGCGCAACACGACTTCTTCACGCATGTCAACCAGTGGATCGTTGACCGGGTGGTGCGCCCGGCCCCCGAGACGGTCGTCGATCTCGGCTGCGGGCCGGGCGCAGTAACGCGGTTGATCGTCGAGAAGCTGGATGGTGTGGCGGGCGCACGGGTCATCGGGATCGATCCGTCTCCGTCGGCCTTGGCGCGGGCGCGGGCGGACATCACCGCGCCATGGGTGGAGTTTCACGAAGGGACGGCGGAGCACCTGTCCGGGCTCGTGCCGCAGGCCGATGCGATCCTATTCTTGAACGCCATCCACCTCATTGCCGACAAGTCGGCGGTGCTCGCCGAGATTCGCCGGGTGCTCAAACCCCGCGGACGGTTCGCCTTCAACACCACGTTTTTCAACGGCGCCTACGAATCGAGTACGAGCGGGTTCTGGCGCCGCTGGGTCGTGCGAGCCATGCAGGTGCTGAAGGAGCGTGGCATCTCCGTGCACCACGACCCACTGGCGAACCGGATGCAGTGGATGACCCCGGACGAGTATGGCACCTTGTGCCGGGCCGCCGGATTGGATCCGTCCACCGTGGAGCTGCTGCGCGTCGACCTGCCGCCGGAGTGTCTCGCCGACATCGGTCGGTTTTCATTGTTCATCGAGGGAGCGCTCCCGGGTGTTCCCCTCGAGATCGGCTCGGAAGCCTTGCAGCTCGGGCTCGCGCGGGCGCTCGATGAGCTGCAGCTCACGTCGCTCCCCCGCTACTGGCTGGAGATCATCGCCAAGGCGATCTGAGCGTCAGTCCACCGGGTCGAGCGAAAAATCGAGCGCGGCGTGGGCGGCGCGGAGCGCCGTCTCGACGGCCTCCGGTGTCGCGGCACGCGCGGCCCTGGTGCGCGCGCGCGCCGACGTCCCGGACGCCCGCGTCCAGTTCCTCGAGGGCACGGCCGAGTGCCTCACCCAGCTCGTGCCGCGGGCCGACGCGGTGCTCTTCCTCAACGCCCTCCACCTCGTATCCGACAAGCCGGCGGTGCTCGCCGAGATCCGCAGGATCCTGCCCGCGGGCGGGCGCTTCGCGTTCAACTCGACCTTCTTCACGGGCGCCTACGAGGGGAACACCGGCGGGTTCTATCGCCGCTGGGTGGTGCGGACGATGCAGTCGCTGAAGGACCGGGGCATCCCGGTCCCGAAGGCCCACCGGGCCGACGCGATGGAATGGCTGACCCCGGAGGATTACGCGGCGCTGTGCGCGGCCGCGGGGCTGCGCGTGACGACGCTCGAGCTGTTGCGCATCGAGCTGCCGTTGCAGTGCCTGACGGACATCTGCCGGTTCTCGCTGTTCATCGAGGGCGCCCTCCCCGGCGTGCCGCTCGAGGAGGGTTCGCAGGCGCTGGAAGTGGGACTCGGCCGCGCGCTGGACGAGATGCAGTACACCACGCTGCCGCGCAACTGGCTCGAGGTGATCGCCGAGGCGGTGTGATCAGATCCCGGTGATCAGTCCGAGCTGATACGTCACTGTGGTGCGGCGGGAGTCGGGTGCCGGGCCGAGGGGCAGCGAGTCGCCCTGCGGTCGGACGGCGTCGTAGCGGATGCGGGCCCAGAGGGCGGAGCCGCCGCCCACGCGGTATCGCGCCGTGGCGTGCAGGGCGAGCGCGGCCGCCTGCGTGGCCTCGAGCGACAGCTCGGGCGCCACGAGGAACTGATAGGCGGGCCCCCTGAGCGTAGGGTTCGGCAGGCGGGCGCTGGCGTAGTGCCCCGCCCAACTCACTCCCACGGACAGGTCCGTCGGCCGACCCACCCGTCGCGCGACGGCGAGCGACGCCCCCGGGGTCCACGCGCCGACATCGGCCGTCAGCTCCGCCAGGTAATCGGCCCACT
>JAOTWJ010000074.1 GCA_029862925.1 Gemmatimonadota bacterium
CCGACGGTGGGGTGAACGCCGACTTCAGCGGCACGCTGTCCTACAGTTGGCCGGCCGCGCCGTCACAGACGCCCCTCAATCGCGGCGACGCCGACTATCGACCGCTGTTTCCCTACGGGTTCGGGCTGACGTACACGACGGCCGATACCCTGAGCGACGCGCTGCCCGAAGCCGACACGTCGGGGACACGCTGACCGACCGTGTCGGATGAAACGCGACGGCCATGGTGGCAGACCGCTGTCATCTACGAGATCTACGTCCGGAGCTTCCAGGACACGACCGGGAACGGTGTCGGCGACCTTCAGGGCATCCTCGACCGGCTCGAGTACGTCGCTGACACGCTCGGCGTCGACACGATCTGGCTGACGCCGTTCTACCCGTCGCCGATGGCCGACTTTGGCTATGACGTATCGGACTACCGGGACGTACATCCCCTGTTCGGCGATCTCCCGACGTTCGACCGCCTGGTCGCACGGGCCCACGCCCTCGGGCTCAAGGTGCTCGTCGACTTCGTGCCGAGTCATTCGTCCGAACAGCACCCCTGGTTCGAGGAATCCCGCGGCGCTCGCGACCATCCGCGCCGTGACTGGTACGTGTGGCGCGATCCCAGGCCGGACGGCGCGGCGCCCACCAACTGGCTCAGCGTGTTCGGCGGATCGGCGTGGGAGCTGGACGCCCGGACGGGGCAGTACTACCGCCATTCGTTCCTGAAGGAGCAGCCCGATCTCAACTGGCGCCATCCGGCGCTGCGGGCGGCAATGCTCGACACGATGCGCTTCTGGCTGAGCCGAGGCGTGGACGGTTTCCGGGTGGATGCGGTGCAGTTCCTGCTCAAGGACCCCGCCGAGCGGGATAATCCCCTCAACGCCGAGCGCGCGGGGCCCGCGCACAAGCCGCTGGGCGCGTTCGACTCGCAGGTGCACCTGTACGATGTGGCACACGTCGACATCCACGACATCTTTCGCGCCATGCGGGCCATGGTGGATGCGTACGACCCGCCACGCATGACGTTGGGCGAGGTGCACGTCTACGACCCGGTGGAGCTCGGCGCGTACTACGGTGTCGACCTCAACGGCCTGCACATGCCGACCAATTTCGGGCTGTTCAAGGTGCCGTGGACCGCGGCCGGGGTGCGGCGCGTCGTGGATGGCATCGAAACCGGGCTCCCCGCCGGCGCGTGGCCCAACTACAGCCTGGGGAATCATGACGATCCGCGTCTCGCCACGCGCCTCGGCGAGCACGGGAGCCGGCAGGCGGCGGTGCTGCTGCTCACCCTGCGAGGCACGCCGATCCTCTACTACGGCGACGAGATCGGGATGCGCGAGGCGGAGATCCCGCCGGAGCAACGGCAGGATCCGTGGGGCATCGCGGAGCCGGAGCTGAGCCGCGACGGCTGCCGCACGCCGATGCAGTGGTCGGCGGAACGCGGCGCCGGGTTCACCTCGGCCGGCGACCCCTGGCTGCCGGTGGGGAGCGACTACGCCGAGCGGAACGTGGTCTCGCAACTTGGGGATCCGGACTCCCTGCTCAACCTGTATCGCCGATTGCTGGCCCTCCGCCGCCGCTCGGCGGCGCTCCAGCAGGGCCTGTATCGCCCGGTGGATCCGGTCCCCGACAACTGTCTCGCGTTCCAGCGCACCCTCGGCGCCGAGCGGGTGCTGGTGGCGGTGAACTTCACGCCGGACGCGCGGTCGGTTGCGATCGGGGAGTTCGCGGGACGGATCGCGGTGTCCACCCACCGGGCGAATGAGGGACGTGAGGTTCGGGGCGCGCTCGAGATGCTCCCTCACGAGGCCGCGGTGATCGTGTAGGGCGGGGATCGCGACGGCTTTCATGACTCGGAGAACGTAGCGCCCGATGCCAGCCAACCTCACCCCCGCCTATCGGGAAGCCGAAGCCCGGTTTCGGAGCGCGGTGACGCGCGAAGAGAAGATCGCCGGCCTCGAGGAGATGCTCCGGGTCATCCCCCGGCACAAGGGCACGGAGAAGCTGCAGGCCGACCTGCGGACCCGTCTTTCGAAGCTGAAGCGCGAACCGAAGAAGAAGGGCCCCAAGAGCCACAGTCACAAGATCCCCAGGGAGGGCGCGGGACAGGTCGTCCTGGTCGGCCCGCCGAACGCCGGCAAGTCCAGCCTCGTGGCCGCGCTCACCCATGCCACCCCTGCGGTCGCGGACTACCCACTCACGACGCGGGAGGCCACCCCGGGCATGATGCCCTACGAGGATATCGCCGTTCAGCTCGTGGACCTTCCCCCGCTGTGCGAGGAGCATGTGGAGCCCTGGGTCTACGATCTGGTGCGCGGGAGCGACCTGGTGTGGCTCGTCATCTCGATCGCGCATCCGCTTGTCGGGCTCGAGCTGACCACCGAGCTTCTCGCGGGGAAGGCCGTGGGGCTCTTTCCGGCGGGGCGTGAGGCGCCCGACGACGGGCGTGCGGGCTGGCGGTACCGGCCGGCGCTGCTGGTCGTCACCGGGATGGACCGCGCCGGCTCGGCTGCCGACCTGGACGCACTCCGGGACCTCCTCGACATCCCGTGGCCGACGGTTCCCGTCTCCTGCGTGACCCGCAGCGGTCTCGACGCGTTGGGGACGCGGACCTTCGACGCCCTGCAGATCATCCGGGTCTACACGAAGGAACCAAAGGAGGACCCCGACCGCGATCGCCCCTTCACGCTGCCGCGGGGGACCACCGTCGGCGACCTCGCGCGGACGATCCACAAGGACGTCGCCGCCAGCATGAAGTTCGCCCGGGTCTGGGGGCCGAGTGCGTTCGACGGGCAGTCGGTTCACGCGGCGCACGTGCTGGAGGAGGGGGACGTCGTGGAGATTCACTTCTGAGGGCTGAATTCCCAGGCCGCGCCACCCGTCAGTCCGCCAACCCGGTCCCTGCGAGATCCTCGGCCGACAGCTCCGGCATCGCCCCCTGCCGGCTCGCGACGAGGGCCGCATACCGGTTGGCCGTTTGAAGCGCGTCCTCTCGCGTGGCGTTCCGCACCAGCCGGTGCACCAGCGCGGCGGTGAAGGCGTCGCCCGCGCCCACCGCATCGCCCGCCGACGTGTCGAGGTCCACGCCGGGCGCGGACACCGTGCCCTGCCGCGTCGTGAGCGACGCGCCGTCCTTCCCCCGCGTCACGCACACGGCGGTGACGCCCGCCTCACCCAACAGCCACTCCAGCGGCGCCGGCCGCGCGAGCAGCGCCGCGAGCCGATCGACTTCTTCCTCGCTCAGCTTGACGACGTCGGCACGGCGGCAGGTGGCGGCGATGACATTGGAGTCTACGAACGGCAGCCGGAGATTCGCGTCAAACACGACGAGCGCCTGGCCCTTCGCGGCTTCGAGCAGCTGCCGGATGGTTGCCCGGCTCGCCGCGCTGCGCTGCGCCAGTGAGCCGACGCACACGGCGTCGGCGGTCCTCACGAGCGCCCGGGCCGCCTCGTCCGGGGCAAGGTAGTCCCAAGCCACACCCTCGGTGATCGTGTACCGCGGCTCTCCACCGGCGAGCGTCACTGCGACGGTGCCGGTGGGCCTCGCGGCGTCGCGTTGCACGAGCCCCGTATCCACACCGCGGGCGCGGAGAAAGGCGACGAGGTCGTCCCCGGCGGCGTCGACGCCCACGCGGGTGACGATAGCGCTGCGATTGCCGAGCTGGGCGGCGTGGAAGGCGACGTTACACGGAGCCCCGCCGGGGCGGCGCCGATCCGGGAACACGTCCCACAACGCCTCGCCGATGGCGACGATCGTCTTCCGCATCTGCCGCCGCGTCGACGCGCGCCCTCACCACCACGCGATGACGAACATCGCGATGACCACCAGCATGGCGACCGACTGGTAGCGATAGTTCTTGTACCAGGGCAGCAATGCCAGCGCCGGCGTCTCTTCCGCCAGCAGCGCCGGGGACCACGTGAGCGCACGTACCACCTCCGCATCCGGCTTCGCCGTGGCGAGACTGACGACGACCATCGCAAGCAGCGAGATCACGAGCAGGATGGGCGCGAGGTACAGGAAGTGGATCACGGGCGTGCCGGTCTGCGCCATCTGCAGCTGGTCCGGCGACAGCGCGTGCGTTTGCACGATGATGGACCCCGAGAGCGCGAGGCCGAAGATGACCGCCGCCGCCAGATGCCCCACCACGAGGGCGGCGAAGGCACCGTTGCCGTTGGCACGCTTCCAGAACACGCCGCCGAAGAAGCACGCGACGATGGGCGGCGCCAGGTAGGCCAGCATTTGCTGCAGGTACGTCCAGATGTTCGGGAACTCGACGATCCGTGGAGCCCACAGGATCGCCAGCCCCATGAACACGAACGTCACGATCCGGCCGGCGATGACGAGGGCGCGGTTGGATGCCTGGGGCTTGAGCTTCTTGATGAAGTCCATCGTGACGAGCGTGGACGCCGAATTCAGCGTCGAGTCCACGCTCGACATGATCGCCGCCACCAACGCGGTCATGATGAGTCCCCGCACACCCACCGGCAGCAGATCGAACATCAGGGTCGGGAAGATCAGGTCCGTGTTCTCGGCCAAGCGTGGATACTCGGCGGCGGGATAGAGCAGCCGTCCGAAGATGCCCGGCAGCACCATGATGAAGATGACGGGGAGTTTGAGCAGGCCCGCGAACAGCGCGCCCCAGCGGCCATGGTTCAAGTCCTTCGCCGCGAGCGTGCGCTGCACCATGAACTGGTTGGTACCCCAGAAGTAGAACCCCAGGAGAAAGACCCCGGTGACCAGCCCCGGCCAGGGCAGCACCGGGTCCGACATCGGGCGCACGATGGACAGGTCGTCGGCCGGCACCGCGGCCGTCACGGCCGACCACGACCCGCCGATTGCATTGAAGGACAACACGGCCACGAGCACGGACCCGACCAGGAGCAGCACGGCCTGCACCGCGTCGGTGTAGACGACCGCCTTGAGCCCACCGGCAATGGTGTAGACCCCCGCCACGACGCCGAGCACCACGACGGACGCCCACAGCGGGGCGGCGGGATAGATGATCTGGACGACCAGCGCGCCGGCGTACAGGGCGCCCGCCGTATCCACCGTGATGTTCAGGACGATCAGCAGCAGGGAGAAGTAGTAGCGGGATCGCTGGTCGAAGCGCCGCTCCAGGAACTCCGGCATCGTGTAGACCTGCGTCTTCAGGTAGAACGGCAGGAAGAAGACCAGGAACACGATCAGGACCAGCGCCGCCATCCACTCGTAGTTGTAGACCGAGATGCCCGACCCGTACGCGGCGGACGCCAGACCCACGAGGGTACTGGAGGAGACGTTGGAGGCGAACAGCGAGAAGCCGATGAGCCCCCAGGTGAGCGACCGGCCCGCCAGGAAATAGTCGTCCGTGGTCTTGGTGCGCCGCGCGAAGTAGAAACCGAGCGCGACGATGAAGACCACGTAGAGCGCCACCATCACGAGGTCGGGAGCTGCGAGCTGGAACTGGGGCATGGTCGCCTTACGTCGAGCGGGTTGCGAGACCTTGGAAGCCGGACACGGCGAAATCCTCGAACGTGGCTGGCATGGCGGTGGGATCTACCACTTGCACGCGTCTCGCCCGGTCGCTCGGCACCGTGGTGAACGTGTCCCCAAAGAGCAGGAGAAACAGCTTGCCGCGGGGAAGGTGGGGAGCGCGAGCCCGCTGGCGACGAGCTCCACGAGGAACGCGGCCGGCACCGTGATTCGGGGCGGGGCCGGCGGCCGGAGCGGCACGTCCACCGGGCCGTCACAGCCGACGTCAGCGACGACGGGCAGCGCTGCGGCGATCGGGAAGCGCGTCCGCAGCACGACGGCGTTCAGCGGGCTGCCGTCGAGCACGCTAACGTTGGGAGGAGTGTCTCCCCGGTGGCGGCGGCCCGCGCCTGGGCGGCAAACGCCAGCGCCACCCCGTTGGTCCAGCCGAAGCCATCCTGGTTGGGATACTCGCCGCCCCCCGCGCGCCGATCGGCATCGAGCACGTCGTACTTCTCCGTCATCTTGCCCGTTGAGCGGTACACCCGGCGGTTGAGCGCAAGCCAGCGATCGCGCGCCGTGTCGGCCACCGCCGCGCGCCCGTAGCGGCACAGCCCCTGGACGGCCAGCCACTGCAGCGGCGGCCACCCGTTGGGCGCGTCCCACTGCTGCCCCGACGGGATGAGGGTCGTGACAACCCCCCCGGACGCGAGGAAATCACGTTCCAGTCGATCGGCGACGGCGCGCCCCTGTTCCGGCGTCGCGAGGCCGAAATAGAGCACCGCGGCGGCGGCCAGCGTGGGGCGGTCCGTCACGCGGGCGCCGGTGCGCCACCGAACATCGTAGAAGAACCCGCTGTCCGGCTCGTACGCAGCGACGAGCAAGGCGCGGCGGCGCGCCTCCGCGGCCAGCGCGAACCGCTCCGCCACCTCCGCGTCGCCCGGCTGCCCGCGGAAGGTCCGGAACGCGGCAATCGTCCGCTCGGCGCGGTACAGCAGGCTGTTGAGATCCACCGGGATCAGCTCCGTCGTCTCCAGCGTGCGGAGATCGGCCGGGTCGCGCATCCACCGACTCGAGAAGTCCCAGCCGCTTTCGGCCGCGGCGCGGACGTGCCGATAGAACGCCGGGCGCTGTTCTGCCGGCAGCGTCGCGCCCAACTCGTAGTCCGGCCGGTGCGACTCCGGCCGCGGATCCGTGCGGTCGTCCCAGTACCGGTTCAGCAGCGACCCGTCTTTGAGCCGCACGACGCGCCGGTGGGCGGTACCCGGCGCCAGGCCAGCGACACCCTCCGACCAGAACCCGTGCTCCGCCTCCAGCGCGTCGAGGTAGCGCAGCGCGTCCGCCGTGTCGGTCGCTTCGGCGTAGAGTCCCACCATAGCACCGAAGTACGGCGGCTGGCTGCGGCTGAGATAGTAGGTGCGGTTGCCGTTGGGCACGTGCCCCACGGTCTGGACCAGGTAGGCGAAGTTGTCCAACATGCTGCGCACGAGGTCGACCCGACCGCTCTCGATCAGCCCGAGCATCGTGAAGTACGAGTCCCAGTAGTACACCTCGCGGAACCGGCCGCCCGGAACCACGTAGGCGTGCGGCAGCGGAATGAGCGACGAGCGTGCCTCGGCAGCGTCGGCCGTGCGGGTGAGGGCCGGCCAGAGGGCATGGATGTGGGCTTCCATGGACTGCGACGGGTCCGTACGGAAGTCTCCGCCGGCCGGCCGCGGCAATTCAAAGTGGTGCTCCACGAAGGCCCGCAGGTCCACCCTGCCGGCGGCGTACCGGGCAGCCAGCTCCGCCGGCGGTTCCAGCGGCCGCGCGTCCACGAACGTCTTGGAGTCCTCGAACAGTCCCGACAGTTGGACGTCGTGGAACAGCGGCCCGAGATCGCGCGAGGGGTCGTAGCGGGCCTCGGGGGCGGGCGGCTGGACGCTGGCGGCGGGTGGACCGCCGTGGCAGGCCACCGCCAAGGTGACGACGCCGGCCACCGCGCACACGAGCGGTGCCCGCCGGCGTCCCCGCCGGCGGGCACCCGAGTGCTTCCACGGATTCGTCATCGGCCCTCACGCATGCACGCGCGCCGGTGCCTCACGAGAAGTAGATCCACACGAGTCCGACGGCGACCACGAGCAGCACGCTCAGCGCCAGGTCGCGGGCGCGCCAGCGCGGATCGGACTCGGCGACCGCAGTCGGTTCCACCGTGGTGAAGGTGAGGTTGGTGACCTTCGCCGCCGGGGGCGGCGGCGTCGCCAGGCTCACGATCACCAGCACGGCGGTGCAGATCACGAACAGGATGATCGCGAAGTGCAGGAAGTTCACCCTCGCGTAGGTGGACAGGAAGCCCACCTGCAGCGCCGGCGCGATCTCCACCACCAGCCGCGCCATGCCCAGCACGAAGCCCGTGATCAGCGACGCGATGGCGCCCCGGGCGTTCACGCGCTTCCACAGCACACCGATCAGGAACACCGCGGCGATCGGGGGCGAGATGTACGCCTGCACACTCTGGAGATACTGGTACAACTGCCCGGAGATCAGCTTCATGAACGGGATCCAGGCGAGACCGAAGATCACGAGGAGACCGGTCGTGAGCTGCCCGACCAGCACGAGCCGCCGTTCGGAGGCCGCCGGCTTGAGCTTCTTGTAGATGTCGATGGTAATGAGCGTGGACGTGGAGTTGAACACCGCCGAGAGCGAGCTCATCAGCGCCGCCAGCAGCCCGGCGACCACCAGGCCGCGCACGCCGATCGGGAGCAGCGCCCCCACGAGGGCCGGCAGTGCCTGGTCCGGCTGGGCGAGGGTGAGGCGGTTCTGCTGCGCGAGCGCGTAGGCGATCACGCCGGGGATCACGAAGATGAACAACGGCAGCAGCTTCAGGAACCCCGCGAAGATCGTCCCTCGCCGGGCGTGATCGGGGTTGTGGGCCGCCAGCACGCGCTGCACGATGAACTGGTCGGTACACCAGTACCAGACGCCCAGAATCGGCGCGCCGAACAGGATGCCGGTCCAGGGGAAGTTGGGATCGCTGACCGGCTTCCACAGCGAAAGGAACCCGGGCTCGACCGCCTGCTGCAGGCCTTCCCAGCCGCCGATGGCGTTGAGACCGACGAACGTCACCGCCATCGCGCCACCGATCAGCACGAACATCTGCATCAGGTCCGTGTAGAGTACGGCGCGCAGCCCGCCGAAGATCGTATAGATGCCGGTGATCACCACCACCACCAGCGCCCCGGTCCAGAAATCGATCCCCATCAGGGCCTCGAAGACGATGCCGCCCGCGGCGATCGTCACCGAGATCTTGGTGAGCACGTATCCGACGATGGAGATGACTGCCAGGTACCAGCGGGCGCTTTCCGAATAGCGCCGCTCGAGGAACTCCGGCATCGTGAACACGCCGCTCCTCAGGTAGAACGGCACGAACAGCCAGCCGAGGAGCAGCAGGATGAGCGAGGCCAGGATCTCGAACTGTGCCACGGCCACGCCGCTGGCGGCGCCCGTTCCGGCGAGGCCCACCAGGTGCTCGGAGCCGATATTGGAGGCGAACAGCGAGCCACCGACCAGGAACCACCCGGCATCGCGCCCCGCGAGGAAGTAGTCCTGCGACGTCCCCCGGCCGGCGCGCTGCCGCAGCCACGCGGCGATGGCAACACCGAAGACCACCAGGAAGTAGATACCGACGACCACCCAGTCCAAGCTCGCTAGGACGCCCATGGGCACCTCTCCAGCTCAAGGTCTGTGGCGCGGCCCCACGGAGGAGGAGCGCCGATTTCAGTGGCAAATACACACGACTGCGGCGTTGGGCCTGCCCAGTATACGCCGATGCACCGCAAGGCGGAATGGTCGGCGCCGGCCGTGCTCCGGCCGCCGATTCCACCCCCCCGCGGCACGCTTGCCCCCGCCCCATCCGGCCGGTAGGTTCCACGCACCTTCGGTCCATCTTCCCACGCACCCAGCGGTTACGCCCGATGAAGACCGCCTCTCGCGCCCGCGTCACACTCCTGGTTGCCGCCGGCCTCGTGGCCTGCGCTGTCGATCTGCCCGACCCTTCATCGCCGGCCTATACAGAGACCGTCGCCGCGTTCTACCGTGGCGTCGCCGCTGCCCAGGTGGGCGAGAGTGGGCTCGCCGCGGCCTCGTTCGCGCGCGTCACGGAACTCGCCCCCCGGGAGCCCGCCGGCTGGACCGACCGCGGCCTGATTGCGCTCCAGCGCGGAGAGCTGGACGAGGCGGCCGCGCACCTGGACCGCGCGCTCCGGCTGGCCCCCGAACACGGCCGCATCCTGGTCGCGGCGGCACTCGTCGAGCGCGAGCGGGGGCGCCTGGACGCGGCGACGGCCCACCTGCGCCGCGCCGTCCAGCTCGCGCCACCGAGCCTCAAGGCGCTCTCCCTCCTGGCCGAGCTGCTCGAGCAAGAGGATCGTCCCGGAAGCGCGGCGGAGGCACAGCTGCTCATCGACCGGATCCTGGCCGCCGCGCCCGGCAACCTGGTGGCGCTGCTCGAGCGGGCGCGGCTGGCCGCCAGGCTGGGGGACGGCGAGACCCTGCGTCGGACGCTTGAGCGCCTCGCCACCCGTGCGGACACGCTGTCGGCACCTCTCGCCGCCGAGGTGCGCGCCGTGCGGACCATCGCAGAGGCCGGCGAGTTCGGACGGGCCGCCACCCAGATCGCTTTTCTGCGGCCCGCGCTGGAGCCGCTGCCCGCCTTCGGCGACGACCGCGACGCCGTGCGCGTCTCGCCCAGCCGGATGGACCTGCTGCTGACAGCCTTCGTCAGCCTGCCGACCCCGTCCGCCCGGTCGGCGCCGCCGGATACCGGCCTGACGTTCGAGCCGGAATCGCTCGCCATCGGCGAGGGGTCCGTGGCATGGGTGCGCGCGATGTGGCTCAGCGACGAGACGCCGCTCGCGCTGCTCGCCGGCGGCCGCGGGGTCGTGTGGATCTCCGGCGAGCCCGGTCAGGCCGAGGCGGTGCGCTTCCCCGGCGAGGCGGCGGTCGCCGTGCTCGACTACGACTCGGACTTCCGGATGGACCTCGCGCTGGCCGGCCCCGGCGGGCTGCGTCTGCTGCACCAGGAGGGTTCCGGCGCCTTCACCGACGCGACGCGCGGGGCAATTCCACCGTCGGTGGCCCGCACCGCCTATACGGGCGCCTGGGCGGCCGACCTGGACATGGAAGGCGACCTGGACCTCGTGCTTGCGGGCGTGGAGGACGCACCCGTCCTGCTGCGGAACCGCGGCGACGGGACCTTCGAGTCCTACCCCACGTTTGCGGGCGTGACGCGGCTGCGCGACTTCGCGTGGGCCGATCTGGATGCCGACGGCGACCCGGACGCGGCCCTGCTCGATGCCGACGGCCGCCTGCAGGTGTTCGCGAACCGTCGGTCCCAGCTCCCGCAGTTCACCCCGCTGCCGCTGCCGGACACGCTGGGCCGCGTGCACGCGATCGCCGTCGCCGACGTGAACCGCGATGCCACGCTCGATCTGATCCTCCTTGGCGCGGACGGGACGGTGCGGCGCCTCTCGCTGCGGCAGCCCAGCTGGGACCTCGCCGCGCTCACGTCGTGGTCGGGGTTCTCCGCCGCGGGCGCGGCCGCCACCCGTCTCTTCGTGGCCGACCTGGACAACAACGGCGATCTCGATCTGGTCGCCTCGACACCCCAGGGCACGCAGGCGTGGCTGGGCACCGGGGACGGCTGGCAGCCGCTCCCGCCGCTGGACGTCCGGGTCACCACGCTCGCCGACCTGAGTGCCCGGGGGCGGCTCGACCTGATCGGCGTGTCGCCGGACGGCCGGGCGCGGCTGCTCGTCAACCGGGGCACCGTGGACTACTTCTCCGCGAGCCTTCGCCCGCGCGCGGCTGGGGCCACCGGAGATCGGCGGATCAACACGTTCGGCTTCGGGGGCGAGATCGAGATCCGGGCCGGGCTGCTCTATCAGAAGCAGGTCATCGCGGGTCCCGCCGTGCATTTCGGTCTGGGCGAGCAGCCGCAGGTGAACGTCGCCCGCATCATCTGGCCCAATGGCAGTGTTCAGGCCGAGTTCAACCTGCCCGCCACCAGCGAGACGATTCTCACGCGCCAGCGGCTCAAGGGCTCGTGTCCCTGGGTCTTCACCTATGATGGCCGGGAGATGCAGTTCGTCACGGATTTCCTCTGGCGGACGGCGCTGGGCTTGCGCATCAACGCGCAGGGCAACGCCGCGGTGATCCACAGCGAGGACTGGATCAAGATTCGGGGAGATCAGCTGGCCGCCCGTGACGGATACTACGACGTGCGGATCACGGCGGAGCTGTGGGAGTCCCACTTCTTCGACCACGTGGCGCTGGTGGTGGCGGACCATCCGCGGGGCACCGAGGTGTACGTGGATGAACGCTTCACGTTCCCGGCCCCCGTGCCCGCCATCCACGCGACGGGCCCACTGCATCCCGTGGTGCAGGCGTGGGATCACACGGGTCGCGACGTGACCGATTTGGTCCGCGCGCGTGACGAGCGCTACGTGGACACGTTTGCGTTGGGCCCCTACCAGGGGATCGCCGAAGAGCACTACCTCGAGGTGGCGTTAGGCGACGACCTGCCCGTCGAGGGGCCGCTCTGGCTCGTGGTCGCCGGATGGGTCTATCCCACCGACGCCTCGATCAACGTCGCCGTCACCCAAGGTGACCAGCGGGGCCCGCGCGGGCTCGCGCTCGAGGTGCCGGATGGCCGTGGCGGGTGGACCACACTCATGCCCGATCTCGGGTTCCCGGCCGGTAAGACGAAGACGATGCTCATCGATCTCGCGCACGCCTTCCAGCCCGGCACGGAGCGCCGCCTGCGGCTCCGCACCAACATGGAGATTTACTGGGACCAGATCGCGTGGGCCGCCGGCCAGCCCGACGTCGCGGTCCTCACCCAGCGGCTGCTCCCGTCAACCGCCGAGCTCCGGTACCGCGGCTTCTCGACGGTCACGCAAGCCCGCCGCACGGCGCCCGAGCTTCCCGCCTACCGCCGGATCGCCACCACCGCCCCGCAGTGGCGCGACCTGGTGGGCTTCCACACGCGGTTCGGCGACGTGCGCGAGCTGAACCAAGCGGTGGATGACCGGTACATCATCATGAACGCGGGCGACGAGCTGGTCCTGCGGTTCCCCGCCCTGCCACCCCCGCCGCGGGGATGGACCCGGGACTACGTGCTCGTCGGCGACGGCTGGGTGAAAGACGGCGATTACAATACCGGGTTCTCGACCACCGTGCTGCCGTTGCCGTTTCACGGACTGAACGACTATACCCGCCCACCGGGGCGGCTGGAGGACGATCCCGCGTACCGCCGCCACCCGGAAGACTGGCAGCGCTTCCACACGCGCTACGTCACCCCGCGGGACTTCCATCGTGCGCTCGTCCCCACCCAAGACCGCTGACGGCGGCGCGCCGGCGCCACGGCGCGCCGTCCGCCTCCTCGCGCTGGTCGTGTTTGCGGCGCTCCTGGCCGCGCCGCTCGCCGTGCGGCACTTCTCGACGGCCTCCCCCGCCGGTAGCCTCAGCTCGGCGGAAGCCGTGGCGCGCTACGGCTTCGTGTTCGCAGAAGTGTCCGAGGCTGTCGGCATCCGGTTCACCCATCAGCCCCCGGCGCTCGACGCCAAGCTCGAGCCCATCATGCCGGCAGTGGCGGCCTACGGGGCCGGCGTTTCGGTGGTCGACTTCGACCGCGACGGCTGGCAGGACCTGTACGTGACGAACTCCGCCGTGGGGAGCCGCAACGCGCTGTACCGCAATCGGGGGGACGGCACGTTCGAGGACGTGGCGGAGCGGCTGGGCGTGGCGGACGTGAACCACCGGGTCACCGGCGTTTCCATGGGCGCCGTGTGGGGCGACTACGACAACGACGGCTACGAAGATCTGTTGCTCTACCGGTGGGGCCGCCCCGAGCTGTTCCACAACGACGGGGGCCGCGGCTTCATGGCCGTCGGCGCGCGGGCCGGCCTGCCCGCGTGGATCAACGCCAACGCGGCCGTGTGGCTCGACTACGACCGCGACGGCCGGCTCGATCTCTTCGTGGGCGGTTTCTTCCCGGAGGACCTCGACCTCTGGAATCTGGCCCATACCCGCATGATGCCCGAGAGCTTCGAATACGCGCAGAACGGGGGACGGAACTACCTGTTCCACAACCGTGGCGACGGCACCTTCGCCGACGTGGCGCCGGCCGTGGGTTTGACCAGCCGGCGTTGGACGCTCGCGGCCGCGGCGGCGGACGTGAATCACGACGGCGATCCGGATCTCTTCGTGGCGAATGATTTCGGGATCAACGAGCTGTATCTCAACGAGCGCGGCACACGGTTCCGCGAGGTGGGCCGCGCGGCTAACGTCGCCCGCACGCCCAAGAGCGGCATGAACGCCGCGTTTGGGGACGTGCTCAACCGCGGCGAGTGGACCCTCTTCGTCTCGAACATCTCCGAGCCCGGGGTGCTCATCCACGGCAACGATCTGTGGGTGCCCACGCACGACTCGGGCGGGACGCCCAGCTATCGCAACTTGGCCGGCGCCATGGGGGTGGAGCTGGCCGGGTTTGCGTTCGGCGCCCAATTCGGCGACCTGAACAACGACGGCTGGCTCGATCTCTTCGTCACGAACGGCTTCGTGTCCGGCGCGACGCGGGAGAGTTACTGGTACGACTACTCCATGGTCGCCAGCGGGCACAGCAATATCATCGGCGACGCCCGCAACTGGCCGGCCATGCGGGGCCGCAGTCTCTCGGGCTATCAGGAAGATCGTGTGTGGCTGAACGACGGCGCGGGCCGTTTTCGCGACGTCACCCGCGCCGTGGGAGCCGGCAACCCGTACGACGGGCGGGCCGTGGCGTTTGCCGACCTGTGGAACCGCGGGGCGCTGGACGCCGTGGTGGCGTATCAGGGCGGGCCGCTCTTGCTCTACCGCAACACGGTCACTCCCGCGCACGGGTGGATCGCGTTCGCCCTCCATGGCACCCGCAGCAACCGGAGCGCGATCGGCGCCGAGGTCCGGCTCTACTGGGCAGGCATGGAGCAGGTGCAGCAGATCGAGGGCGGCAACGGGTTCGCCGCGCAGAACCAGCGTCGCGCACACTTCGGGCTCGGCACGGCGGCACGGGTCGACAGTGTCGTGGTCCGCTGGCCGTCCGGCACGGCCCAGACGATCCGGTCCCCCGCCATCAACACGCTGCACGCCCTCGTGGAGCCCGAGTGACGTACGATCGGCGTCTCACGGCACCACTGCTCATCACGCTCATCCTGCTCGGCGCCCACTGGTCCTACGGGGTGCTGCGTGGGTACGAGGCGATCGCCCTGGCGGTCGTCGCCGCGCTGGGCACCGAGGTCGCGCTGCGCCGCCTTCTCACG
>JAOTWJ010000248.1 GCA_029862925.1 Gemmatimonadota bacterium
TCGGGAGGGTGAGCTCACGACCGCCGTCGCCGTCACGTCGGTGGGTCGGGTGGTGCTTCCCATTCCCAGCGCGCTTGCAGACATCCGCGGCGAGGTGGAACGAGGTGAGTTGGTGTACTGTGATGCCCCGTTCGAGCAGCTCGCCTGGATGTTCCAGAGCTGTGCGGCACCGGCTGCCCCCCGTGCCATCGACAGCGATGGACCCGCCAAGCTCTTCGCCGCCCTGAAGAGCGAGCGGTTTAGCGGCGTGCTGGAGCTGATTTCCGACGGGCGGGTCAACTACCTGCGGTTCGAGGAGGGCAACTTCGCCGCCGGGTACTTCGCCCGCAAACCCGATGACATCCAGATCGCGCAGCATGTGAAGGACCTGTTGAGCCCGCGCGCGGACGGACGTACCCCGGAGCTAGCCGCCGCGGTGTTCCCCCCGACCAACGCCATTCCGAGACAGGCCGCCCCCGAGCTGATTCAGCACTATCGAGATCTGTACTGGGGCATCGTGCGGGCGGCCGACCGGGAGGCACAGGGCGAGGGTCTGAAGCACGCCGACCGCATCCGCGACCTGATCGTGAAGATCCACGCGCCCCTCGCCGTACTGGGCACGCCGCCCGATCTCGAAGCCGCCGCCATCGTGGCGACGCAGGAAGAGCTGAACGCCGCCCTCACCGAATGGGCTCGGCAGCTGCTCGAGCATCTCGAGATCCTGGCCCCCGGGATCGCCCCCGTGGTGCTCCGAGACGCCACGCGCGAGCATCGCTTCCTCCTCCAAAAAGCTGGCTTCTACGACCGCTTGCCGTGGACGGTCGCCTGGTGAGCGCTGGGACGCTCTACGTCGTCGCAACTCCCCTCGGCAACCTCGGCGATCTGACGGATCGGGCACGACAGACGCTCAGTGCGGTACCCCTCGTCGCTGCCGAAGACACCCGGCGCGCCCGGATCCTCCTGGGACACGTCGGGGCGCGGCCCCGGGTCGTGAGCCTGCACGCGCACTCGAGCGATCGGCGACTCGATGCCCTCACGCAGTCGCTGGAAGGCGGGCAGGATGTGGCTCTCCTCAGCGACGCCGGGACGCCGACCGTGAGTGATCCCGGCGCGTCGCTAGTCCGGCGGGCGCAGGAGGCAGGCGTCCACGTCGTCTCGGTTCCCGGACCGTCGGCGGTCACCGCAGCGCTCAGCATTTCAGGCATCGCCGCCGACCGGTACACGTTTCTGGGCTTTCTGCCACGCAAAGGGGCCGACCGGAAACGGCTGCTGACCGCGGTCGCCGGCTCCCCCTGGACCACCGTCCTGTTCGAAGCGCCGAGTCGCGTGGTGCGCCTGCTCGAGGATCTCGCCAAGGTGTGCGGCGCCGAGCGCCACGCCGCCGTGGCACGCGAGCTGACCAAGGTGCACGAGGAACTGCGGAGCGGAAACCTCGATACGCTGGCGGGTTACTACAGAGTGCACCCTCCCCGCGGTGAGGTCACCCTCGTGGTTGCCGGTACGTCGCGTGGAGCCGAGGCTGAACGGGACGTCGATCTCGATGCGGTACGGGATCGCGCGCGGGCACTCCTCGGGCAGGAACTGACCCGTCGGGACGTGGCAGCGCAACTCGTGGAGGAGTTCCCACTGTCGCGGCGGGAGGCTTACCGCATCGCCACGGAGACGTGAACGCCGCTCTCGTCATCGCCGCCTTCCTGCTCGCCGTTCCCGCCGACCCACCGCCACGGCTGGCCATTGGGCGGCTTCACTACGACGGGGGAGGGGACTGGTACGCCAATCCGTCGAGCCTGCCGAACCTGATCGCTGCCATCAATCAGCGCACGGCGCTCGTGGTCGCGGGGCGGGAACGGGTTGTTCGCTTGACGGACCCGGAACTGTGGGACGTCCCGTTTCTCTACATGACCGGGCACGGCAACGTGCACTTCTCCGAGCAGGAAATCGTCAACCTTCGACGCTTTCTCCGCAACGGCGGTTTCCTCCATGCAGACGACAACTACGGCATGGACGAATCGTTTCGCCGCGAGATGGCCCGCGTCTTCCCGGACCGTCCGTTGACGGAGGTCCCACTCGATCATCCAGTGTACCACCTGTTGTACGGGTTTCCCGAGGGACTGCCCAAGATCCATGAGCACGACGGGCTGCCAGCGCAGGGCTTCGGTCTCGTGATCGAGGGTCGACTGGCGGTCTTCTATTCGTATCAGTCCGACCTGGGCGACGGATGGGAAGACCCCGGCATCCATGACGATTCCGACGATCTGCGGGAGGCCGCCCTGCGCATGGGCGTGAACCTGTTCGTCTACGCGGTGACGGTGGTTCCATGACCGACACGAGGCGGTGGCTCGAGCGGCGACGCCGCGCGTTGGTGGCCCGGCATCTCACCGGAGGTGGGTTGCTCACGGCCGGCCTCGCGCTGGGCGGTGTCGCCCTGGGCCTTGCGCTAGGGCAGGCGGGGATCTACGACTGGCAGCCGGCGGCGGCGGGCGCCGCGTGGATGCTCATCGTCGCCGCCCTGGTGTGGGGGAGCGTGCGCCTGGTTGGACGGGTGCGTGCGCTCAATGTCGCGGCACTCGCTCGGGACCTGGAAGGCGCTGGGAACCGGCGACGCGGCTCGATCGTGGCGACCGCCGCGTGGACCCCTGACGTGGGCAGCCCCGGCCTCGCGGCACTCGCTGACCAGCAGGTGGCGGCCTGGCTCGACGCAGACGGGCGGCGCGCACTCGCTGGCCCTCGGCGTTCGGCGACCCGCGCGCTCCAGGGCGGGATGTCAATGTTCGCCGTGGGGTTCGTGTTGGTGGCACTCGCCGGCCCGCGATCGCCATCGGGACGGGAGTTCTGGAATCCAGTCGCCCTCATGATGCGTGGCCGGGGTCCCGTGACCCTGGTTGCCGACCGGACCCTCGTCGAGCGCGGCGGGAGTGCCGAGGTGACCATATCCGCTCCCAGGCGCTCCTCGGCATCGCTCTGGGTTCGGGCGCCCGGAGAGGAGTGGGACGTGCGCCAACTTGCGTTGGATTCTGGGGGGCGCGCGTCCGTGGTGCTCGGACCGCTCGAGAGTGACCGGTTCGTCCGTGCGGTGAGCGGCGAGCGCGCGTCCGAGACCGTGCGCATTGAAGTGGCGTTGCCGCTTCTGGTGCACTCGCTCGAGCTGACGGCCGAATTCCCAACCTATCTGGCGCGCCCCGACGAGTTCCTCCTGGGTGGTCCAGACGCGGTCGTGCTGCCGATCGGGACAAGGGTCCGTACGCGGGGGCAATCCAGCGTGCCGGTCGTGGAGGCGTATTGGCG
>JAOTWJ010000249.1 GCA_029862925.1 Gemmatimonadota bacterium
GGTGGTGGCGGCCGCTTCGCGCTGGTAGATCCGTATGGGTGGCAGGCGTCGGCGGCAGATCCCTGGGAGGCCCACCCGCAGGGTACGACGAGTGAGTGGCTGTGGGCCGACGGGGCCGCGCCAGGGCTGCGTTAGCGGGCCACGCGGGCACGGTCCACGACGCCGCGCGGGGTGGCTGGCTGGCCACCCCGCGGGTCGTGGGGAACCGTCGAGACGGTCTACTGCACCAGCAGTGGCTCGAGCGTCTGCCGCAGCCGCAGCTGGAGCCGCGAGCCCGCGAGTCCGCCCGCGATCTGCACCTCGTTGTACCGGGTCACGCGAATGCGCTCATCGGGCCGGGCCTGGATATCGACGCCCGGAATCGTATGCGTGCCGCTGTCCAAGATCCCCTGGGCCTCGTACTCCCGCGAATTCACGTCGACGCGAAATGCCTCGGGGCCGCGGGCCCATGTGACCGTGAGTGGTTGGCTTGCCGGAATCGTATCACTGAGGCCCGGGGCGTTGATCGTGTGCACCCCGATGCCGCCGACCACGACGTTCTCGACCCGGTCCGTCCCCACGACGACGTCGAGCCGGTAGTCCCCCGACGCGAAGCCGTTGACCGAGGCCTGGTAGTCGCCCGAGCCGACGCCGCTCTCGAGCAGCGTCAGCGTGCCGAGCGCGCCGTTGCGAATCGTCACCGTCGCGCCGGAGACGGGGTTCCCCTGGGCATCACGGACCTGTACGTCCATGTCCGTGGTGAACCCACCCGGGACGTTCTCGCCCTGGATGTCGGCCGTCACGTTCAGCGTAGCCGTGCCGGTGCCGGGGTTGTTGCGCTCGAGCGCGGGGCCCGTGGCGTCGCCGCAGGCGGCGAGCAGCGCGGCCGCGCCGAGCATGGCGGATGCTGCGAAAGTCCTACGCATGGCTGGGTATCCTCCATCCTTCGTTGTGAGCCAGTCCAGTTCCTGGGCGGCGACCCGCATGGTCGCCGTGCCACCCGTCCGTGAGAAGGCAGGAATGCCGCCACGAAGCACGCCCGAGTTCTGGGGCTCAAATCGATACACGATGGAGCCTTATCGGACTGGAATCTGGGTCACACTGGGGAAGTCCTGCGGCGCAATGAGTCACGTGCCTCGTTTCGGGGCGGCGCGGCCCTGCGGGCGCGGGCCGATGGTGTCGGGGGCCGCGCCTCTTGACGGACCGCTGTCGCCCCCGCCATTTGGGGTCGTTCTGGCGATCGCTCGGGCTGCGACGCGGGGGGTCTGCACCGCGGTCCGGCGCCCACCCCATCGTGGAGGTATTCATGCGCGCTGTTGCGCTCATCCTGTTGGCGCTTGGCACGGTTGCCGTTGACGCGGCGGCCCAGGCGGTTCGGGTGACCGGGCGCGTGACCGATCCGGACGGACGGCCGGTCGCCGGCGTGCGGGTCGAAGAACGGGGGACCCTGAACGGCACGAGCACGCGGGCCGACGGGACCTACGAGCTCCGGATCAGCTCGCCCCAGGGCGTTCTTCTGTTCAGCCGCATCGGGTTCCGCCAGTTGGAGCGCGATGCCGCCGGGGCGACGTCGGTCGACGTGACGCTGGAGCCAGCGGCGCTGGTGATCGATGCCATCGAGATCGTGGGGAGCCGGCGCGTCAACCGCACGGCGGTCGAGACTCCAGTCCCGGTGGATGTCATCGACGTCGCCGACGTGACGGCGACCGCCGCGCAGATGGACGTGAACGAGGTGCTCCACTACGCGGCGCCGTCCTTCAACGCCAACCGCCAGTCAGGAGCCGATGGAGCCGACCACATCGATCCGGCCACGCTGCGCGGGTTGGGGCCGGATCAGACGCTCGTGCTGATCAACGGGAAGCGACGGCACCAATCGTCGCTGATCAACATCTTCGGCTCCCGGGGCCGTGGCAACACGGGTACCGACCTGAATGCCATCCCGCTGTCGGCGATCGAGCGCATCGAGATCCTGCGGGACGGCGCGAGCGCCCAGTACGGCTCCGACGCCATTGCGGGCGTCGTGAACATCGTGCTCAAGTCGTCGGTGGACGAGTTTACGGGGAACATGGCCGGTGGATTCCACAACGCCAAGCCGCCCTCGGACTTCGCCGTGTTGCGGACGCGGTCCACGGACGGGGAGCAGGTGCAGGTCGGCGGCAACTACGGCATCCGGGTGGGCGACCGCGGGTTCGTCAACATGACCGCGGAGTATCTGACCAAAGAAAAGACCAACCGGCCCGCCGATCCGGCGCAGTGGGACATCTATCGGCGGCAGTTCGGCGACGCGAGCCTGGACAACTTCGGCACGTTCCTCAATTCCCGCGTCTCGCTGGCGGAGGACGTCGCGTTCTACGCCTTTGCCGGCTACAACTTCCGGCAGACCGATGCCTTCGCGTGGAGTCGGGACCCGGGCTCGCCGCGCAACGTCGACGCGATCTATCCCAACGGGTTCGATCCGCGGATCCTGTCGGACATCACCGACCGCTCGCTCACGGCTGGGGTGCGCGCGCGGCTCGGGGCGTGGGACGTGGACGTCAGCAACAGCTGGGGAGGCAACCGGTTCCACTACTTCGTGGACGGCACGGTGAACGCCTCCCTGCTCGAGAAGTCGCCCACCCGGTTCGACGCGGGCGGCTACGCGTTCAGCCAGAACACGACCAACGTCACCTTCTCGCGGCTGTTCCCGGCCGTCGCGTCCGGGCTCAACGTGGCGTTCGGCGCCGAGTACCGCATCGACAACTACGAGATCTTCGCCGGCGAAGAGGGCTCGTACCGCAACTTCGGGATCGTCGACTCGGTGATCGGCGGGGTGGTCGTGCCCGTGGACACGCTCGGCCGACCGGGCGGGTCCCAGGGCTTCCCCGGATTCCAGCCCGCCAACGAGCTGGACGAGAACCGGGCGAACCTGGGGGCGTTCCTCGATCTCGAGGCCGACCTCACGCCGCAGGTGACGCTGAGCGGCGCCGTGCGGTACGAGGACTACAGCGACTTTGGCAACACGCTGACCGGCAAGATCGCGGCGCGCGTGGCGCTGGTCCCCGAGTTCGCCCTGCGCGGGTCTGTCAGCACCGGGTTCCGCGCGCCCTCGCTGGCGCAGATCTACTTCAACACGACGTTTACCGATTTCGTCTCTGGCGTCGCGGTAGACAAGATCATCGCGCGCAACAACAGTCCCATCACCCGCACGCTCGGCATTCCGCCGCTCAAGGAGGAAACGGCGACGACGGCAAGCATCGGTTTCGCGGCCCGCGTCGGCGACTTCAC
>JAOTWJ010000250.1 GCA_029862925.1 Gemmatimonadota bacterium
GAGAAGGGGTTTGCGCTCGAGGACGCATACGCGGCCGGTCGGTTTGCCCAGGCCTTCATTCCGCCCGGGAGCCGGCGCCGCACCGAACTCAACGATGCGGGTGTGGCGGCGCTCGAGCTGATCAAGCGCTACGGCGACCGGTGGAAGCGCGCCGTATCGTCGAGCGCCGCCGCGCGCGAGTTGGCCCGCAAGGGGTTCAAGAACGACGTGCTCGCGGCCACGGAGTTCGACTGCTACGACCTGATCCCGTTGTACGCCGACCGGCAGGTAACGCTCGGCGTGCGGTTCGGGGCCGAGGTGCGGTAGGCGGTTGGGCGGCGCGGGCCAGCGGCCCGACGGAGCGCGCCAGGGGTACCTCCGCGCGCTGCGGTGCACGTGGCCTTGGTGTCCAGTCCGTGACGGTCGGCCCCGGAGCACGGGGCCACGGCACCGACGCGCGCTCCGGTACTCTCTGGCACCCTTCGCCGGCGTGCTTCCGGCGTTCTCGGCGGCGCGCTGCGCTAGTATCATTCACTGACCATGCCCCTCTCCGACCAGCACCGGCGGGAGTTGATCGCGATCGTCGCGCTCCTCGCGGGCCTGTTTGTCGGGCTCGCGCTCCTGCCACTGGAATTCACCGGCCCCGTCGGTCGGGTACTCGGCTCCGTCCTCAAGACGGGACTGGGTGCCGGGGCCGCGGTGCTGCCGGTGTTCGGCATCATCGCGGGCCTCGTGGGCTTTGGCTGGCTCCCGGCGATCGATCTGCGGCGGCTCGGCATCCTGGGCGCCGGCCTCGTGTTCCTGGTGCCCTACGTCATCGGCGTGGGCGCCGGCGTGCGTTCCGGGACCGATTTCGCCGCGGCCTGGACCGACTGGACCCTGGCGCAGAAGCTCGTGGGCGTGTTGCCCGGCATGATCGTCGTCGGCGTACGCTCCGTGGTCGGCCTGGCTGGGGCGGTCGTGCTGGGCCTGGTGGCGCTGTCGGGGCTGACCTTGGTGACCGTGGATTGGCATCCGTTTCGGAGACTCACGAGCGATCGAGGGACGGGCGGTCTGGCGGTTGGGCGGTTGGGCGGTTCACGGCGGCTCACCCAGGCGGCACGCGAAGTCGAAGACGAGGACGACGACGATGCGGGCGAGCTCGAGCAACTGAGGGTTCGGAAGGCCCGAAGGACCACCGCCAAAGTGGCGACCCCGCAGTCAGACCGCCCAACCGCCCAACCGCCCATCCGCCGGCGCGCCGAGGACGGGGTCGAGCTCGACGAACTTCCCCCCATCGACCTGCTCGACGCGCCGCCTCGCGAGGCGGTCGACGCCGGCGAGGCCGAGCTGGACCGGTTGGGGCGCGTACTGATCGAGACCCTCGGGACCTTCCGGGTGGAGGGCACCGTCGTGGGGCGGACGACCGGGCCGGTCGTCACGCAATACGAGGTGGCGCCGGGATCCGGTGTGAAGGTGAACCGCATCGCCGCGCTGGCCGACGACCTCGCGCTGGCCATGCGCGCGCAGTCCATCCGCATCGTGGCGCCGATTCCGGGGAAGGCCGCCGTCGGGATCGAGGTGCCGAACCCGACGGCTCGCATCGTCAAGGTGCGGGAGCTCATCGAGGCGCACGAATGGGAACGGGCCCGCGGCGCGCTCCCCATCGTGCTCGGGCGCGACCTCGAGGGCAAGCCGATCGTCACCGATCTCGCCAAGATGCCGCACCTGCTGATCGCGGGCGCCACCGGCTCGGGCAAGTCGGTCTGCATCAATACGATCATCACGAGCCTCGTGTACCGCTACGCGCCGCGGCAGCTCCGGCTCCTGATGATCGACCCCAAGATGGTCGAGCTGTCGGGCTACAACGCCCTGCCGCATTTGCGCCACCCGGTCGTCACGAACAACAAGGACGCCGCGAAGACGCTCAAGTGGGCGGTCTACGAGATGGAGCACCGCTACGCCTTGTTCCACGCGAACGGGGCACGGAACATCGCGGACTTCAATCGGAAAGTCGCGGACGAGAAGGAGCTGGTGGAGCCCGCTGTGACGCGATTGGAGGCGAGTGGCGGGCGGCTGACCGCGAGTGAACAGGGAGAACTCCCGCTCACCGCGAGCCAGCCCTACACGGAGGGTCCGCTACCATACGTCATCCTGATCGTGGATGAGCTCGCCGACCTGATGATGACGGTGCAGGGCGAGGTGGAGAAACCGCTGGCGATCCTGGCGCAGAAGGCCCGGGCGACCGGCGTCCATCTGCTGCTCGCGACGCAGCGGCCCAGCGTCAACGTCATCACCGGGCTCATCAAGGCGAACTTCCCCAGCCGGATCGCGTTCCGCGTGGCCTCCAAGGTGGACAGCCGTACGATTCTCGATCAGAACGGCGCCGAGGCGCTGCTGGGGAACGGGGACATGCTGTTCCTGCCGCCGGGGAAGAGCGAGCCCGTGCGGCTTCAAGGCGCGTTCATCTCGACCGACGAGACGGAACGGTTGACCGGCTGGTACGCCGACCAGAAGGCCGAGCGGGACGCCGCGCTGGCGTCGCAGGGGCTGCTGCCGCCGGAAACCGGAGAAGCGGACATCTTGGATGTGGTCGCGGCGAGAGAGATGGTGGAGGAAGGGGCAGACGCGACAGGGGTGGCGGAGGCGGCAGGGGAGCGGGACGCGCTGTTCCGTGAGGCGGCCGAACTGTGCATCCAGCACCAGCTCGGCTCGACGTCGCTGCTGCAGCGAAAGCTCCGGATCGGCTACGGTCGCGCCGCGCGCATCGTCGACCAGCTGCACGAGGCCGGGATTCTGGGTCCGCCGGACGGGTCGAAGCCGCGGGAAGTGTTGATCGGGGGAGGGCAGTTGGATGAGTACTGTGGGGAGTGAACTCAAGAGTGAAAAGTGAAAAGTGAGAAGTGAAAAGTGAAACGTGAAACGTGAAACGTGAAACGTGAAACGTGAAACGTGAAAGGTGACATGGGTCGTCCCCCGCGGCCCCCTGTCGGCTCTTTGCGGTTCCTTCTCACTTTTCACTTTTCACCCATCCGGCAGCGGTTTGATGACGGTCGCACGGCATGAGGTCTTAGGTTGCGAGCGTGCCCATCAAGTCCGATCCCGCCGAGTGGACCGATCCCCGCCAGCAGCGCGGGCTGGCTGGTGAGCGGGAGGCCGCCGAGTACCTTCGGTCACGCGGGTGGGTGATCCTGGACCACCGGTTCCGGAAGGGCCGACTC
>JAOTWJ010000251.1 GCA_029862925.1 Gemmatimonadota bacterium
GGTTCCGAACGCGGACGATGCGTCCGGGCCGCCCGCCGAGGCGAGCCCCCGGCAGGCGCTCGAAGACCTGCTTGGTCCCGGAGTGCCCCCGCATGTGCCCACGGCGATCGCCCGGGCGGTGCGGCAGGATCCGAGCGAGCGCTTCAGTAACGTGTTGGATTTCGTGGCCGTCCTCGGCGGTGCGGGGGTGCGGGCGTCCGGTGCGGCTGGGGCGATTCCGCGCTCGGGTATCCCGACGGTCGTCGTTCCGGAACCGGCGTTGGAGCATCGTCCCCGAGGGCGCTTTCGGCTGCCGGCACTCCTTGCGGTCGTCGCCCTGGCGGCGGCGGGGCTGACCTGGGCAGTGCTCCACCGGCCGGCGGCCGAGTCGGGGCCGCCGCGATGGGCCGAGGCTCCGGCGGCCGCGGCACCGCGGCCCGCTCAGGTTCCCTCGGACGTGGCGGCCGAACCGGCGGTCCCCGACCCGACGCCGCGGCGTCCGGAGCCGGCTCCGGTGCGCGCAGGGCCGGCCCCGGTGGCTCAGACCGCGCCCGCACCGGCGGCGGCCACCGCCACCCTCTCGGTCAACTCCACCCCGTGGGGCGCGGTCTACCTTGGTGACCGTCTCCTCGGCAACACACCGCGGGCCAACGTCGAGGTGCCGGCCGGCACGCACCTCCTGCGGGTCGTGCGCGACGGCTACGAGGCCTTCGAACAGGAGATCCGGCTCCAGCCGGGCCAGTCCCTGCGACTCCTGGACATCGTGCTGGCGCCACTGCGGCCGTGAGGGCCGGCCTCCGAGCGGTGGGGCTGAGCCTCGCCCTGATGGGGGCGACACCGGCGATTGTTCTGGCGCAGGCTCCCGGGCAACTCCTCGTCTCCGGAATTCGTGCGTATCAGCAACTCGAGTTTGCCGAAGCCGCCGGTCTGCTCCGCCGGGCGCTCGCCGCCCCGACCCCGGGGTTGGACACGCCCAACCGATCCCAGGCGCTCGCGTACCTCGGAGCGGCAGAGCTCTTCCGTAACCGGCCGGACTCGGCAGTAGCGGTCTTCACCCGCCTCGTGCGATCCGACCCGCGCTACCGGCTCGACCGCCTGATCTTCCCGCCCGAGGTGACTACCGTCTTCGACGCCGCGCGCCGGCGCACCCCAGCGGCCGCACTCGGCTTCGTACCGGTGCGCACGATTCGGAGCGGCCAACCCGACTACCCCATCGACGTATTCGGATCGACCTACCACGACGTCCGCGTGGAGATCGCGCAGGCGGATGGCCGGACCCTCCGAACGGTGTACGCCGGCCCCGTCGGTGACAGCTTGCGATTGGAATGGGACGGGCGCGGAGCAGAGGACGAGCCGCTCGCAGAAGGTCGCTACGTGCTGCGGGTGACCTCCCTCGACTCGACGGGGGCGACGGGGCGGACGGTGCGGATCCCGCTCGACGTCCGCATCGCGGGCGTGGACACCGTCCCGCACCCGGCACCGCCGGCCGACTCCGTGTTGCTGCCGGAACGCTCGGCGGCCGGACCGGCCCTCGAGGCCCTGATCGGGAGCCTCGCGATCGGCACGGCCATCGCGGTGCTGCCCTCCGCGCTGTCCTCCGACGTCGATCTGTCTCCCACGCGGTTTGCCGTGGGCGCCGCCGTGACCGTGGCCGGGTTCTCCGGGTTCTTTGCCCGCCGCCCAGGTCGGCCGATTCCCGAAAACATGGCGGCGAACGAACGGGTGCGCGCCGACTGGCGCGCGCGTGTGGAGGGGGTAGCCCGACAGAATCGGGACCGGATGCGCCGCGCGCTCCTCGAGGTGCGGGCGGGGACGGCGCAGATCATCGAGGCAGAGAGCCCGTGATGCGGGTGACGCTGACGGCGGCGCTCCTGGCGCTGTCCGCCGGGCCGATGGCGGCCCAATCCGGCGCGATCCGAGCCGTGGTGCACGGGGTCTGGGTCACTGGCGACCGTCCCGCAGGCCTGCGGGAGCGGTCGGGGCTTGGCCTCGGGGGCGAGGCCGCGTTCGCGGTCGGTCCCGCCGCGCTCGCGGTCGGATACCAGGAGGGCTCCCTCGACGAGTCGGGAGGCCCGTCAACCGATTTCGTCGAGGGCCACGTGTTCTTCGTGCTCCGCCCGCTCCGGTGGGCAGCGCTCGGGTTCGGTCCGCACGTGCGGAGTTTCGTCGAGCCCGGG
This sequence comes from Gemmatimonadota bacterium, assembly GCA_029862925.1. GTDB lineage: Bacteria > Gemmatimonadota > Gemmatimonadetes > Gemmatimonadales > GWC2-71-9 > JAOTWJ01. Next base: position 2,157 of record JAOTWJ010000251.1, read on the forward strand.
GGGACGCAGCGCTGGCTGCTCTGGGAAGCGCACCTCCAGGCAGCCACCGAGGTCCTCGGGCCGACCATCGAGGCCTACGCGGAGGGCTGGGTGGTCGTGAGCGCCGACGTCGAAGTGGCCGAGCCGTTCGATGGCGGCCGTGGTCTCGAAGGCGGATTGAAGGTGGCGGTGGGCCGCCTCCCCGTGGCCCTGCGGCTGCGCTACCGTCTCGAGCGCCTGGACCTGGGCGACGGGACCCGGCGGGAAACCGTGGAGCAGGTCGGCTTGGCCGTGGGCATCGGCCGACGCTAGGGGCGCTTGCCCGAGGCTTCCTCCTCCACGATCACCGCCGTCCCATAGCACAGCACCTCGGTGACTCCCCGCATGATGTCCGTCGCGTCGTAGCGCACGCCGATGACCGCGTTCGCGCCGATGTCGGCCGCGTGTTGCACCATCAGGTCGAACGCGTCCCCGCGCGTCTTCTCGCATAGCTGGGTGAACAGCGCGATGTTCCCACCAATGATCGTGTGCAACGCCGCCAATCCGGTGCCGACGATCGACCGCGAACGCACGATGACCCCACGCACCACGCCGAGATTCTCGGCGATTCGGTAGCCGGGGAGCGTGAAGGCCGTCGACGTCAGGTAATTCACGCGACTGACGCTCCATCGGTCCTCCACACCGCCGGGGCGCTGCGCCGGCACCTTCATCGCCCGCACTGCACGGTCTTGGGAACGGTGTTCTGACACGCGATCGACGCGTCCATTCCAGCCGCCATGATGCCACAGGCGGCCTTCTGCGCCGCTGCGCGGGCTTCGTCGTCCGTCGTCCCCGACCCGCGGCGGCACTCGCGCTGCCCGCGGAACTCGAGGCACACCTCACACTCGGCCTGCACCAGGGTCGTGCTGCCCCACACCAGGTAGCCGACCACGAGAATGGCCCCCACGAGGACCAGAATGGCGATACTGCGTTTCACGCGTCCTCCCCGGTCGTCCCGGTATCGAGCGTTGTGTGAATTCGGGCCCCG
>JAOTWJ010000252.1 GCA_029862925.1 Gemmatimonadota bacterium
GTCCTGGAGCAACTCGACCGCGAGGACGTCGGACGGCGCGCGCGCCATCGAGATGACGTAGGCGCCCAGGGAGTCCGGCGGGAGGGTCGCCGCCACGCGCAGCGTGTCGAGCACGTCGCGCACGGGATCCGCGAAGGCGCGGGATGCCGCGAACGACCGCGTGGTGACTGGAGCCCCGGCGCGCAGCTCCTCCAGCAGAAACGCCTGCCGCTGCGCCTCTCCCCATTCGGCATAGGATCCCAGCGCCGCATGCCGGGTGACGGCGTCCAGGGTCTCCGTGTGGCGCTCCGCCTCCTGCCGGAGGTCAAGCCGCACCAGCGTGAGCCCGAAGCAGGGAAGTCGGCGCAGCAGGTCGCGAAGCCGTCCGTCCGCCACCACCGCGCCGCCGGTCTCCGCCAGTGACCGGGCGCAGAGGCGCAGCGGCTCCGCCAGCTCTTCCGGGTCCAGGTACAGGTCGGCGCCAGCCTCGAACGGGGCGCCCTCGGCGAGCCACTGCGCCATCCGGTCCCGGGTCCGGCGGAGCCGCTCGGCGACCGGCTTGAGCAGCGCGCGGTAGGGCTCCGGGGTGTCGCCGACGCGCGCCCGCAGCTCGGAACTCGCCGACCGCATGGACAGGTCGGTGCGCAGCAGCTCGAGCTCCTTCTCGTAGAGGTCGGCGGCCATCCACCGCGCCAGGAGGCACGCTTGGGTCGTCACCGACGGGGTCACGGTGGGGTTGCCGTCGCGGTCGCCACCCATCCAGGAGCCGAAACGGACCGGCGCCGCGTCGTCGGGCAGCCCCTCCCCGGTCGTTGTCCGGAGGGCGTCGTCCAGGGCGCGCAGGTACCGGGGCACCACGTCCCACAGCGTTTGCTCGAAGGCGACCAACCCCCACTGGACCTCGTCGAACGGGGTCGGGCGCTCGCGGCGGACCTCGTCGGTCATCCAGATGGCCGCGACCTCGGCCGCCAGCCGCCGCAGCCGGTCGTCGCGCTCAGGGGCGGTCAGGTCGGGCCGGTCGCCCGCGGCCAGCAGGTCCGCGACGTGCCGCTGCTTCTGGCGCAGGGTCCGGCGCACGACCTCCGTGGGGTGCGCCGTGAGCACCAGCTCGATGCCCAGTGCACGCACGCCGGCACGGAGGTCGGCCGCCGAGATCCCGGCCGCCGTCAGGCGGGTGAAGCTGTCGGCGAGGGAGCCCCGTTGCGGCGCCTTGCGGGCGTCCCGCCGATAATCACGGCGACGGCGGATGCGGTGGTGCTGCTCGGCGATGTTGGCCAGGGTGAGGAAATGGGCGAATGCCCGCGCCACCGGGAGCGCGTCCGCGACGGACAGATCACGCAGCGTGCGCTGGAGCTCCGCGAAGCCGGTGTCACCGCGGCGCGCGCTCTTCGCCAGGGCCCGCACGCGCTCGACGATCTCGAACAGCGCCTCGCCTTCCTGGGCGCGCAGGGTATCGCCCAGCAGCGTGCCGAGGAGCCGAACGTCGTCATACAGTCGCTGATGGGGGTCGATGTTGCGGCCTCTGCATGCTCTGCGGTCGTGACGTCAGCGAGAAGCGGCTAGCGAACCGAGCCCAGGACCAGCAGCACGAGGCCGACGGTCGTCACCACGCTCCCGCCCCAGGAGATGAACATCCGGGGCCCAAAGCCCCTCGGTCCGCTTACGCGTGGCGACGTCCTCGCCGAGCGTCTGCCGCCACCCCCCAACATACGCTCGGCCCGAATCGTACCGAAAGACCACCGATCCGGCCCATCGCCGCGGGGGGGACTCGGCCAGCGTCCCGTCCTCCCCATGCTCCCTCGATCCCCCGATCCGTCGATCCGTCGATCCGTCGCCAGACCGCGGGCCAGATTGGTGAGGAAGCTCACACGTCGCGGCCGGCGGACAGCGTACTTTCTTGACTCGGATCGTGGAGGACTATCCGAAGGGAAGGCGCTATGCCCCAGACACGCGGGACACCGATGCAGAATCTCGGAGGGCGCGGGACCGCCCCCTCGTTGGCGACCGGCTCAGCTCCGGGACTGCGCGGCCTGGAGTCCGGATTCGGCGGACCCCAGCCAGGCGAGGAGTGGCTTACGAAGCTCAAGGCGGGGCTGTTTCAGCACTTCGAAGCCGTGCTGGTTCTGGTGCTGCTCGGCAGCGTGCTGTTCATCGACTTCTTCGTCGTCAACAAGTACGCCTTCCTGCTGTTCTACTTCATCCCCGTACTGCTCGCCGGATTCTACCTGGGCACGAGGCAAGCCATGCTCGCCGCCCTGCTGGCCACCGGGTTCGTGGTGTTCACGACGCTGGTGAATGGCACCAGCAGGGCGCCGACTGCCGAGTCTCCTTTCTGGAATCTGGTGATCTGGTCGAGTTTCCTCATACTCACCGGAGCGATCGTCGGTCAGCTGCATGAGAAGAACCTGAAGCAGGTGGCGCAGCTGCAGGACGCCTACCTGGGCATCATCGCGATCCTCACGAAATACCTCGAATCGGCCGATGCCTACACCAAGAGTCACTCGGAACGCGTGGCCGCCATCTCCACCGAGCTCGCCAGACGGCTCGGCCTCGCGCCTGAACACGTCCACAATATCTGGATCGCGGCCTTGCTCCACGACATCGGCAAGATCGAGGTCATCGAGCTGATTCAGCGCGCAGCGGCCCTGGACCCGACCGAGAAGGCGGCAGTGGACAACCACACGCAACTCGGCGCGCAGCTGCTGCTCACCGCCGGCGGGGTGTTACAGGATGCCATCCCGATCGTGCTGGATCACCATCGACGCTACGAGGACGGTCGCGAGGCGATCCCCATCGGCGCCCGCATTCTGGCGGTGGCCGATGCGTATGACGCGATCGTCAGCGACCGCCCCTATCGGGCGGGACGTCACCATTGGCAGGCGGTGGAGATCCTGCAGGAGGGAGCGGGGACGCAATTCGATCCGCAGGTCGTCGCCACGCTCGATCTCGCCAAAGAACAGGTGCTGACGTTCTACGAAGCGGCCTAACGCCGGGGCCACGATTCACAGGGCCCGCGCTTTCCGGTAGAAGCCACGAAGCCCCGGCGTCCGAACGACGTCGGGGCTGTTCTCGTGGATGCGCGCCGCCCACTGCCGCGCCGGATCGCGCTAGGCGCTCGACCGCCGTCGGCCGGCCGCGTCGCGTATCGCG
>JAOTWJ010000075.1 GCA_029862925.1 Gemmatimonadota bacterium
TTGGAACCCTCGCCGTAGTAGGCCCGCAAGTTCACGTTCACGATCCCCCAGCCGAACGCGGTCGCCGCCTCGCGGCACAGCCGGTTGATCTCGTCGTACGTGCCGTGCACCCGCACGATGTTCGGGTGGTAGACCATCGTGCCGACGCTCTTGGCGCGCTCCAGCGTGTCCGGCACGAAGATCCAGGCGTCGAGGCCCGCGGCGGCGGCGTGGGCGGCGACCGCGTTGGCGAGGTTCCCGGTGCTCGGACAGCCGACCGTCTCGATCCCAAGCTCGAGCGCCTTGTTGAGTGCCACGGCGACGACCCGATCCTTGAACGAGAGGGACGGGAAGGAAACCCCGTCCACCTTGGCCCAGAGCCGCCCCACCCCGAGGAGCTCGGCCAGATGCGGCAGCTCCACCAGCGGCGTCCAGCCCACATGGAGGCTCGTGCGCGGCGGCTCGTCGAGCGGGAGCAGCTCGCGGTAGCGCCAAATGGTGCGCGGCCGGATCATGACGTCCTGCCGCGTGACCGCCGCGCCGATCGCCTCCCAATCGTAGACCGGGTCGAGGGGCGCGCCGCAGCGCGCACACCCGGGCTGGGCGATCTTCTCCGCCGGGGTGCCGCACCGGCGGCAGGCGAGCGCGCGGACGAAGGTCACGGGATCACAGTTGGAAGAGATAGCTCAGCTTGAGGAAGAAGCCGTCGCTCACACGGCGGAGATCCCGGAACGTGAACGCGTCGTCCTCGGTCAGGCTGGTGCCGTAGCCGGCGTACGCCACGGTGCCGGGCGTGGGACGGAACGAGAAGAGCCAGTCCATGCGCACGTCATTCTGCACTCCTGGCGTCGCCGCGCGGAAGGTGCCGCCGTTCTCGGCGATCAGGATCGGCTGGTCGGTGGCCGGATCGCGCAGGGCATCCCGTTCCTGCGCGGTGTACTGCCCGATGAAGCGCACGAAGACGGCGCGTGACAGTTGGTACTCGAACTTGAGCCGGGGGATGTGCGCCGTGGACAGCCGGGTGCCGTCGCGTTCCCGGTTCAGGCGGGAGTACACGTAGCGCGCCTCAACCCGCACCTTCTCGGTGGGTCGCCACGTAACGGTCGTGTTGTATGACGCCGTCCGAGCCGGCGCGGGTTCGAAGAAGGCCGGGACGGTGCCCAGGCTCGCCCCGACCGATGCGGCGATCGTGGGAAACTGCGGCGTGCTCACCGAGAGCCCGAGGCTCCACAGATCGGTGAGCCGGTCGGGCAACCCCAGCGGCACCGTGTCGGCGCCGGTATCCACGAAGTACTCGCCGTAGAATGCCGGATCGAAGCGGACGGTTTGCCAGTTGGGCCTCACCGTCGCGCCCCAGCCGCCGCGCACGGTGAAGAAGCTGGTGTGTCCGACGTCGCTTTCCAGAATGCTGCCACCGTCGAAGAACTCGCGGTAGTTCCAGACTCCCGTGAGGGCGAAGAAGCCCGTCCAGGTTTCGAGGAACGCCCCCGGCCGGCCGTAGGCCGACAGGCGATTGGCGATGAAGGGCTCCACGATCCCGCTGCGGGGAACGAAGCCCGCGTCGGCCCGGAAGTCCTCGTGGATGCCGCGAATGCGGTAATTGAATCCCCACGACCGGCCGGTGCGGTCGACGGTCACCTCCCACAACGGCGCCGTGGCGGTGACGCCCGCCTCCCGCGTCCGGCTGGCCGCGCCCTGGATCTCGAAGAAGTAGAGCCGGGCGAACACCAGACGTACGTCGGCGGAGGCCAGCCGGTTGTAGTCACTGCCCTCGATGCGGTCGGTGTAGGTCAAGCCGACCGTGGACTGCGCGCCGACATCGCGGCGGACGCGGAGCGCGTTGATCACGGGATGACGGTCGCCGGTGGCAGACGCGCCCCGCGCATCCACGGCGGAAAGCAGGGCGACGCTCGTGCCGGCGAGCTTGCCGGTGAGCTTCACGCCGCCGAGGGGTTCTCGAATACGGCGCGTGTAGATCAGCGAGTTGGGCGTATTGAACAACTCGATGCCCTCGAGGAAGAACGGCCGCTTCTCGGGGAAGAACAGCGCAAACCGCTCGTTCACCGTGATCTGGGCGACGTCCGCCTCGACCTGTGAGAAGTCGGGGTTGGCGGTGCCGTCGAGCGTGAGGTTGGTCGTGATGCCCCAGGACACGTTGACCCCGGCCTCCGGCGTGGCGTCGTAGGTCCAGTCGCCGAGGGAATCGGGGGCGCCGGCCAGGCGGCCGGTGGCGAACGGATTGACGCTCAGCACGAGTCCGCGACGCAGGCCCGAGAGGCCCTCCAGCGTTCCGGACTGCGCGAGGAAGGACGCGTTGGCGCGGACGGCGGGCGTCCAGGTGTCTTCGTACGCCGAATGCTGGGTCTTGCGGATGACGTTGATGGACCAGCGCTGAGGGTCGGCGCCCGGAAAGCGGATGCTCTTGAAGGGAATCCGGATCTCGACCTCGTAGCCCCACGGCGTGAGCCGTCCGTGCGACTCGAACGTGAAGTCGGGATTCATGTCCACGTTTTCGAACCGCCCGCCGGCGCCCGGCCCGCCCGCGGCACCACCGCTGCCCTCGGTGCGGATGCCGTCCGCCTGGACGCCGAGGGGATTCACGCTGAAGACATAGGCCCGCCGCCGGTCGTCGAACGTGTCGAGCAGGATCTGCACGTTGTCGTCGGTGTCGATCTTGTCGCGGTCGGCGAGCGTGGCGCGCACCTGGCCGTGCGGCTCGAACGCCCGGATCCCGAAGTGGATGGCATCGGGCGCGTACCACACCAGCACCTCGGTGGAGTCCTCGGCGGGGCGGCCGTCCACGGGCCGGTACTGCGAAAACCCGGTGAGGATGGCGGCGCGCTGCCACACGGGTTCGTCCAGGACGCCGTCTACGGTGACGGGCATGTCGAGGAGTCGAGGCGGCGCGGCCGCGAGGGTGCCGGCACGCCCATGGTAGGTGGTCTGCTGGGCCCCCAGCGCGCCGGCGGGGATCAGCAGGGTGAGGAGGAGTGCGAGACCGGTTCGCATGGCGAGCGAAAGATAGGGGCAAAACGGGCGGCTTGGCGGCTTGGCGGTTGGTCGGGTGCGCGGGGTACACGGCCACCGCCCGACCGCCCGACCGCCCAACCGCCAAGCCGCCGGAGTGGGGTGGCAGGGCCTGGGTTACTCGTACCGCAGCGCCACGATCGGGTCGAGCTTCGCGGCGCGCTGGGCGGGCCAGATGCCGAAGAACAGTCCCACCGCGAGGCTGAACGCGACGGCGAGCGCGATGGCCACGGGCGAAATCAGCGTATTCCAGTTGGCGAGCGACGAGAGCGCAAACGCGCCGCCCGTGCCAAGCAGGATTCCCACGATGCCGCCCATGAGGCAGAGGACGATTGCCTCGACCAGGAACTGGAGCATGATGCTCTTGCGCGTGGCGCCGAGCGCCTTGCGCACGCCGATCTCGCGGGTTCGTTCCGTCACCGACACCAACATGATGTTCATGATGCCGATGCCGCCCACGAGCAGGCTCACCGCCGCGATGCCCGCGAGCAGGAACGTGAACGTCCTGGTCGTTTCCTCGAAGGTCGCGAGGAAGTCGGCCCGGTTCCGGATCTGGAAGTCGTTTTCGCCCCCGGGACGGATGCCGTGCGCGCTCCGCAGCGCGCGCTCGATCTCCAGCATGCCGATGTTGATCGAATCCGCTGAGCCCACCTGCACCGTGATCGAGCGCAGCCGGTCGGTACCGAACACGCGGTACCGCGCGGTCTGCAGGGGAATGAGAATCTGCTCGTCGGGGTTGCCCCACCCGCCCGTCGTGCCCTTCTCCTCGAGCAGGCCGATCACCTCGAAGGGGATCCCGCGGATGAGCACGGTCTGGCCGAGCATGGCGAGCCCGTTCACGTTGAGCATGCCGGGCACGCCCCATCCGATGACGGCCACGCGTTTGCGTCCGTCATCGTCGCCCGCCGTGAACATCCGGCCGGCCGCCACGTTGTAGTTGTTGACCGGCACGAAGTTGGGGGTCGTACCGATGATGTTCACGTTGATGTTCTGGTTGTTCAGCTTCACCTGCTGGTTGCTGTTGAGCTCGGGCACGACTTCCGTGATCACCCGGGCCGCCTGGCGGATGGCGTCGGCGTCGTCCATGGTGAGATTGACGCGCTGATTGGACGCCACGCCCCGCATGAACGACTGGCCGGGGTAGATCGAGAGCAGGTTGGTGCCGAGCTGCTGGATCCGTTCCTGCACGGCTTTTTGGGCACCCGCGCCGAGGGCCACCATGGTGATGACGGCTGCCACGCCGATCACGATGCCGAGCATCGTGAGGGCGGAGCGGAGCTTGTTGGCCCGGATGGCCCCGAGGGCCACCATGAAGATCTCGCCGAACAGCATCAGCGGCTCCGGTTCGTCGAGGTCGTGGTCTTCTGCATCCCCGGCACCCCGCCGCCGCCGGTGACCCGGTTCATGCGCTCGCGCCACTCCTCGAGTGATTGCGCCAGGCTCGCGCTCGGGAGCACGAGCACGGTGTCGGAGGCCGTGAGCCCGCTGCGCACCTCGGAGTAGTCGAGGTCCGTGAGGCCGGTGCGGATCTCGACGGGTGTGGGGGCCCCATTTCGCAACGCGAACACGATGTAGCTGCCACCGGTGAGGGCGCCGCTCGTCTGGCTCCTGGCGTGGCTGGCGGGACGTGCCGCGCCGCCGCCGAACGACCCGCGGAGGCGCTGGAACAGTGCCCGTTCCGCGTCCGAGAGCGCCGCCGGCCCGCCGCCGCTCCGCATCTTGGCGAAGAGGGCGTCCACCTGCTGCGCGGTGATCCCGTCGGGCAGCTTGATCTCGCGACCGTCGGGCGTGCGGTAGACGGCGGCGTTGGCCGCCGTGGAGTCCGCGGCGGTGGTCCCGCCAAGGGACGTCTGGCCGGCGCCGTTCTGGGCCTGCCGGGCGTCGGCGAGCTGCTGCTGGACCTGGTCGGGATCGAGCCCGAGCACGATCGCTGCCGACGCCACGTCCCGCTGGGTGCGAAGCGCGGCGTTAGGAATCGCGAGGACGCGCTCGGCGTTGCCCACGTGCATCTCGACTTCGGTGTTCATGCCGGGCTTGAGCAGCCCCTGCCGGTTGCCGATCTGCACGAGCACCGGGAACATGGTCACGTTCTGCTGTGTCACCGCCTGCGGCTCGATCTTGAGCACCCGGCCCTCGAAGGGGCGGTTGGGATACGCGTCCACCGCGATCGTGACCGGCATCCCCGCGGTGATCTTCCCGATGTCCGTTTCGTCCACCAGCGCCCGCACCTGCACCGTGTCGAGGTTGGCCATCCGCAGCAGGACCGTCCCGCCACCGACGTTGCTGGTGGCGGATGAGATGACGGTTCCGACTTCCACGTTCCGCTCGATGATCACGCCGCTGCTCGGCGCCCGGACGTCCGTATCCTCGAACGCGATCGTGGCGTCGTCGAGTGAGCGGCGGGCCCGTATGAGCTGTGCGTTGGCGTTGGCCGCCTGGAGTCGCGCGTTCTCGTACTCCTGCTCCGTGATCGACTGCGTCTTGAACAGTTCCTCGGAGCGGCGGAGCTGCGCCTGCGCGTTGGCGAGACTGGCCTGCGCGACGTCGAGGTCGGCTTCCGCCTGGCGCAGCGCGTTCTCGGGAACGCGCGGGTCCACCCGCACGAGCCGCTGGCCGGGGCGCACCGAGTCGCCGGTCTCGACCGCCACCTGCATGATCTCGCCGGAGGCCTTGGATTTCACCTCGACGGTCATGATCGGCTCGATGGCGCCGGCCGCGCTCGCCGAGACCACGATATCGCGCGTCGCCACGGGCACGGCCTGATAGATGGGTGGTGGAGGCTCGTCCCCGCAGGCCGCGGCGAGCCCGGCGAGCGCCAGCGCCCCCGCCATGCGGAATGCAATCGTGTGCGTCATGCTGTCCTCGTGACCTCGTCGCGCGCGACCATGCCGTCCAGCAGGTGGACCGCCCGGTGGGCGTGCGCCGCGATATCGTGTTCGTGAGTGATGAGAATGATCGTCTGCCCGCCACGGTGCAGCTGGTCGAGCACCTGCATGATCTCGCCGCTGGTGGCGCTGTCGAGATTGCCGGTCGGTTCGTCCGCGAGCAGAATGCTCGGGCTGTTCACCAGGGCGCGCGCGATGGCCACGCGTTGCCGCTGGCCGCCCGACAGCTCGTTCGGCCGGTGGTGGGTACGATCCGCAAGTCCCACCTGGTCGAGCGCATACGCCGCGCGCTCCCGCCGCTGCCGTGCCGACATCCCGGCGTAGATCAGCGGCAGCTCGACGTTGTGGAGCGCCGTGGCACGCGGCAGGAGGTTGAACGTCTGGAACACGAACCCGATCTCCTTGTTGCGGATCCGTGCCAGCTCGTTGTCGTCCAGCTCGCTGACCTGCTGTCCGTTGAGCCAGTACTCCCCGTCCGTCGGCGTATCGAGACACCCGAGCAGGTTCATGAGGGTGGACTTGCCCGACCCCGAGGGTCCCATGATGGCCGTGAACTCGTTGCGCTTGATCTGCAGACTCACGCCGCGCAGCGCATGCACGGTCTCCGTGCCGACCTGATAGTCCCGTACGAGCTTGTGTGTCAGGATGATGATGTCCGGCTGCGGGACGTCGCCCGTCCGGAAGTCCATGTGCGCGAGCGCGGTCATAGTTCCCTCCCCAGCAGCGCCTCGAGTTGCGCACGGGCGACGAGGAAATCGAGCCGCGCCTGTACGATGTCGACCTCCGCCTGGTCGAGCGTGACCTGGGACGTGAGCACCTCGATGATCGTGGCAACGCCCAGCCGATACCGCTCCCGCACCACGCGGAGATCCTCTTCGGCCGCCGCAAGGCTGGCCTGGGCAATGCCGGTCTGTGCCTGCGCACTGCGCAGGGCCGACAGTTGCTGCGTGAGCTGCGCGGCCACCTGCCGGCGCGCGTCGGCGGCGCGCGCGGCCGCGGTCTCACGGCTCGTGGTGCTGCGGGTGAAGTTGGTCTCGCGCGTGAACCCGTTGAACAGTGGCCACGAGAGGGCGACCCGCGCCGACCACGAGTTGTTGAGGTCGTCCAGCGCGCTGCCCGCGTAGGTCTGTGAGTACGAGGCCGTGACGGTCGGGAAGTACTGCGCCCGGCTCACCGCCACTTGGGCGGCGGCGGTCTTCTCGTTGGCCTCGGCCACCTGCACTGACGGTGCCGACTGCAGCACCTCCGCCCGGAGGGCAAGCGTGTCCAGCTCGGCGAGGGCATAGAGGCTGGAATCGCCGACCGCGTGCACGGGTCCGTCGTAACCGATCAGCCGGGCAAGGTTCGCTTCCGCGGTCGCGAGTTGCGTCTCCGCGGTGAGTCGCTGGAGCCGCGCGTTCCCGACCTCGACCGTGCTGCGCAGCGTATCGGATCGGGTGGCGCTGCCCGCGGCCAGCTTCTCCTTGGCCGTCTTGAGCTGCTCCTCGGCCCGCCGGATGCGCGTGTCCGACACGCGCACCAGCTCGGCGGCTGCCAGGGCGTTGAAGAACGCCTGTTTCGTTTGCAGCACCACCTGGAATTCCTGATTCACGCGCTCCGCGTCGGCGCTCGTCACGTCGGCGCTGGCCGCGCGGTTTTCCGCGAGGCGGCTGAAGCCGTCGAACAGCACGAGCGAGGCCGACAGGCCAGCGGACATGCTGGTTCCCGCCCCGTCCACCACCCGCTGCGTCGCGGGATCGAACCGGCTCGTGGAGCTGCGGCTCCACGAACTGCTGCCGCTCAGCGACGGCAGCCAGTTGCCGATGGCCTCCCGCTGGCTGGCGCGCGCCACGCTGAGGTTGCCCCGGGCCTGGACGACGGCCGGCTGGGCGCGGAGCGCCAGTTCGATGGCCTCGTCCAACCCGACCGTGGCTTCGGGCATCGGTTCCTGTGCCGCCGCCTCGCTCGCCGCGAGGAGGAGGATCCCGGCGGCGAGACCCGCCCATCGCTTAACGTCGCCCACCGTGTCCCTCCCGTTCGCGTGCCCGCGCGCTGTCGCCCCGGGCGATGAGTGCGCGGAACCGCTCCTGCTGCGCGGAATCCAGCACGGCCAGGATCTCGGTCCGGATCGCGAGCCGCACCGAGTCCATGCGCGGCCGAACTTCCGTCCAGATGCTCTCCATGGCGCCCTGGTAGCCGATCACGATCCGTTCGACGGTGTCCCGTTGCGTGGGGGTGAGGGTGAGGTCCTGCTGGAGCCGTTCCGCATAGCTCGGGCGCGGCCCCTCGGGCCGGCGGGGTTCCCCCCGGGCCCGGTCGCCCCAGGCGGCTGAGACCGCACCACCCACGCCCGCCCCCGCGAGAAACGCGGCGGTGAGCAGTCCGGCGGCGAACAGCTTTGATCGATTGAGCATGACCGTCTCTCGCTCCCCCTTACGTCCCGTCAGTCGGATCCGTTGGCGGCCGTGAGGACCGCATTCACGTCGGGCGGCCGTGCCGCGGTGAACAACGCCGCCACGCCCACCCCCTCGGCGACCGCCTGGATCGGCTCGTCGAGCGCGACGCTCTGACTGCCCGTCCCGACGCTCCGTCCCAGCAGGAACCCCATGAGGGCCGCCAGCACGATGGCCGCGGCAATCCCCGGCCGCGCCCACGTGTCCAGCACTTCCCACCAACTCGTCGGCGCCGCCCCGACCCGCGCGAGCACCCGGCGGACGAAGGCGTCGTCGTCGGGAGCCGTCAGCACTTCGCGCAGCGCCTCGCCCATGTCGCGGTCCGGGCGATGATCGAACGGCGAATGTACGTCCATGCGTCCTACTCCTTCGTTGGCCGCCACGCCGCGAGCGGTGCTCGCAGCGCCCGACGCGCGTGAAACACGTCCGACCGGACCGTTCCTTCGGGCACGCCGACGACCTGGGCGATCTCGGCGTGCGAGTACCCCTCGACGTCGAACAACACCACCGCGATCCGTTGCCGCTCGGGCAACTCCTGCAACGCCGCCTCGAACGCCGCCCGGAAGGCGCGTCGGTCCGTCAGGTCCGCCGGCCCAGGGTCGGCCGAGGCGGCGAGCGGCGACAGGGCTTCGGTCTGTCGCACCCTGAGCCGCCGTCGCCGGTCTGCCGCCGCGTTCGCGACGATCCGCATGAGCCACGGCCCGAACGGCCGCGCGGGATCGTAGCGGCCGAGGTGGCGCAGCGCGGCGAGGAACCCGTCCTGGGCGGCGTCGTCCGCGTCCTCCGGGTCCCGCAAGACCGCCCGGGCGACACGCCGGGCCTGCGCGGCGTAGCGCGACGTCAGCGCTCCGAAGGCGTCACGATCCCCGGCGAGGGCTCGGGCGGCGAGTTCGGCGTCCTGCACTTCTTCCTTACGCATGCCGGGTGGCGGGCGTTGGGCTACTCGCCCAGATGGCGTCGCTCGAGGATGGCGTCGTTGCCGGGGATCTCGCGCAGTCCGGCCGCCCGATCGAGCGCCCGGCGGAGGGGATCATGGGCCGGTCCCGCCTCGCGATCCGCCCGGGCGCTCACGAGCCGCCAAGGCCGATGCGGGTTTCCTCGGGCCGCAGGGCCTCGATGACGAACCGGATATGCTCCTCGAGCGGCACGCCCAGCTCGTCGGCTCCCCGCTGGATGTCCTCGCGGCTCACGCCCCGGGCGAACGCCTTGTCCTTGAGCTTCTTCTTCACGCTCTTGACCTCGAGGTCCAACACGCTGCGCGACGGGCGCACCAACGCGCACGCCACCAGGAACCCGCACAGCTCGTCGACCGCGAAGAGCGTCTTGGCCAGCGGACTCTCGCGCGGGACGCCGGTGTAGGGCGCATGCCCGAGGATCGCCTGGCAGCCGGCCTCGTCGAGGCCGCGCTCGCGGAGCAGCCGCACGCCCCACGAAGGGTGCTCCTCCGTGGGGGAATGGGCGTCGTTGGGGAACCGCTCGTAGTCGAAGTCGTGTACCAGGCCGACGATGCCCCAGGCGTCTTCGTCGGCACCCGCCGCGCGCGCGTAGGCACGCATCGCGATTTCCACCGCGTACATATGCTTCCGCAAGGCGTCCGACGCGGTGTGCTCGTGCATCAACGCCAGAGCCTCGTCGCGAGTCATCCCCGAACCTCCAGATCCCAGTAGGTGAGCCACCAGTGCAGGGCCACGAGGGGCCACAGTGCCCGTCCGTGATCGGCGCGGCCGGTCCGGTGCTCGCGTACCATCCGCTCGAGCGCGGGCGCGCGGAGCAGTCCGGTACGGGCGAGCGGTCCGTCGCGCACGAGCCGTCCCGTGGCCTCGGCAAGGACACCGCGCAGCCAGCGGCCGGTGGGCACCGTCAAGCCGCGCTTGCGCTTGCGGAGAATAAACCCCGGGAGCCAGGGCCGTGCCACCTCGCGGAGCAGGTGTTTGCCACGGAGGCCGTGTACGTGCACGTGCCCCGGGGCGGCGAGCGCCTGCGTGATCAGCGTGGGGTCCAGGAACGGGGCACGGGCTTCGAGCGACACGCGCATCGTGGCGCGGTCGTTCTTGACCAGCAGCCGCTCCCGCAAGGACGTCATGTAATCGAATCGCATCGCCTGGCGCACCACGTCCCGGTCGGCGGCCTCCGGCGGGGCGAGCCCGGGGACGAGGCAGGACCCGTCCGGGAACGCGTCGCGCGGCAGCCCCGTGCCAAACCAGGCCACGTGGCGTTCGAGCCAGGGCCGATCGGCCTCGACGGCGAAGCGCTCCAGCAGGTACGCGAGCGGGAGCCGGCCTGCCCCGCGTGGCAGGGCGCGCGCGAGCCGGCGCGTGACGGCCCGGAGCGGTGACGGGAGCGCAGCGTAGCGTGTGGCGAGGGTGTGGCCGACGTACGTGGGGTAGCCGCCGAACAGCTCGTCCCCACCCTCGCCGCTGAGAACGACCGTGACGTGCGGCCGGGCGGCGGCGGCGAGCGCGAGGGTGGGGAGGGCGGCCGGATCGCCGATTGGCTCGCCGCAGGCGGCGAGCGCATCGAGTTGTCCCGGCACGTCGTCCTCCCGGATCTCGACCGCGAAATGCTCGGTGCCCAAGTGCGCCGCCAGGCGGGCGGCGTCGCGGCGCTCGTCGAACGCCCGCTCGGGGAAGCCCACCGCAAACGTGCGGACGCGGTCCGCGCCGAGGGTGTCCACGGCGATCGCGGCGAGCAGCGAGGAGTCGAGCCCCCCGCTCGTGAACACGCCGAGCGGCACGTCGGCCGTGAGTTGGCGGCGCACCGCGGCGACCAGCGTATCGCGGGTCGCCACCGCGTCCGCGCCGTCTGTCCCCTCACCGAAGGGCTGCCAGTAGGGGTCGATCGTCGGGTCGTGGCGTCCGGCCGTGAGGATGGTGCCGGCCGGGAGCTTGCGGATCGTCGCGAAGGGGGTGCGCGGCTCGCGCACGTACCCGAGCCGCACGAACTCGGCGAGGGCGGAGGAATCGAGGGCGCGCGACCACCCGGCGCGGAGCAGGGCGCCGATTTCCGAGGCGAACCACAGCGCTCCCTCGGCGAGTCCGTAGAAGAGCGGCTTCTCACCGGCCCGGTCGCGCGCGAGCACCAGGCGATCGTGGCGGGCGTCCCAGATGGCGAGCGCGAACATTCCCTCGAGTTCGCCGAGACCGGCGGGGCCGCGGTCGAGGTAGAGCGGCAGGATCGTCTCCACGTCCGACTGCGAGCGGAACGGATACGCGCGGTACCGCTGCCGGAGGTCGGCGGCGTTGTAGATCTCGCCGTTGCACGCGAGGGCCACGCGTCCGGACGGATCGGCGAACGGTTGGTCGGCTCTGGGGTGGGGATCGACGATGCGGAGGCGCGTCACGCCCAGGATCGCTCGGTCGTCGGCGTGCCGGCCGTGGCCGTCCGGACCCCGGTGGTGGAGCGCGGCCGCGAGCGCGTCGGCGGCCGGCGGCTGCAGCCGGCCGCGCTCGAGCGCCACCATGCCGTAGATCCCGCACATGCTAGGGGCTGTACGCGTACCCCGCCGCGCCGCACGGACCGTAGACTGCCACTTTGCGCGCGGTCGCCCGCAGGGGTACCGCTTCCTCCAGCCGGGCGCGCGCCGCCGCGGCCTCCACCGGGACGACGAACAGGCGCGGGCGGCCGCACAGGGCGAGGGCTTCCTCCCACCACTCGGCGGGACGCAGGGGCGAGCCCGGTACGCGGCGGAGTTCCGCCTGGTGGCGCGCGATGTAGTTGCTGGTCAGCTCGCGCGCGTCGGCGGTGGCCACGGTCAGTGGGCGCCGGAGGTAGAACGGCAGGGACAGCGGAAACGTGCCGACCGCGACGACTTCGGTGTGCGGTTCCAGCCACGGGGCGACGGCCTGGGCGAGCGCGCGACTGGAGCGGTCCGCGCCGATGGCGGACAGCAGCGACCCGCCTGCGATCGGGATCGCCGCCGCCGGCAGCGCAAGGGCGGCAAGCACCCACGCCTGCCGCGCGCACAGCGCCCAGGTGAAGGCCCCGGCTGCGACGGCCACCGCACCGAGCATGCGTGCGGCGCCGGGAGTCGCGGCCCGGACCTCGGCGCTCGCGCGGACCAGCTCGGGCAGGCGGGTGGCGCCGGCGACCAGCACGGCGCCCAGGAGCAGGAGCACCGCCGCCGCGGTGCGCGCGCCGGGCGTGCGCCGCGCCGCCCCCTGCCACAGGAGGGCCACGCTGAGAGCGAGGGGTGGCACGAGCGGCAGGATGTACTGCGGCCGTTTTGACTGCGAGAGCGAGAAGAACACGAGCGGGACGATCACCCACAGCCCAAGCCACACGGCCCGCGGATCGAACGCCAGCGGACGCCGGCGAAGGGCCCGAACGGTGCCGGCGAGGGCGACGACGCTCCACGGCAACGCGGCGCCCAACAGAATGGGCGCGAAATACCACCAGGCCTCGGTCCGTCCCAGCGCGTCGGTGGCGAGCCGTTGGGCGGTCTCGACCACGAGCACGTACTGCAGGAAACCCGGCACGGCACGGGAGACGGCGAAGGTCCACGGCAGCACGATGGCGAGCATCGCGAGCAGGCCGAGAGGCTCAAGCACCGCGCGCCAGCGACGGCGCCAGCCGGCGTAGGGGAGGGCGACGAGCAGCGGGAGCACCAGGGCGACAGGGCCCTTCGTCAGGAGACCGAGACCGATGGCGATCCAGGCGAGCACCGCCCAGCCCCACCCCCGGCCTCCGGCGGGTGGGCGGTTGGGCGGTTGGGCGGTTGCTGGCGCGACCTCGGCTTCCACGGCCTCGTAGAAGGCGATGATGGCCACGACCACCCACAACGTGAGGGCGCTGTCGAAGATCACCGTGCGGGCGTACGCGATGGTGAACGGCGCTGCCGCGCCGGCGATTCCCGCGATCCACGCGCCCTCGGGGCCGATCCGCCGACGGGCGAACCAGACCAGGACCACGAGGGTGAGGAGCGTGAACACCAGTGAGGGGAGTCGCGCGGCGAGCTCCGTGGGACCGAGCAGCTCCATCACGACCGCGCCCGCCGCGAAGTACAGGACGGGCTTGTCGATGTACGGGAGGCCGTTCAGGCGCGGGAGGACGTAGTCGTTGCCGGCGGCCATCTCGCGCGCGACTTCGGCGTTGCGCCCTTCGTCCGGCTCGAGCAGCGGATACCCCGTAAAGCCGTAGCCGAGCGCAGCGGCGGCGAGGAGCACGGCGAGCACGTGCGGCAGGTGCCGCGCCATGGCCGGATTCCCGCTCAGTGCACGGCCCGCGGCCCGGGGCTGGGCGGTTGGGGCGCCTGCGCGACGGTGATCGGGACGACCGTCTCGACCTGCCCGTCGATGCTGACCTCGAACTGGTACCGACCCGGTTTACGGAACGGCACGTCGAACGCGAGCACGGTGCCGGCCTCGATCTCGGTGACGCCGGCCGGGGGCTCGTTGAACGTCACCG
>JAOTWJ010000007.1 GCA_029862925.1 Gemmatimonadota bacterium
CGCGCCGACGCCCACGTACACGAGTTGTGGCTGGACGACCGCCGGGGGGCCCGACGTGGTCGGTCGCACCTCGACCGGGCCGGCTCGGAAGACCGTATCGCCCGCGGGGGACATGAGCGCCAGCGTGAGGAGAAACGCCTCGTCCGGCGCGAGCATCGGGACGCCGATTGAGAGGTCCACCGAGTCGGACCCGGCCGCGATCGCGATCACCGTATCCCGCGCCACCGTCCCGTCGGCCACCCGCGTCAGCGCCACGCGGGCGCTGCCGACCGGCACGATGCCAGCCTGGGCGCTCACGAATCCCGGCGCCAGCGCAAACCGTCCGGGGATCGGTGGCCGCGGTCCCGTCTGATCGGCGCAGCTGGCAATGAGCACCCCGGCCCCAATCACGACGAGGCCAGGGACGATCAACGGAAGGGAACGGCGGCGCGGGCGCAGCATTGGCTCCCTCTCGCGAGGGTCGAACGCAACGTGTGGGACTCGCCCGGGGACCGGTGGGCTGCCTTCCGGCCGATCCGCAGGCGTCCGGAACGCGGAGAGATGATGCAGGCTCCGAGCCACCGGCGGAAGGAGCAGGGAGCCGGGTAAGTGTGGCGGAGGCGCTACAGGTCAGCCGCCTGGTGTAGTAGCGAGGGGGCGGCTTGTCCCGTTGTAGGCCCTTCGCCCCTCGCGCTTCGTCAGGGGCGCCAGCTGGGCTGGATGTCCCGGACCACGAAGGGTCCGGCGGCCCCGCGTCCGGCGATGCGCCGGTCCGCGAGATACGTGGCTGCCGTCGTGGTATTCTTGATGGCATAGATCAGCAGGTTCCCCTGGCCGTCGAACCCGGTGATCACGATCTCGGTCCCGTCCGGCGACCAATCGAATCCCAATAGATCCTCACTGAAGTCGCATATCGCTTCGTTGGTCACCTGCACCTCGCCCGACCCATCGGTGTTGATCCGCCAAGCGTCGAGCGAGCAGTAGCCGGCAGCTTCGAGGTTGCGGCCGAAGAGGATCTGACTGTTGTTCGGCGAGAAAAGGGGGCGCCCGTCGTCGTCCGGTCCAAACGTAAGCTGGGTGGGGTCGCCACCCGTGCGCGGAATCGTGAACAGCTTGGCGATGCCCGTTTGGGGGTCCGCCGCGGAGAACGCCAACTGGGTGCCATCGGGGGACCAGTCGAGGCCGCCGACGATCTGCAGCGGTCCGCTTCCCACGTCCATGAAGTCCGGTGATAGCGGCTGCACGTCCGACCCGTCGAAGAGCGCCGTGTAGATCCGGCTCGTGCCTAGCGAATCGCGCACGAAGGCGAGCCGGTCGGGATTCTGGGGATCCCAGGCGAACGCGCCGGGTCCGGTCTTGCGGTTCACCTGATCGAAGTCCGTGACGAACACCTTGCCCGCGCCGTTCCCGACCCCCTCGAGCGAGAGGATGGGGCCATCCACGTTCGGCACCACGCACACGTCGACTTCCGCGAACCGGTTTCCGCACTCGAACGCAAGGTGTTGTCCCGTGGAGTTGTAACGCGGGAACCAGGTGCTCGTGTCCGTATCGCTGGTCACGTGCGCCAACTCGGCGCCGTCGGGCGAAATGACGTGGAGCTGATTGGTCAGGCCGAAGCTGCCGCCGGCCGAGTAGGTGATGCGGGTCCGGTCGGGCGACCAGCGCGGGTTGGCGAACGCAGCGCCCTCCGACGTGACGTTCACGCGGTTGCTGGCGTCGGGGTCGGATCGGAAAATGCCGATCGCCCCACCCGTCGAGTCGCCCGCGAACAGAATCTGCGCGACCGCCGCCGGCTGCGTGACGAGGTACAGCGTGTCGGCGACGTACTGCCGTACGAAGCGCAGGGACGGATCGAGGCCGCTCACGGGCATCGCCACGAAGTCGCCGGTCCGAGACGCGAAGGTGAGGACCGGGAAGCGGTCGCCCACGCTGGGCGTGTAGCCCCCCAGCATGCTGACCGAGAGCGTTCCGTCCAAGAGCGCCCGGCCCGAGACGTTCAGCCGGTCGTGGGTCGTCAGGTTGGGAATGTCGATCTCGACCGCCGCCGTCGGCGTGAGCGGCAGGTCGCCCACGACCTGCAACTGGCCCACGGTCCCGACAGCGCCAGGAACCAGCCGGCCCGCAAGGGTCACCGCGCCGGGGACGTCCGACACGTTCAGCGTGCCGTTGCCTTGCACGATGGCGCCCGCACGATGATCGAGAGACCCGGCCGAGGTCACTGAGAACTGGCCGGTGCCAAGATCGAGGAAGCCGGTGTTGGTGAGCGGGCCCGTGATGCTGCCGCTCGAGGCGCCGACCGTGATGAGTCCCTCGTTGAGCACCGCCGGCTCATTCTGGTTGTCGATCACACAGCCCGTCAGTTGCAGGGTGCCCGTGGGTCGGTTCACGAGGATCGCGCCCTGTCGGGGCCACAACCCCCCCGGGGCACCGCTGCACGTGAGAAGACCCTGGTTGTCGATGCTCCGGCTCTGGAACGTCGCGCGGCCCTGGATCTGGAGTTGGCCGGGACTCCCTACGAGTAGTGGTGCTGCGCCGGCCACGGTGGCCAGGTCCTGGACGCGCATCACTCCGACCACCGCGAACGGGGCTGGGCCGCTCAGGAGGCCGGTCACGGAGACGAGGCCGTTCACATTCACGAAGAGGTCACCGGTGACGCCAAGGCTCGCACCCGCGAAGTTGCTCACCTCCAGGGTGGGTTGCGGTGCGCCGCCGCCGACCCGTACCGCATCAACCGTGATGGCCGCGTTGCCGCTCTGCACCGCGTAGGTACCAGCTATGGCAATGACCGCCGTGTCACCCGGTCCCGGCACGATCTGCGGTGTCCAATTAGAGGCCACGCTCCAGTCGCCGTTTTGCGCAGCAGTCCAGGTGAACGTGCGGCTCGCGAGCGGCAGGATATTGAACGGCGTGCTCGTAGCGGGCGACAGGCCGGTGGAGGTGGCCACGAGTGTATAGCCGCTGCCGGCGGCGTCGATGGAGAGATCGGAGAACGTGGCGAAGCCCGCGCTGGCATTCACGGTGATCGTGCCCGAGAGCGTCCCGCCAGAGGGGTTGGCGCCGATGGCGGCGCTCATCGTCCCGACGAAGCTGAGTACCTGATTGCCCAACCGGTCGTACGGCACCACGGTCGGCGCCGGTGCGATCGGGGTGCGCTCCGTGGTGTTGCCGGGCTGGGTGGCGAACTGGAGCTGGACCGGCGCGCCGGGGGTAGCGGTCGCCTGGAAGGCCGCGACGCTGCCGCTGAAGGGCAACCGGGCCTGGCCTGACTGCACGCTCGCCACGGGTCCGAGTGTCCAGACGGCGGACGCCCGCCCGACCGCATCGGTGACGGCGCGACTCGGCGCCAACGATCCGCCGTCGAGGGCCACGAAATCGACGGTATCGTTCGGTACGGGCGCCCCGGCGGCATCGCGGGCCTCGACCACGATGGGTTGGGGCAGCGTCGCCTCGACCGTGTCGGTCTGCCCGGAGCCGCTGATGATCGCGACCGTGGTGGCCCGCACCACCACCGCCGTCGCGCTGAAGAGCGCGCTGACGCCGGTGAGCCGCGGCGTTGTCGCGCTCACGGCTTGCGGACCTGCGGCCCCGACGCGGAACCCCACCGATACCCGGCCGGCGGAGTCCGCGCGTACCGAGTCGGCGAGCACCGTCCCGCCGCCCTGCGTCACCTGGAAGCGCACCCATTCGCCGAGCACGCCCAGCCCGTCGGCCGCGACCACACGGGCGACGAGGGGCAGGGGCAGCAGGCTGTCCGGTGGTCCGGTCTGCCCGGCGCCGCTCTCGGCCACGAGGTCGGCGGGAACCGGCTGTGCGGTGACCCGCACCGTGTCGGCCGGCCCCGTGAGCAGCTCGGCGACCACGCGTGCGGTGCCGCGTTGCGAGCCGCCCGCGACCCGGCCGCTGTCCGCCCGCGCGACGCGGACGCGCGTCGTATCGAGGGAGCGCCACGCGACGGGCGTCCCCGGAAGGGGGGCGTCGCCCGCGTCGTATGCCACGGCCGTGAAGGTCGCCGGCTCGCCGAAGTACACGGCCGTATCCGGCTCGAGGATCACCACCCGCGCCGCGTTGGCACCGACGCCGACGTAGGCCAGCGGCACGTCGATCGGCGTTGGCGTGCCGGTCGTCGTGGCCGTCACGGTCAACGGACCGCCCCGGAACAGCGTGTCCCCGGCGGGACCGATCAACGCCAGCCGCAGCACGAACTCCTCCGTGAGTGACTCCAGCTGGACCGTCACGGCGAGGTCCACGATGGAGTCGGCCGGGCTCAGCGTGACGACGGTGTCGCGGACCAGCGTGCCGTCGGCGTTCCGGGTGAGGGTGAGTCGCACGCGGGCGATCTCGACAATGCCGGCTGCGCTCGAGAGAAACCGCGGGGCCAGCGCCACAAGCCCCGGACGGAGGCCAGCCGGACCGGTATTCTCCGAGCAAGTCGTGACGGCGAGCGTCCCGAGTGCGAGGAGGCCCAGGGTGACGGCGAGGCGATGAGGGCGCGGCGAATGCCAATGCATGCGATTCCCCGTATGCGGGGATGGTCGTGGCGAAGGTGCCCCGCAAAACGGAGACGCGCAAGAACCGGACCGGGCGCCGATCCGGGGCCTGGGATGCGGCTACTGCACCACGCCCTTCGTCTCCAGCCAGCGGTATTCGCCGGCTAGGGCCCGCCGAGCGAGGCCATACACCGCATCGTCGTCGTTGTCGAACAAGCGGTCGAACGCGGAGTCGATGCGACGCCGGGCAAGGCGGCAGAAGACGTCGGCGAGCTCCGTAGCCGTCTCCGCCTGCGCTCGTTCTTCGGGGGCCGTGGAGTTGCGCAGGGAGTGCGCCTTGGCACAGACCGCCGCCATCGCGAACAGGTCGGCGCCGACGTCCACCAGCCGGCCGAGCACAGCCTGCTTCTTCTCGAGCCGCGGGCCGAACCGGACGATCGCGTGGAGTAGCGATCGGGCCAGCCGTCGCGACGCCCGGTTGAGGTAGCGCACGTGCCGGGCGAGCTTCCCGAACTCGGCGTACCGCGGCCACCGGCCCCAGCCGAACCAGCGCGTGGGGTACCAGCCCGCGTAGAAGAACCCGGAGCGGACCAAAGCCGCGAGCTTCGCGCCCATGCCGGCGTCGGGATCCGCGATCGCACCAGCGACCTTGAGATGGGTGTCCAGCGCCTCCCGGGCGATGAACAGGCGCATGATCTCGCTCGAGCCCTCGAACAGCCGGTTGATGCGGAAATCCCGCAGCATCCGCTCGACCGGGATGGGCTTCTCGCCGCGTTCCGCCAGCGACCACTCGGTCTCGTAGCCGCGGCCGCCCCGCACCTGCAACGTGTCGTCGATGAGCTCCCAACCGCGCTCCGTATTCCACATCTTCGCGATCGCCGCCTCCAGCCGGATGTCGTAGCCGCGATCGTTCATCAGCGTCGCCAGCTCGGCCACGCTGTCCATGGCGAACGTGTGCGCCGCGATGCCGCCGATCTTCTGCGCGACGGCGTCGTGTTTGCCCACCGGCTGCCCCCACTGCACCCGCTCGGCCCCGAAGTGGCGCACGATATCGAGCGACCGCTTGGCCGCGGCCACCGCGATCGCGGGGATCGTGAGCCGCCCGGTATTGAGGGTGATCAGCGCGAGCTTGAGCCCCTTGCCCTCGGCGAGGAGGATGTTCTCCTTCGGCACCTTCACGTTGGTGAATCGGACCAGGGCGTTCTCGATGCCATTGAGCCCCATGAAGTGGCACCGCTGCACCACCTCCACGCCGGGCCAGTCGCGCTCGACGATGAACGCCGTGATCTTCTTGTCGCCCGTGCGGGCCATCACGACGTAGAGCTCGGCGATCGTGCCGTTGGTGCACCACAGCTTGTCGCCGTTCAGCACGTAATGCGTGCCGTCGGCCGAGAGCGTGGCCGTGGCCGCCATGCGGGCGGGGTCGCTGCCGACATCGGGCTCGGTGAGGGCGAACGCGCTGATCGCCCCCTTGGCCAGACGCGGGAAGTATTTCTTCTTCTGCTCGGGCGTGCCGAACAGCTTGAGCGGTTGGGGGACCCCGATCGACTGGTGGGCCGATAGCAAGGTGGCGATCGAGCCGTCCACGCTGCCCACGATCGACATCGCCCGGTTGTAGATCATCTGCGAGAACCCGAGGCCGCCGTACTCGGTCGGGATCTTGATGCCGAATGTCCCGAGCGCCTTGAGGCCCTCGATGACGTCCGGAGGAATCTGCCGATTCCGGTCAATCGCGATCGAGTCGACGCTTTCCTTCATGAACCGTTCGAGCTTCTCGAGCCACGGCTTGGCCCGCTCGAACTCGGCGGCGTCCGGTTGGGGAAACGGGTGGATCAGGTCGAGCATGACGCGGCCGTTGAACAGTTCGCGCACGAAGCTCGGGCGGTCCCACACCTTCTCGCGAGCCGCCTCGGCGACCGCTCGCGCGTCCCGTTCGCTCGCTCCTTGCGGCTCGGTTCCCGAAGCCGTCGGACGGTCTGGGGCAATCGTTGACATGGTATCCAACCTCGAAGTTGAGGCCGCCCGCCGTCCGGGCGGGCCGCACATTATATTCGCGCTCGTTCAGTGTCCCTCGATGGAAATATAACCTCCGACGCCGGTGGGAGTTCCGACACCGTTGCGCGTCGTGGGGTCGCGTCGCAAGATTGGGCGCGTGACCGATTCCTCTGCTGCGACACCCCTGTACCCGTCGCGGGCGGCGGCGGGCGCTGTGTTGGCCCGTCTCATGGCCCAGCGTTGCACCCCGCCGATCACGCTGCTCGGCGTCACGCCAACGGGAGTGGAAATCGCCGCCAGCGCGGCGAGGGGCGGCGCGGGCACGTTCGACGTGATCGTCGGGGCGCACGTGCGGCTCGAGGGCCACGGCATCATCGGTGCCCTCGCGGAGGACGGCGACGCCGTCATCGACCGGCAGTTCGAGCCGGGATTCGAGTTGATCGACCCGCTCAACTCGGCCATCGATCGGGCGCGCCGCGCCATCAAGACCGAACGGCTCCTGTTCCGCGGCCAGCGGCGGATCCGCGACCTCATGGAGCAGACGGTGGTGGTGATCGACGGGCACGTGACGTCGCCGTGGAAGCTGCTGGCCGCGGCCAGGACCGCGACGGATCTCGGGGCCTCCCGCGTGCTCGTCGCGGCCGCGGCCGCCACCCAGGGCGTGAAGGAGCGGGTGTTTGCGTACAAGTACGAGTTCATCTGCCCGACCGTCGTGCTCGACCCCAACGGCCACCCCCGCCCGTTCGGTGACCCGCAGGATCCCAGCGCCGAGCGGCTGCGCAGCATCGTCGTCGCGCGCCAGGCCGCTGCGTAATCTCGCCGGCATCGTCCTGCTCGCCGCCCTGGTGCCGGGCGCCGCGGCCGCGCAGCTGGCGCCCCCGACCAGCGGCGGGCATCCGCGCTTCGATTGGTTGCTTCAGCGGGCGGCGGAGGGACGGCGGCTGCTGCTGATCGCGGCGCACCCCGACGACGAGGACACGGGGCTGCTCGTAACCCTCGCCCGCGGCCGCGGGGCGGACGCCGCCTATCTGTCGCTGTCGCGCGGGGAAGGGGGCCAGAACCTCCTCGGTACCGAGTTGGGCAGCGCGCTGGGCCTGCTGCGGACCGAAGAGCTGCGCGCCGCGCGGAGCGTGGACGGCGCCGCCCAGTTCTTCACCCGCGCGTACGACTTCGGCTACTCTCGTTCGCTCGACGAGACGGCGCGCTTCTGGCTGCCCGACACGGTGCTCAAGGACGCCGTGCGCATCGTGCGGCGCTTCCGCCCACATGTGATCGTCGCCGTCTTCTCCGGAACGCCGCGGGACGGACACGGTCAGCACCAGATGGCCGGCGTGATCGCACGGCGCGCGTTCGACGCCGCGGGAGACACGACACGCTTCACGGAGCTGGCGGCAGAAGAAGGACTCGCGCCGTGGCGCCCGCTCAAGCTCTACACGTCCGCCCGGTTCAACGCGGCCGCGGCGACCCTTCGGCTGCCGGAGGGGACGCTGGAGCCGCGGAGTGGACGCACGCTGCACCAGCTCGCCATGGAGAGCCGGAGCCGACATCGGTCCCAGGACTTCGGCGTGCTGCAGCGCCTCGGGAGCTTCGAGACCCGGCTCGCGCTCGAGCACTCGCTCGTGCCCGGCGAGGACGATCCAGACGTCTTCGCCGGGATCCCTCCGGCGGAGACGTGGGCCACGCGGTTCGCCGATTCCCTGCGTCGGACCGTGACGCCGGCCACGCTGGCCGCCGCGGTCCCCCCGCTGGCCCGCGCCGTGACGCGGCTCCGCGAGGAGGGCGGCGACCCCCGCACGCTCGCCCTGCTCGGCGAGGCGCTCGCGATCGCCGCCGGGGTCGTGATCGACGCGCGCCTCGACCAACCCGCGCTGATTCCCGGCGACTCCGCGGCCGTGGACATCGAGGTCTATCACGCCGGGACCGGCGCGGTGCGGTGGCGAGGAGCGTGGCTCCGCGCGCACAACGGGAGCTGGCGTGACAGCCTCCCCCTGACGGTCGACACGGCGGTGACCCCCGGGACGCTGGCAACCCGACGGCGAACAGTGCGCGTCCCGCGAGGCACGGAGCCGACCCAGCCGTACTTCCTGGCCCGGCCGCCGTCGGGCGGCTTGTACGATTGGCTGGCCGCCCCGGTCGAGGACCGCGGGACGCTGATGCAGCCGCCGGTGCTCACGGCGTCGGTCGTCGTCGAAATCGACAGAGCGGCGGTCACGCTCAGCCGAGAGGTGACCGACCGCGTGCAGGACCAAGCGGTCGGCGAGGTGCGACGCCCGGTGCGCGTGGTCCCGCGCGTCGAGGTTCGGCTCGATCCCGATACGTTGCTGTGGCCCGCCGCGGATACGGCGCCGCGCCGATTCACCGTCGCACTCATGCTCCACGGAGCGGATCCGGTGGAAGGGGAGGTCCGGGTGGAGGCCGACGGGTGGCGGGCCCCGGCGGCCCAACCGTTCCGGCTGACCCGCAGTGGGGAGAACGTGGCGCTCGCGTTCGAGGTGCGCCGCCCGCCCGATCTCATGCGCGCCGACGTGCGCGTGCGGGCCACCGCGGTGACTACCACCGGCGAGCGGTTCCGGCTGGGCTCCGAGGAGATCGCGTATCCGCATGTCCGTCCGGCGGCATCGGTGCGGCCGGCGGAGAGCCTGGTCCGCGTCGCTCCCGTGACCGCCCCCCGCGCGCGCCGCATCGGGTACGTGCGCGGCGCGTCGGATCGGGTGCCGGAAGCGCTGCTGGAAGCGGGTCTGCTGGTGACGGTGTTGGATGGGGAGTCGCTCGCGAGAGGGGATCTCGCCGGCTACGAGGCCATCGTGATCGGGAGCCGCGCGTATGAAACGGATTCGGCCCTCGTGCGCCACAATGCCCGTCTCCTGGAGTACGTACGGCAGGGCGGACGGCTGGTGGTGCAGTACCAGCAATACGCGTTCGTTACCGGCCGCTACGCGCCGTTCCCGCTCGAGATCGCGCGGCCGCACGACCGAGTTACGGATGAGACGGCCCCGGTGGCCGTGCTCGATCCGGGCCATCCCGTGTTCCAGCGACCCAACGTGATCGGCCCGACGGACTGGGAGGGATGGCCGCAGGAGCGCGGTCTGTACTTCCCGCGGACGTGGGACGAGGCGTACGTGCCCTTGCTCGAGATGCACGATGCCGGCCAACCTCCGCAGCGGGGGGCGCTGCTGGTGGCACCCATGGGGCGCGGCACCTACGTGTATACGGGACTCAGCTTCTTCCGGGCGCTTCCGGCCGGGGTACCCGGCGCGTTTCGCCTGTTCTTCAATCTGTTGGAGCCGGTGCGTGCGACGATTCCGTAGGGTGGGCGGGCGGTTGGGCGGGTGGGCGGGCTGGCGGTCGGCGAGGCATGTCGCCGTGGCGGCGGGCCTCGTGCTCTCGGCGTGCCAGCGGGACGGCCGCACGCCGCTGGTGATCTACTCGCCGCACGGCCGGGATCTGTTGGCGCTCGCCGAGCGGACGTTCGAAGCGCAGCGCCCGGACATCGACGTGCGCTGGCTCGACATGGGGTCCCAGGACGTGCTCGACCGGATCCGGTCGGAGCGCGCCAACCCCCAGGCCGACGTGTGGTTTGGCGGGCCGGCGATGCTGTTCCAACGCGCGGTCGCCGATTCCCTGCTCACGCCGTTCACACCGTCGTGGGCCGAGCATGTGCCCGCCCGCAGTCGTGGCCCGAACGATCTGTACGTGGCGGCGTACGAGACGCCGGCGGTGATTGCGTACAACACGGCTGCCTTGGCACCGGAGCAGGCCCCACAGGATTGGGAAGAGGTGCTCACGCCGCGCTGGCGGGGGCAGGTGGTGATTCGCGACCCGCTGGCCTCGGGGACGATGCGGGCGATCTTCGGCATGGCGGTGCTCCGCAGTCTCCGGCAGACAGGGGACACGGCGGCGGGCTTCGTCTGGTTGCGGCGTCTCGATGGCCAGACCCGCGAGTACGTGCTGAACCCGGCGCTGCTGCACCAGAAGCTGATTCGGCAGGAAGGGCTGATCTCCCTTTGGGACCTGCCGGACATCCTGATCGAGAGCTCCAAGGGCCAGCCGCTGGGGTTCACCCTCCCCACGAGCGGCACGCCGGTGATCGAAGACGCCATCGCGCTCGTGCGCGGTACCCCGCATCCGGAGGCCGCCCGGGCCTTCATCGAGTGGGTGGGATCGGTTGCGGGTCAGCTGTTGGCGGCGCGCGAGGTCTACCGGCTTCCGGCGCGACAGGACCTGCCGGCGGACTCGCTCCCCGACTGGGTGCGCGAGGTGCGGGCCCGACTGGTGGTCGAGCCGATGGAGTGGGACCGGCTTGCCACCGACGGCAACGCGTGGATGGCTTACTGGGACCGCAACGTGCGGGGGCGCGGCGCGCGACGCTGATGGGCGAGCCCTTTCTCGAGCTGCGCGGTCTGACCAAGCACTTCACCGGACACGCCGCCGTCCAGGATCTGTCGCTCGCCGTGCCGCGCGGGGCCGTCCTCGCGCTGCTCGGCCCAAGTGGCAGCGGCAAGACCACCACGCTGCGGCTGCTAGCCGGGTTTGACCGCCCCGACGCGGGGTCCATCCTGGTCGAAGGCCGTGACGTCACGCGCCTGCCGTCCGCCGCCCGGCGGTGCGGTATGGTCTTCCAACACTACGCGCTCTTCCCCCATCTCACGGTTGGCGAAAACGTCGCGTTCGGGATCCAGCAGCGCCCCGATCGGGACGAGCGAGTGCGCACCATGTTGCGGCTGGTGGACCTCGCGGGATTCGAACGGCGGACTATCGACGCGCTCTCCGGGGGACAGCAGCAACGGGTGGCCCTGGCGCGGGCCCTGGCGCCCGAGCCTCGCGTACTGCTGCTCGACGAGCCGCTGTCCAACCTCGATCCCGCCTTACGGGAGCGGACGCGGCGGGAGTTGCGTGCTGCGTTGCGGGCCGTGGGCATCACCACGGTGCTGGTGACCCACGAGCAGGAAGAGGCGTTTGCGCTGGGCGACCTCATCGCCGTGCTGCGCGAGGGCCGGCTCGAGCAGGTGGGCACCGGACCCGATCTCTACGAACGGCCGGCAACACAGTTCGTGGCGACGTTCGTGGGGCGCGCGAGCGTGGTGCCGGGGACCATGGCCGATCCGACGCACGCCCAGGTGGCGCCCGCCGTGGTGTGGCCGGTGCGCACGGCGCTCCCGGTGACTCCCGGTACGGCCGTCTCCGTGGTCGTGCGTCCCGACGCGCTTCGGCTGGCGGAAGCCGGCCTGCGAGGAACCGTGCGGGACAAACGCTATCTCGGGGGCGGCGCGCTGTTTCACGTGGAGACCGAGGTCGGCCGGATCGAGATCGAGGCCCCGGTTGCCGCGGCGGCCGTGGGCGCCGTCGTGCACGTGGTGGCAACGACCGGGCACGCGTTCCCCGCGGAGTCATGACCCGTCGCCCGCGGGGCATCGCGCTCGCCCTCGTCCTGGCGTGGCTGGTCGTGTACCCGCTTGCCCTGGTGACGGTGGATGCGCTGCGCGACCAGGGGGCCTGGAGTTTCGCCCACGTGCAAGCCTTCGTGCGCGAGCCGCGCGAATGGCAGGCGCTGTGGGCGAGCGTGTGGATCTCGGTAGCGAGCGTGGCGCTCGCCGGAGCCATCGGCATTCCGCTGGCATTCGTGTTCGAACGACTGGAGTTCCCCGGTCGCCGCCTGCTCGGGGCACTCGTCGCGCTGCCCGCGGTTTTGCCGCCCCTCGTGGGCGTGATCGCCTTCCTGTTTCTGTACGGCGAAAGCGGCTTCGTCGCGCGCACGGTCACCCGGCTCTTCGGACTCGCGTCGGCGCCGTGGCGGCTTCAGGGGGCCGGCGCCATCCTGCTGGTCCACGCCTACTCGATGTACGTGTACTTCTATCTGTTTGCCCGGGCGGGTCTGGCCCGCGTGGACCGGTCCATGCTCGAGGCCGCCGAATCGCTGGGCGCCGGCCGGTGGGACGGATTGCGGCGGGTGACGCTCCCGCTGCTCCGGCCGCAGTTGGTGGCCGCTGCGCTGCTCACGTTCATGACGTCGTTGGGCTCGTTCAGCGCCCCATACGTGTTCGGGGGGGGCTTCCGCGTGATGACCACGCAGATCGTTGCCACCAAGCTGAACGGCGACCTCGGGCTCGCGATGGTACAGACCGTGGCCCTCGCGGCCGTCGCCCTCGTCGGTCTTGCCGCGCTGCGACGCACGCAGGGCGGGCGCTCGGTCGCCGTGGTGGGGAAGGGCACCGCGCCGGCGGCGCGCGAGCTGCACCAGCCGCTCGCGCGTTGGGGGGCCGCCGTTGTCGGATGGGCGTTCGCCGCCGTGCTCCTGCTGCCGCACGCGACGCTGGTGCTCGTGTCGTTCGTCCCCATCGGGACCTGGACCACCGAGCTGTTTCCGCCGGCGTACTCGCTCGGTAACTACGGCGCCCTGCTACGCGATCCCGAGCGCCTGCGACCCCTCCTCAACTCGGTGTGGATGGCGGCGGCGGCGACGGTGGGTACGGTCGTGCTCGCGCTCTGGGCCGGACGCCTCATCGTGCAGCGGCGCGCGCAATTCGGGCGGACCATCGAGACGCTCACCACCGTCCCGTGGGCCGTGCCGGGCACCGTGCTCGCCATCGCGCTCGCGACGGTGTTCAGCGCGCGGCAGCCGTGGATCGGTCGCTGGGTGCTCGTGGGGACGGCGGCGATCCTCCCGCTGGCGTACCTGGTGCGCAACCTCCCGATCACCGCGGGCTCGGTGCTCGCCGGGTTCCGGCAGCTCGACCCGTCGCTCGACGAAGCCGCCGCCTCCCTGGGCG
The DNA here is from genome assembly GCA_029862925.1 of Gemmatimonadota bacterium. GTDB lineage: Bacteria > Gemmatimonadota > Gemmatimonadetes > Gemmatimonadales > GWC2-71-9 > JAOTWJ01. The sequence goes on from JAOTWJ010000007.1 coordinate 13,229, forward strand.
CGGGGCGCACGCGGACGCTGGTCCGCGTGACCATGCCCATCCTGCGGCCCGCGATTTTGGCGGGCGCCGCGCTGGCGTTTGCCACCGCGCTGGGAGACTTCGTGACGTCCATCGTGCTGTACACGTTCGAGACGCGACCCATCTCGATCGAGATCCTCGGCGCCCTGCGGCAGTTCGATCTGGGCACGGCCGCGGCCTATGGGGTGATTCTCATGCTGATCTCCGCCGCCGCCATGGCCGTGGGCACCCGCCGATGAGCGACGCCGGCATGAAGAAGATCTCGGTGCTGATCGGCATCGGGTTCGTGGACATGCTCGGCTTCGCGATGATCTTCCCGCTGCTCCCGTTCTACGCGCTCCGGCTCCAGGCGCAGGAATGGGTGATCGGGTGGATGATCGCGAGCTTCTCGATTGCCCAGCTCGCGTCCGCGCCCGTGTGGGGGCGGCTGTCCGACCGGCTGGGCCGTCGCCCGGCGCTGATGGTTGGCTTGGCGGCCTCGGGCGTCGCGTTCATCGTGTTCGGCTACGCGGTCTCGATCTGGATGTTGTTCCTGTCGCGGATCATCCAGGGCGCGGGCGGCGGCACCACGGGGGTGGCCCAGGCCTACATCGGTGACGCCATCGAGCCGAAGAACCGCGCCAAGGCCTTGGGCTGGCTGTCGGCGGCGACGTCGGCCGGCGTGATGATCGGCCCGGCCCTGGGCTCGCTCGCCACGACGCTGGGCCACGAGGCGCCGGGGCTCATCGCCGGCGGTCTCTGTTTCCTCAACGTGTTGTTCGCCTGGCGTTGGCTCCCGGAAACGTCGCCCTCGCAACAGCCGGGAGCCCCACGCGCCGCCGCCGGTGTCCCGCCCCGTCGGTCCATCCGGGCCTCGGTGTGGGAAGTGATTCGGCATCCGGACGCGCCGGCTTCCCGACTCATCTGGATCTACGCCGTAGGCATGCTCGGCTTCATGTCGATGACCGGAGTGCTGGCGCTGTACCTCGAAAGCGAGTTTGGCGTCACCGAACGGACGATCGGCGTGTTCTTCGTCTATATCGGGGCGCTGTCGGTCGTGATGCGCGCGGTGATCCTCGGCAAGCTCGTTGACACCTACGGCGAGACGCGCGTCATGCGCCTCGGCGGCGCACTGTTGGCCTTTGGCCTGTTGATCATCCCGCTGCCCAATTCCGTGGCGCTGCTGGCGCTCACCATCACGTTCGTGCCGATCGGCACGGCGCTCCTGTTTCCCACGACCACGGCCCTGGTCACCCACAAGACGCCGGACGCCGAGCGCGGCCAGGTGATGGGCGTGCAGCAGACGTTCGGTGGCGTCGCGCGCGTGATCGCCCCGGTGGGCGCGACGGCCGCGTTCCAGGGACTGGGCGTGGACGTGCCGTTTTACATCGCGGCTGGGATCGTGATGCTGGTGGCGGTGCTGGCGTGGCGGGTGGAAGGGGCGGCTCGGACGCCGAGACAGGCAGATGCATAGGACAGACGACCGGACGCCTAGCGGTTCGGAGCTCGCAGGTCCCCCTCACGGTCCCCTGTACACTACAACCCCGCCGAGCACCGTCATCTCGACTCGGGTATCCAGAATCCGGTCCGCTGCCACGGACATGATGTCCTGATCCAGCACCACGAAGTCGGCGTACTTGCCGGCGGTGAGCGAGCCGGACACGTCTTCCATGAACGCCGCGTACGCGGGCCACAGGGTCATGCTGAGCAGTGCTTCCTGGCGCGTCGTGCGCTCGGCGGCAAACCAGCCGCCGGCCGGATAACTGTTGGCATCTTGTCGGGTGACGAACGCCTTGAACGAGATCAGCGGGTTCACCGCCTCCACCGGGAAATCGGACCCGTTCGGGATCACGACGCCGGTATTCAGCAGCGAACGCCACGCGTAGCTGCCCTGCGCGCGGCTCCAGCCGATCCGGTTGGGCACCCAGTACATGTCGCTCGTCTGGTGGCTCCCCTGCATGGACGGAATCACGTCGAGTTGGGCGAACCGCGGCAAATCCTGGTAGTTGAGAATCTGGGCGTGCTCGATGCGGAACCGATGGTCCGCGGTGGGGACCTCGCGCAGGGCGTCTTCGAAGATGTCGAGCGTGGTGCGGTTGGCGCGGTCCCCGATGGCGTGGACGTTGACCTGGAACCCGGTGCGCAGCGCCTTCGCGGCCACGCGGCGTAGGTAGCCCGAATCGGCTGTCACGAGTCCGCGGTTGCCGGGCTCGTCACTGTAGTCGTCGAGTAGCGCGGCGCCTCGGCTCCCCAGGGCGCCGTCGGCGCTGATCTTGATGCTGCGGAGCCAGAGCCGCCCGTCGTACAGCGCCGTACGCGGCGCGCGGTCCATCAACCGGTTGAGCGTCGTTTCCTCGGCGCGGACCATGACGTAGTTCCGGAGGTTGTACCGGCCGGCGCGCGCCAGCTCCTCATAGAGGGCAATCACATCCTCGCTCACGCCGGCGTCGTGGATCCCGGTGAGTCCCCACCGATTGGCCTCGGCAATGGCAACGAGGATCGCCTCCCTGAGCTCGTCGCGTGAGTCGGGTGGAATCACCCGACCCACGAGGCTGGTTGCCCGGTCCACGAGCACGCCGGTGGGATGGCCCGCCGCGTCACGAATCAGCCGCCCCCCCTCGGGATCGGCGGTGGCGGCGGTGATCCCGGCGAGCTCCATCGCCTCCGCGTTGACCAGCACGGCGTGGCCGTCCACTCGTCCGAGATAGACGGGGTTGTTCGGCACGGCGCGCGAGAGCGCGTCATGCGTAGGGAAGACGGTGACGGGCCAATCATTCTGATCCCACCCGCGCCCGCGGATCCACTCCCCCGGTCGGGCCGTGCGGGCGCGCTGGACGACCCGAGCGATGACGGCGTCATACGACGTCGTCCCCACCAGATCCACGATGCGCAGGGCCTGCCCGAGGCTGAGCAGGTGGGCGTGCGCGTCCACCATCCCAGGAATCACGGTCTTCCCCGCGAGGTCGAGCCGCTGCGTACGCGGCCCGGCCAGCGCCTCGGCACCCCGATTGCTGCCGATGAATGCGATCCGCCCGCCGCGGACGGCCAGCGCGCTGGCGGTGGGCCGGTTCGCGTCCGCGGTGTAGATACGGGCGTTCAGGACGATGAGGTCGGCGGGCTGCTGCTGCGCGGCGAGCGGCGCCGCGGCGAGCAGGAGCAGAGAGACAAAGCGAGCCATGAGCAGCATCCGATCGAGGTGCGGGGAATGTAAAGCCGTCACCCCATCCCGTCATCCCGTTCTCCCGTCATCCCGTCGCCGCTTCCAATCCCGCCCCCAGCTCCGCCACGGCATCCACCGCGAGCTTCGCGTCGGCCGCCGTCGTGCGGAAATTGAGAATCGCCGCGCGCAGGCACGCGGTGCCGTTCACCGTCGTTCCGGAAACGAACAGCCGCCCGTCCTTCTGGATCCGATCCACCAGTCGACGGTTGAGTCGCTGCGCATCCTCTCGCGCCGGCACGTACCGGAAACAGACGATCGAGAGGTCCGACGGGCCCACGAGCTCGAGACGCGGGTGCTCGGCGACCAACCGGCGCAATTCCGCGGCGGTGGCCAGGTCCTGCCGCCACAGCGTGCGATAGCCCCCGAGCCCGATCTGCCGCATCACGGCCCAGATCTTGAGCGCGCGGAACGCGCGGGAGAGCTGGGGTCCCTGCTGGTAGAACCACAGCGGACCGCTGAAATAGTCCTCTTCCTCGACTTCGAGGTAGTCGGCCTTGGTGGCGAACGCGCGCGTGAGGGCGTTGCGGTCGCGCACGAGCACGAGCCCGGCCTCGTAGGGCACATAGAGCCACTTGTGGGGATTGATGGCCAAGCTGTCGGCGTCGGCGAGCCCGGCGTACCGGTCGGCCAGCTCTGGCAACGCGGCCAGCACGCCTCCGTACGCGCCGTCGATGTGGAACCAGAGATCCTCGGCGCGCGCCACCTCCCGCAGCTCGGTGAGCCGGTCCACGGCGCCGAGGTTCACCGTGCCCGCGGTCGCCACGACACAGAGCGGCAAGCGTCCCGTGGCGCGATCCTCGCGCACGGCGGCCGCGAGAGCAGCGGGATCCATGCGGAGCCGGTCGTCCGTCGGGAGCAGGCGCAGGGCGTCGTTGCCAAACCCCAGGAGGTCCACGGCCCGTCGGATGCAGGAATGGGTCTCGTAGGTCACGTAGACCACGGGCGGTCGATCCAGGTGACGGAGCCCGTGTTGGCGAGTGCCGGGGAGCTTTGCCTCGCGCATCGCGGCGAGCGCTACAAAGTTCGCGGCCGACCCGCCCGACAGGAGGATCCCGCCGGCGTCGGGCGGATAGCCCACCAACTCGGCTAGCCAGCGCACGACGGTCATCTCGAGATAGGTCGCAATCTGTGCGCTTCCCGAGCAGTTGTTGTTCATCGTCGTGGCCAGCAGGTCGGTGGCCATGCCGAAGGGGCTCGGGCTCGCCCGCACGTAGCCCCACCAACGCGGGTGCCCAATGCCCAGCGAGTACGGCAGCACGTCGCGCTCGATGTCCGCGAGAATGCGATCCGCCGGTTCACCTTCCTTCGGAAGCGGGGCGGCCTCGAAGCGGCGCACGACGTCATCCGGGGGACGGCGAAAGGCTTCCCGCTCGGGGAGTCGTCGGAGATAGTCGACCGCCAACTCTTGGACGCGTGCGAGCGTTCGTGCGAACGCGTCAGGAGAGAAATCCGGGAGGGTCATTGCAGGGTCTCGCGGAGAAAGGCCGCCATGCGGTCGCGATACGCGGCACCGCCCACCACGTAGGTGTCGTTGTGCCCCGAGCCTTCGAGTGCCAGGAATTCGCGGGCGTGGCCGGCCTCGGCCACCGCACGTCCCATCGCGATGGGCGCGATGCGGTCGTCGGCGCCGTGCACCACGAGGAGCGGCGCGTCCAGTCCGGCCGCCCGCTCGAGGTTGTCCAGCGACAACCGCACCAGGCCCGGGGGGAGAAACCAGTAGTGGTGGCGCGCCATCGCCCTGGCGTTCGTGAAGGGCGAGTCGAGCACCACCGCCCGCACCGGCCGTTCCGTTGCGAGATACAGCGCCACCGCGCTCCCGAGCGACCGGCCGTAGACGGCAAGCCGCTCGGGATCCACGTCCGCCCGTTCGGCGAGCCAGGTCCAGGCGGCGTCGGCGTCTCGGTAGAGGCCGGTTTCGGTGGCGTGTCCCTCGCTCTCCCCATAGCCCCGGTAATCGATCGCGAGCAGCCCGATCTCCCGCGGCTTCCAGGCGACGAGCACCGGCGCCATGGCGGCGACGGTTTCCATGTTGCCATAGAACCAGAGCAGGGCCGGCGCCGGCCGCGGCGCGTCCGACGCCGGGGGCAGATACCAGCCGTGGAGTCGCACGCCATCGACCGTCGTGAGCGTCACCCGCTCACCATCGGGTATGCCCAGCACGGCCGGCGCCGGCAGCGGCATGCGCGGCGCCGGAAAGGCGAGCCGCTCCTGATAGCGCCAGGCGAGCACCAGCAGCACGACGTATCCCACCAGGCCTACCGCCGCGACGCGAATCACGAGTCCGGTCATAGCGGAGAAACATACACGCACCTGCCCGGGCACCAGCTGGGTTCGCTTGCGTCCTGCTCCGAGCCGGGGTTGATTGCGCCCATGACGCCCGACGCGGCCATCCGCTGCCGCGGACTCGTAAAACACTATGGCGATGTGGTCGCGGTGGACGGCCTCGATCTCGAGGTGCGCCCCGGCGAGTGCTTCGGCCTGCTCGGTCCCAACGGCGCGGGCAAGACGACCACCGTCGAGATCCTGCAGGGCCTCCTGCCGCCCACCGCGGGGTCCGTGGAGGTGCTCGGCCGGACCTGGGACCGCGACCGCGCCGAACTGCGACAGCGGCTCGGGACCCAGCTTCAAGAGACGCTGTTCCCCGAAAAGCTCACCGTGCGCGAAACCCTCCAACTGTTCCGCAGCTTCTACCGCCGCGGCATGGACGTGGAGGACGCGCTTGCCGTCGTGGGGCTCGAGGAGAAACGGACCGCCCGGGTGAAGCAGCTGTCCGGCGGGCAGCGCCAGCGACTCGCGATCGCCGTGGCGCTCGTGAGCGAGCCCGAGCTGCTGTTTCTCGACGAGCCGACGGCCGGCCTCGATCCGCAGGCGCGTCGCCAGCTGTGGGAGATCGTGTTGGCGCTCCGCGCGCGCGGGCGGACGGTCCTGCTCACGACGCACTACATGGACGAAGCCGAACGGCTCTGTGATCGCGTGGCCGTGGTGGACCACGGACGCATGATTGCGTTGGGGACCCCGCAGGAGCTGATCGCGTCACTCGGTGCGGAGCACGTGGTCGAGTTCGCGGCGGCCGACGGGGCTGCGCTCGCACCGGCCGCCCTCCGGGCGCTTCCCGGCGTCACGGCCGTGCACGCGGAAGACGGGACGGTCCGCCTCACGGTCGCGCGGATTCATGAAACCGTGCCCGCGCTCATGGCACTCGTCCGCGATCGGGCCATCGAGCTCACGCGACTCGTGACCCACCATGCGACGCTCGAGGACGTGTTCTTGCACCTCACCGGCCGGAGTCTGCGCGATGAGTAAGCGGGGTGGCGGACCCCTGCTGCAGCTCACGCTCTGGCGTCTGCGGGAGCTCATGCGCGAGCCGGAAGCCGTGTTCTGGGTGTTCGCCTTCCCGATTCTGCTGGCGTTGGCGCTCGGCATCGCGTTCAAGAACCGCGCGCCCCAGGCGCTGGCGGTGGCCGTGCAGGGGACGACGGGCAGGGCCGACTCGGCGGTCGCGGCGTTGGGGGTGGAGTCTCGGCTCCGGGTCGTCGCGCTCGATTCGGTCGAGGCGTACCGGCGGCTCCGCACGGGGCGCGTAGCGCTGGTCGTCGTCCCGGGCGACCCGCTCACGTTCCGCTACGACTCCACCCGAGAGGAAAGCCACCTGGCGCGGCTCCTCGCCCATGCGGCGCTGCAGCAGGCCGCCGGCCGGCGGGACGTGCGGGACGTGCGGGACGTCACAACGGCCGAGCGTGGCGCCCGGTATATCGACTTCCTGATCCCCGGGCTGCTGGGACTCAACATCATGGGCACGGGAATGTGGGGCATCGGGTTCGGGATCGTGCAGACCCGGCAGCGCGGGCTGCTCAAACGCCTGGTCGCGTCGCCCATGCGCAAGAGCGAGTTCATGCTCGGGCAGGTCCTGGCCCGGCTCGTGTTCCTGGTGTTCGAGGTGGGTGTGGTGCTCGCGTTCGGAGCGCTCGCCTTCGGAGTTCCGCTCAGGGGTTCACTGCTGCATCTGTCGGTCATCGTGCTCGCCGGAGCCCTGGCGTTTTCCGGCCTGGGGCTGCTGGTGGCAAGCCGGCCGCGGACCGTCGAAGGCGTATCGGGGCTGATGAACCTCGCCATGGTGCCGATGTGGGTGCTGTCAGGCGTGTTCTTCGCGTGGTCGCATTTCCCCGAGGCGATGCACCCGTTCATCCGCCTGCTGCCGCTCACGGCGCTCAACGACGGTCTGCGGGCGGTGCTGCTCGAAGGCGCCGGCATCGGTACCACGCTGGGCCTGCTCGCCAACATGGCGATGTGGGCCGTCGGTAGCTTCGCCGTGTCGCTCAAAATCTTCCGCTGGAGCTAGCCTCCAGGAGATCGTGATGAAGAAGCTCAGCACGCAGGCGCAACAGGAGCTGGAGGTGCTCACGCAGGCGCGGCGCAAGGTGGATCGCCTCCATTCGCTGGTGGAGCAATACGCCGCCATGAAAAAGGGCCAGGATGCCTATGCGGCGCTGATTGCGCGCGCCGCGACCGAGCTGGGCCGGCTGCTGCTGTTGAACGGCATGGGCGTCATGGCCGACAGCGCGAACCAGCTGGCCATGCTCGCCAAGCGAGGCGGGGCGACGCAGGGCAAGATCCGCGGGCTACGGGAGTACGTCGCCAATCTGCGCCCCGCCGTCGAGCGCGCCGAGAAGGCCGTCCACGAGCGGGAAGCGTCGATCGGTCGGGTGAGCGAACGGGTGGTGCCGCAGGCGGGGGAAAACGTGAAACGTGAAACGTGAAACGTGGAACGATCACCCCGACTTCCACGTCTCACGTTTCACGCTGAGGACATCCTCGACCGCCGCCCGCACCGCTTCGCCATGCGTGAGCGGCACGATGTGCCCCGCATCCGGGAGTACCCGTAGTTCGGCACGTGGCAGACCGCGGGCGAGGGTCTCGGCCGCCGCGACGGGGAACAGCCGGTCCCGCTTCCCGTGCAGCACGATCGCCGGAAGTTCCAGCTCCGACAGCCGGTCGCGAACGTCGAAGCCGTCCATCGCCCAGCGATAGGACCGCCGCGCGGCCCAGTCGGTGTTGCGCCAGCCCGCAACCCCGACGGCAAGATCGCTGCGGAAGCGGAGGGCCCGAAAATCTACGTCGCGCGTGCGGAGCGTGCCGCCGTTCAAGAGGCGCTTGACGCCCCGCGTCACGCGCCCGTGATACCAGGCCGGCAGGAACGGCTTGATCCCCACGCGCAGCTCCCGATCGCCCACGCGCGCGAGCTGGATGCGGACCGCATCGAACATCGGCCCGGCCGTGGTCCCCACCAGCACGAGTCCACGGACGGCCGCCGGTCCCGACAGCCGGTGACGCAGCAGCCACACCAATGCCAGCATCCCGCCAAAGCTGTGGCCCACCACCACGCGGTCTGCCGCGCCGGTCCAGAGCGGATCGTCCACCAGCCGATCCAGCGCTTCGAGGTAGGGCTCCATGCCGCGGCCGGTCCCCGGCACGAAACGGCTGAAATTCGGGGCGAGTGCCGGGTACGGGAACGCCGGAAACGTCGTCGCGTTGAGCGACATGCCTGGCAACAGGAGCAGAACGGGGTCGGCGGACGGCACGCCGGAGTATAGACGGGGCCGGGCGCTGATCAAAGCACGGTCAGCGACCGGACTGAAACCTCCGTTCCGTTGACATCGTACGGTTAACAGCGTTAGGTTAACGGCGTTAAATTAACACTGTTTACCATCCCTGCGAAGCCCAAGTCGAAGCCTAAGTTGTTCGAGGAGAACTGGTTATATGGTGAGAGCGGCTGAGGCGACGTCCCGGGAACACGAGGCGGCGATTCTGGACGCGGCCATCAGTCTCATGGCGGAAGGTGGGGTGGAGGCCTTGTCGATGCGCGCCGTTGCCGAGCGCGTCGGCGTCTCCGCGACCGCCCTGTATCACTATTTCCATAATAAACAGGACCTCGTGGACCGGGTTGTCCGCATGGGGTTCGAGCGGTTTGGGGCGTACCTGCGCGACGCCGCCCAGCGTCATCCCGAGGGATCGATGGAGCGTGTGCGGGCTCTGGGGGAGGCGTACCTCCAGTTCGCGCTCGAGAACGAAGCCTATTTCCGGGTGATCTTCAGTATCCAGCTGCGCGGTCCGCGCGCCCTCGAGGAGCTGCCCGGCGGCGGCGGCTACCCGCTGCTGCGGCAGTTCGTCCAGGACGCCATGGATGCCGGCTCGATGCGCCGGTTCGATCCCGACCTAGTGGCGCATTACCTCTGGGCGACCGTGCACGGCATCGTGACCCTCGCCCTCGCGTGCCGCCTGCGCGGCTGCGAGGCGTGCGACGCCGGCGGCGGCGGTGCGTCGCCGATCGATCTGTTCCACGCGTTCGACCCCTTTGTTCGTCACGGCCTGTCCACCGAGGGCGCGTTACTCCCATGAACCGTTCTGTCATCGTTGCATTCGCGCGGGGTGCCGCCGCGGGCGTAGTCGCGGTCGCGGTCGTGGCAACCGCGACCGCCGGGATGCTGCACGCCCAGAGCGCGGAGGCTGTGACCCTCGACCGGGCCATCGCGACGGCGCTCGCCAACAGCCGCGCCGTGGCGGAGGCGGAAGCCGGCCTGGTCGCCGCCGGTGGGCGGGTGCGTGAAGCGTGGGCCAGCGTGCTGCCCGACGTGTCGGCATCGGCGAGCTACCAGCGCAACCTCAAGGTGCAGGAGATCTTCCTGCCTGCCGTGTTCTTCGATTCGACGGCCGCCCCCGGCGAGTTCCGGCCGGTGCGCGTGGGGGCCGACAACAGCTGGGCGGCCGGCGTCACCGTAAGCCAGCCCCTGTTCGAGGTGGGGGCCTTCATCGGCGTCGGCGCGGCGGGACGGTTCCGCGCCCTCGAGGCGGAGCGCGCGCGCGGTGTCACCCAGAGCGTCGTGACCCAGGTGCGTCAGCGGTACTTCGATGTGCTGCTCGCGCTCGAGAGCGTGCGGCTGACCGAACTGTCCGTCGAGCGGGTGCGGCAGACCCTGGCGGAGACGCAGGCGCTGAACCGGGCCGGGCTCGCGAGCAACTACGACGTACTCCGGCTCGAGGTGCAGCTCGCCAACCTGGAGCCCAACCTGCGGCGCGCGCGTGACGGGACGGCCGCTGCCAAGCGGACGCTGCTCGTGGAGATGGGCCGCGGTGCAAACGAGAGCATTGAGCTGGTGGGCCGGTTGTACGAGGTGGACATCACAGACCTCGCCCGCAACGCTCCCGAGAATGCCCGGCTGGTGGCGCTGGCGGGCCCCGAGATTTCCAGCTCCGAATTGCGCGCCGCCTACGATACGGCGCTCGCCCGGCGCACCGACGTACGCCAGGTGGAGCTCAACCTCGAGCTCGAGCGCGCGCGCCTCGCCGTGGAACGGGCGGAGTATTTCCCCACGGTTTCCCTGTTCGGCGCGTACAACGTGAACGCCCAGGAGGACGGCGGCCTCAGCTTCTTCGGAGAGAACGCCAACCAGCGGACGACCACCGCGTGGGGCGGTATCCGAGTCGAGGTGCCCATCTTTCGCGGGTTCTCGCAGTCGGCGCGGATGCAGCAGGCGCGGGCGGCCATTACGCAGAACCGCGCGCGCCTCGAGCTCACGCGCGAACAGGCGGCGGACCAGTTGCGCACCCTGGTGGACGCGCTGGCGGAGTCGCGGCAGCGGGTGGTGAGCCAGCGCCGGGCGGTGGAGCAGGCGCAGCGCGGTTTCGAGATTGCCTCGGCCGAGTACCGGGCCGGGGTCGGGTCCCAGCTGCAGATCACCGATGCCGAGGTGGCGTTGCGGCAATCGGAGTTCAATTACGCGCAGGCCGTCTACGACTATCTCATCGCACGGACCAACCTGGATGCGGCCAGGGGCACCGTGCCCGAGCGGGCGGGCGAATTGGTCGCCGCCCGGAACGACTAGGGAGACTCAGAGCGATGCGTGCACGAGACGTGGCGGAGTGGCTGGTACTGGGAGGAGCCGTGGTGGCGGCGGGCTGTCAGGCGTCCTCCGGGTCCGGACAGCCGGCCGACGAGACGCTGACCCGCGTGGTGAACGTCGAGGCGACCTCCGTCGCCGTGAATCAGTTCACGGACATCCTGCGGATCACCGGGGAGGTCGAGGCGATGCACGACGTGACGCTCTCGGCCGAAGAGGCGGGGCGCATCGCCACCTTCCGCGCGGCCAAGGGCGCGGTCGTGGGTGCCGGCCAGGTGATCGCGGAACTCGACACCGACGTGCTGCGCGCGCAGGCGGCCGAGGCGCGGGCGGCGGCCGACTTGGCGCGGGAGCAGTTCGAGCGGCAGCGGCAGCTCTGGGAAGTCGAGAAGATCGGCAGCGAGATCGCGTACCTGCAGGCGCGCGCCAATGCGGAAGCAGCGGCGGCCCGGCTGGCGACCTTGGAGGCTCGGCTCGAGCGGACCCGCATCCGCACTCCCGTGGCGGGGGTGTTCGACGAGAAGTACGCCGAGGCGGGCGAGATGGCGATGCCCGGCACCCGGATCGCGCGGGTGGTGGCCACGCGCCAGGTGAAAGTCGCCGCCGGCGTGCCGGAGCGCGACGCCCTGGTCGTGGGCCGCGGTGACCGGGTGATGGTCACGTTCGACGTGCTGCCCGGGCAGGAATTCGAAGGGCGGATCGGCTACGTGGGCGCGAGCGTGGACGCCGTCAACCGCACGGTGCCGATCGAGGTCGTGATGGACAATCCGGGCGGGCGCATCAAGCCCCGGATGGTCGCCAACGTGCGGGTCGCCCGCTCCCGCTTGGCCGATGTGATCGTGGTGCCACAGCAGGTGGTGCTGCGGACGGAGGACGGCTACGAGGTGTTCGTGGTGACCGACGAGGACGGGAGCCAGATCGCGCGCGCCCGGCGCGTGACGCTGGGCGCCTCCCATGGCAACCGGGTCGTGATCCGTGACGGGCTCGCGCCGGGCGACCGGTTGATCACGCTGGGCCAGCAGCAAGTGGAAGACGGCAGTCGGGTCCGGGTGGTGAACGCCGCGTCGGCCGACACGGCGGCTCCAGGGGGCGGGTCGTGACGCCGCCGGGCGAGACGAAGTTCAAGGAGTTCCGCCTCAGCTCCTTTGCGGTGGACCACCCGACGATGGTGCTGGTGCTGACGTTCATCGTGCTGGTGATGGGGCTCAGCGCCTACGTGACAGTGCCCAAGGAATCATCGCCGGAGATCGTGGTGCCGAACATCATCGTCAACACGGTGTACTCCGGCGTCGCGCCGAAGGACATCGAGACGCTGATCACCCGGCCGATCGAGGAAGAGCTCAACACCATCGGGGACGTCAAGGAGATCACGTCCGTCTCCACCGAAGGCTATTCGAGCATCAACGTCGAGTTCGAAGCCGGGGTGAACATGGACGAGGCGCTGGCGAAGGTGCGGGAGAAGGTGGACATCGCCAAGCCCGACCTGCCCACCGCCGCCGAGGAGCCCGAGATCCTCGAGATCAACTTCTCGGAGTTCCCGATTATGCAGGTGAACGTCTCGGGACCGTACAGCCTGGTGCGCCTCCGGGACGTGGCGGAAGACCTGCAGGACGAGCTGGAGCAGATTCCCAGCGTGCTCGAGGTGCAGCGGTCCGGCGGGCTGGAGCGCGAGGTGAAGGTCGACGTCGACATCGCCAAGCTCAAGTTCTACGACCTCGCCTTCGACGACGTGGTGGACGCGATCCGGTTCGAAAACGTGACGGTCCCCGGCGGGTCGATCGACGTCGGCGAGATGAAGTACCTCGTGCGGATCCCCGGGGAGTTCGAGACCACCGCGCCCCTCGCCGACGTCGTGATCAAGACCCGCAACGGCCGGCCGGTGTACGTGCGCGACGTGGCGCGTGTGGACTTCGGGTTCAAGGACCGTGATTCGTTCGCCCGGCTGGACGGCGACCCCGTGGTCTCGCTCGCCGTCAAGAAGCGGAGCGGCGAGAACATCATCGCCACGGCGGAGGCGGTCCGCGCCGCCATCGAGCGGATGCGTCCCTCGTTCCCGCCCGGCACGGTCGTGAAGATCACGTCCGATCAGTCGCAGGACATCCAGGAGATGGTGGCGAGTCTGGAGAACAACATCATTTCCGGACTGATCCTGGTCGTTGGGGTGCTCCTGTTCTTCCTCGGGGTGCGGACCGCGTGGTTTGTCGGACTCGCGATCCCGATGTCCATGCTGCTCTCGTTCATCGTGCTCAAGGCGGCGGGCTTCACGATGAACATGGTCGTGCTGTTCAGCCTGATCCTCGCGCTGGGCATGCTGGTGGACAACGCGATCGTGGTGGTCGAGAACATCTACCGGTTCCGCGAGCAGGGGTTCGATCGGAAGCACGCCGCGAAGTATGCCACCGCCGAGGTGGCCATGCCGATCATCGGTTCCACGGCCACCACGCTGGCGGCGTTCCTGCCGATGGTGTTCTGGCCGGGCATCGTGGGCGAGTTCATGAAGTTCCTGCCGTACACGCTGATCATCACGCTCAGTTCCTCGCTGTTCGTGGCCCTGGTGATCGTGCCCACCCTGTGCGCGCTGTTCCTGAGCCTGGAGCACAGCCCGCGCGTGCCGCTCAAGCCGGCGGCCCGGCGGACCCTGCTTGGCGCCGGGACGCTGCTGGTGATCGCCCTGCTGGCCACGAACTGGCTCACGGCGGTCCTGCTGACGGCCACCGCCGGCCTGGCCTACGCCTTCCACCGTTTCGTGGCGGTGCCGCTCAGCTGGTGGTTCATGGATAAGGTCTTGCCGGCCGTGATCGACGACTACGAGCGGCGGCTGCGCTGGGCGCTGGATCACCGCGGGGCCGTGCTGGGCACCGCGTTCGGCGGCCTCCTGCTGGCGATGGTCGCCTTCGGGTTGGTGGGTCCGGGGGTGGAGTTCTTCCCGGAGGACATTCCGCCCGCCACGGTCTACGTGCAGGTCACAGCGCCCGTGGGGACCCGGGTCGAGCAAACGGACGGCATCGTGCGGCGGATCGAGGAGGAGCTCGGTCGCGTGGAGGGGCGGGAGGACTTTGAGTCGGTGGTGGCCACCGTGGGCTCCCAGGTCTCCAACACGTTCTCGGGAGCCGGGGGCGGGACGCACCTGGCCTCCACCGCGGTCAACTTCGCCGACTTCAACGACCGGCGCACCGACGTGTTCCTGACTCTCGAGCGGATGCGCCAAACGGTCGGGGCGGGGATCGCCGGCGCCGACATCGCGGTCGAGAAACCCAACGACGGCCCGCCCACCGGTCTGCCGGTCACCATCGAGATCGCGGGAGACAATGCCGATACCCTGCGACTCCTCGCCGACGCCATCGTGCGCCGTCTGGAGCAATCCCCGGTGTTTGCGAAGCTCGACGGCCTGGAAAGCGACATGGCTGCCGGCCGGCCGGAGCTGGTGGTGGACGTGGACCGCGAACGCGCCGCGCTCTACGGCCTCAACACCAACGACATCGGGCGCACGGTGCGGGCGGCGATCAACGGCGTCGAAGCCTCCAAGTTTCGCGATGGTAAGGAGGAATACGACATCACCGTCCGACTGGCCCCCGAGTACCGCGAGGACCTGAGTGCGCTGGAGCGCCTCACGCTGGTGCCCGAGGACGGCGGCCAGGTGCCGCTGTCGTCGGTGGCCCGGCTGCAGGTGGGGCGCGGATTCAGCGACGTGCGGCGCAAGGACCTGGACCGCGTGGCCACCGTGTCGTCGGACGTGCGCTCGGGTTACAACGCGAATGCGGTCCTGGCCGAAGTGCAGGCAACCCTGGACGAGTTCGTGGTCGGCCTGCCCTCGGGGTATCAGCTGCGCTACGCCGGCTCGCAGGAGGAACAGGCTGAGTCGCAGGCGTTCCTCTCGGGCGCGTTCGTGATCGCGCTGCTGCTCATCGGCTTCATTCTGGTGTGGCAGTTCGACTCGGTCACCAAGCCGCTCATCATCATGACGTCGGTCATCCTCTCCACGATCGGTGTCCTGCTCGGCCTGGTTGTCTTCCAGATGCCGTTCGGCATCATCATGACCGGGGTCGGCGTGATCAGTCTGGCGGGCGTCGTGGTGAACAACGCCATCGTGCTGATCGACTACACCGACCTGCTGCGCGACCGGGACGGGCTGTCCCGACGCGAGGCGGTGGTCAAGGCCGGCAAGACGCGCTTCCGGCCGGTGGTGCTGACGGCGATCACCACGGTGTTGGGACTCGTTCCCCTCGGCATCGGGATGAACATCGATTTCCTGGGGTTCTACACGGTGCTCCAGCCCGACTTCTACTGGGGCGGCGAGCAGGCTGCCTGGTGGGGCCAGATGGCGGTCGCGGTGATCGTGGGCCTGTCGTTCGCGACGGTGCTGACGCTGATGGTCGTGCCGTGCACCTACTCGTTGCTCGACGACCTGGACAAGGTGCTGGCCACGCACTTCGTGAGCAAGCGGCCGCGGACCGGCGAGTTCCCGCTCGTCGGCGGACGGGCAAAGGACGACGGGTTGGTCGGGGCGTCGTGAGAGCGGGATAACGGGATGACGGGATGACGGGATCACGGGATGCCCGGAAGATGGGAGGGTGCGATGCGCGACCCTCCCGTCGTCGTTTGGGCGCTCGCGCGCCGGCTGCAACCAAACGGGGCCTCCAACCGTCCAAGTAGCGAAGGCTTGGTGCCGGAGGGCGGAAGTCCCATGTCGAATGAGACCGCCGGACGTGCGATCGCGCTCTGGGCCTTGGTCGCGGCGACACCCGCGGGCGCCCAGAACAGCACGATCCATCCCACGCCCCCGCCCATCGTGGCGGCAGGCCGTGTCGCTGGTGCCATCCACCTCGACGGCATGCTGGACGACCCGTCTTGGCAGTCGGTCGCCCCGGCGACCGGCTTTCTCCAGTCGCAGCCAAGCGAGGGCCAGCCCGCCACCCAGCGCACCGACGTGCGCTTCCTGTTCGACGACGACGCGCTCTACGTGGGTGCGCGCCTGTACGACTCCCTTGGCGCGGCCGGTGTGCGGACCCGGCTCGTGCGCCGCGACGGCTCCGCCGATGCCGATGAGCTGACGCTCGTCTTCGACACCTTCCACGACCACCTCGGGCGCACGCAGTTTTCGGTGAATCCTTCGGGGGTCAAGTGGGACTGGTATGGTCCCGGCGGCGCCGGACTGGATCAGTCGTGGGATCCGGTGTGGGAAGTGGCGACGACCATCGATTCGCTGGGATGGACCGCCGAGCTGCGCATTCCCTTTTCACAGCTCCGCTACCCGACCGCGGCCGAGCAGACTTGGGGGCTCCAACTCCTGCGGATGGTCAGTCGGCTCAACGAACGGTCGCATTGGGCCTGGTGGCCACTGAACCAGTCCGGGGGGCCTGAGCGGTACGGGCACCTTACCGGACTGGAGATCGTACGGGGCCCGGGTCGCTTCGAACTGCAACCGTACGTCGTGGGCCGCTCGATCAACCGCCCGGTGACGGATTCGGCCGATCCGTTCGCGGACGCGCACGCGTGGGGTGGCCGCGTCGGCGCCGACGTCAAGTACCTCCTCACGTCGAACCTCACGCTGACGGCCACCGCAAATCCGGACTTCGGCCAAGTGGAGGTGGACCCGGCCGTCGTCAACCTCTCGGCCTTCGAGACGTTCTTCGAGGAGCGGCGCCCGTTCTTCATCGAGGGGTCGGGCCTGTTCCGGTTTGGCGGACTCAACTGCTTCTTCTGCTCGAACGTCTCGGGGCTGTCGATGTTCTACTCGCGCCGGATCGGCCGCGCGCCGCAGGGTGCCAGTCTTGCCTCCGACGTGGGGCCCTACGCCGAGTCCCCGGAAGCGTCCACGATTCTGGGGGCGGCGAAGATCACGGGCCGCACGCCGAGCGGATGGTCCCTCGGGGCGTTGAACGCCGTGACGCGGCGCGAGTTCGCTACCGTGCAACTTGCGGACTCGTCCCGCACCTCGCTCGAGGTCGAGCCGTTCACGAACTACTTCGTGGGTCGCGTGGCGAAGGACCTGCGGGGCGGGGCGACGGTGCTCCGCGGCATCGGGACCTCGGTGGTGCGGGACCTCCGCGACCCGGCCCTGGCCGTCCGACTCCACCGGCACGCCGAAGGGTTTGGCCTCGAAACGGACTCGTGGTGGGGCCAGCGGACCTACCGGCTGATGGCCTCCCTGGCGTTCTCCCAGATCGCCGGGGACTCGCAGGCCATCCTCCGTGCCCAGCGCTCCAGCGCGCGGTACTTCCAGCGCCCCGATCGTAAACAGGGGAGCAATGGTTTGTTCACGGATCGCTACGACTCCACGCTCACGACGATGCGGGGATTGGCGGCCTACGCGCGGTTCAGCAAGGAGTCGGGCGACTGGAAGTTCGAAACGTCGGCCAACCTCCGGAGCCCGGGGTTCGAAGTGAACGATCTCGCGTTCCTGAGCCAAGCGGATTACGTGTGGATGAACGGCAACGTGGTCCGGCAGTTCACGAAGCCCACCAAGCTCTACCGCCAGATGTTCTTCATCGCCGGCGGGCAACAGCAGTACAACTTCGACGGCGATCTGACCGACCGCCAGCTGCAGGCCTTCGCCTTCATACAGCCCCGCAACTACTGGGAGGCGAGTGCCTTCGTGATTCGGCGGTTCGGCGTGTTCGATGACCGCCTCACCCGCGGCGGGCCGGTCGTGCGCCGGCCGGCCGTGACCTTCCTGGCGTTCAATCTCTCGACCGACGAGCGAAAGGCGATCGTCCTCGAGACG
This sequence comes from Gemmatimonadota bacterium, assembly GCA_029862925.1. Lineage (GTDB taxonomy): Bacteria > Gemmatimonadota > Gemmatimonadetes > Gemmatimonadales > GWC2-71-9 > JAOTWJ01. The sequence goes on from JAOTWJ010000007.1 coordinate 31,065, forward strand.
AACCCCAGCCGTGGCTGCACGGAAGAGGGGGCGTGCAGCTGGTCGGTGAACCTCGACGCGACCGTCCGGCCGGCGTCGAACCTGGTCATCCGGATCGGGCCGTCCTACGAGTACGACGTGAGCCGCGCCCAGTACGTGACGGCCGTCGACGACCCGACGGCGACGACGTTCTACGGGCGCCGATACGTGTTCGGCGGCCTCGAACAGAGGACGCTGTCGATGAACACGCGGCTGAACCTCACGTTCACGCCCACGCTGTCGCTCGAGGTGTTTGCCCAGCCGTTGATCGCGAGCGGTCGCTACACGGACTACAAGGAGTTCGTCGCGCCGCGCGTGCTGGAGAAGCGGGTGTACCAGGCGGTGAGCGAGCAGGACGGGGTGGTGACGATCGACCCCGACGAAGCCGGTCCGGCGGACGCGTTCTCGTTCGACAAACCGGACTTCACGTTCCGATCCCTGCGCGGGAATGCGGTGCTGCGCTGGGAGTACCGGCCCGGGTCGACCCTCTTCCTAGTCTGGACGCAGTCGCGGGCCAGCGAGGAGCTCCTGGGCGATCTCTCGTTGCGACGCGACGTGGACGCCCTGTTCGCGGCGCCGGCGGAGAACATCTTCCTCATCAAAGTCAGCTACTGGTTGGGCTTGTGAACGCCGCGTCGTAGGCGGGCCCGGGATGCACTCGCACGTGTCCACGACGGCGGACTGCCCGGCGATCGCGATGTCGGTCAACCCGGTGCGCACGGACATCGCGGCGGCCGGGATGCTGCGCCTGAACGTCCAGCACCAGTGGCTGGTGCCGACCGCCGCACTCGGCGCGTCTGCGGCCGGTCAGGGCGTGCTGTCGTGTGTGCGCTCGGATTGGCTGGACCCCGGGGCGCGGAAGAAGGCCCGGGCGCGGTGAGTCACGCTCCCAGCGCGACGTCCGGCTCGTCTTGGAGGAACTGGAGCACGGCGACTTCGTCCCGGCGCAACGCGGCGGTCGGCCGTTCGCGGCGCGGCGCGGCGCCGGGCTCGGCTGGTGGCGGGGCAGTCGCGCCCTGCAGGTACGCGGCGAGCAGGGCTGGGTGGATGTAGTACTTGCGGCAGACCGCGCGCGTGTTGCCCAGGCGTGCCGCCACGGCGTCAACGGCGCGCACGAGGTTCCGCTCGGCTTCGCGCTTGCTCGCGGCGGGCCCGACCTCCCGTAGCTCGCGCGCGGCCAGCATCGTGCCGGCCCAGGTGCGGAAGTCCTTGGCGGTGACGTCGCGCCCGGTGATCTCGCGCAAATACGCGTTCACGTCCCCCGACGAAATCGCCTGGCGCTTGCCGTCGTCGTCGACGTACTGAAACAGCTCTTGCCCGGGGAGATCCTGACACTGCTGGATGATGCGGGCCAGACGGCGGTCGGTGATGGCGACCGTATGTGGGACGCCGCTCTTCCCGCGGAAGCTGAATCGCAGGGTTGCGCCTTTGACTTGCACGTGCCGCTCGCGCAACGTCGTGAGCCCGAAGGAGCGGTTCTCGCGGGCGTACTCGTCGTTCCCCACGCGGATCAGCGTCTTGTCGAGCAACCGGACCACGGTGGCCAGGATCTTCCGCCGCGTGAGCGCCCGGGGGCGCAGATCGCGCTCCACGCACTCACGGATGTACGGAAGAACCTCGCTGAACTCGAGGATGCGCCGGAATTTCGACTGATCGCGCGTGGCGCGGTAGCGTGGATGGTAGCGGTACTGTTTACGGCCCCGGGCGTCCCGCGCCGTCGCCTGGATGTGACCGTCGGGGTCGGGGCAGATCCAGACGTCCGTCCACGCCGGCGGGATGGCAAGCCCGTTGAGCCGGCGTCGCTCCACGCGGTCCGTGATCCGGGAACCGTCCGGCGCGTAATACGCCCAGCCACGCCCGGCCCGGCGCCGCCGAATGCCGGCCACGCCGTCGGTCACATAGCTGAGGCCCACGCTGTGCGCAGCCTCGCGATGCTCGTGGTTTCGCGGCGACGTCAACGAGCGCTCCCTCCCGTGAGCGGTTCGGACAGCCTATCCACCGGGCCGGTGGGCGTGCTGCGACCCACCTCACAGCCCCGGCGTGTCGGCGCTGGCCAAGTCGTTGCCGGTCCCTAGGATATGAGGTTTGGTGCTGGCGTGCCACTGGCGCGACCCCGGGGGGGTGCCTGGGAGGCCGTCCCGTCCCGCGGGCGCGGGCGTCAGATCAGGGGGGTGCGAGTGGGTAGTGGTCGGCGTCCGCGTACGTGATCAGCCAGTCGCGCCCGCGCCGTTCCCAGACGAGCGTCGTCGGTCCCCACAGCCGCAGGACGTCGCCGGTGCGCATCACGATCGAGTCGCGGAACGTGAAGGTGGCGACCGCCGCCTCGCGGCTCAGCACGAGCACTTCGAGATTCGTCCACACGGGCGCGAAGGAGGCGAACGCTGGAAGACTGCGGCGGATGCTGGCGACCGCGGAGTCGTATCCCGTCCGCACGCCGTCGTTGTACATGTAGAATTCGGGCGCCAGATGCGCGATCGTCCGCTCGATGTCGAGTGCGCGCTCGGCCGCGGCCAAGGCGCGCGTCGCCGAATCCACGCTGGTCCGGACCGCCTGCCGCTCGGCGTCGTTCGCCGGGACCGGCGTGCCGGCGCACGCGAGCGCGAGGGCGATCAGCGCAACCCCGCCTCTCCGCCAGGCCATTATCCCGTCAGCTCCCGGTACCAGGCGGCGAACGCCCGCTCGTAGAAGGTCCGGCCGAACAGCACCCACTCGCCCAGGGAGGGCGGGAGGGCAAACCGCTCGGCGGCGGCCGCCGCGTCGAGCCCCTCCCCATGCGCTTGCCGGGCCGCCCCCTCCACCTCGGACAGGACGGCGACATACTGATCGAATTCGCCTCCGCCGCCGAGGGGACCGTGGCCGGGAACGTATGCGGTGTCGCGGGTCCGACGGAGGGCGCGCACAGCGGCCGTCAGGCGGCTCGGGATCGCGTCCACGAAGTTGGGGAACATGCCGTGCCACACGAGGTCGCCGCAGAAGACGACGCTGGGGTCGTCGATTTCGAGTGAGACGTCGCTTGCCGTGTGTCCGTCGCGCGGCACCAGGCGGACCACGCGGTCCCCCAGGTCGAGGACGCTCGGCTCGGTGGGCAGCGGGGCCACGGCGGCGAGCGCCGCTCGGCGCTCGTCGTTCGGCTGGTTGCGGTCGAGCGCGAGGTCGCGGGTGACCGTGGTGGCACGCAGGGCGGGCCGGACGTCCGCGGTCACGTACCCGCCCACGCCGTTCGTGTGGTCGGCGTGATAGTGGGTGAGGGCGACGTGCGTCGGCCAGCGGCCGGTGAGCGCCCGCGCCTGGGCGGCGAGCCACGCGGCGCCCTCCGGCTGGTAAAACCCCTCGACGGCGAGGACGCCCGCCCGCCCGGCCACGATCCCACCGTTCGCGAGTGTGGTGCGGTCGCCGGTGAGCGGCGTGGAGATCAGGGCCCAAATGCCGTCGGCCACTCGCTCCAACCGGCCGAAGGGGGCCTGGGCGACGACCGGTCGGCGCGGCGTTGCGACCCACCGCCGGCGCCACGTGGGGGGGAGAACCGCGGCAGCGAGCGCCAGATGCGTGGCGCACGAGGCCGAGTGTGCGACGAAGTCGCGGCGGGACAGGCGCGGCATGGGGCCAATAGTGGCGCGCGCGCCGGCCGACGGCTAGGCGGCCGCGGCGCAGCGCACGGTCAAGGCGTAGCGGGTTGACGGGACGTACGTGGGATCGCTGTCGTCCCCGCCGTCCCAACTGGCCTCCACGAAGCACACTTCGCGACCGCGCCGCAGCGCGAACGCGGTGCCGTCTGGTCCGTCCGCCGCGTAGCGCGGGTCCTCGCGCCACCCGAGCGCGGTCAAGCCGGCGCGCAGTCGCTCCTCGGGCGACGGGCCGTCGGCGAACTCGGTCCGAACCGTCTCGAGCCCAAGCCAGCATCCCCGCCGCCGGTGGCCGGTCACGGGATCGGTGACGGAGGTGTCGCGGACCAGCGTGGGCCGCACACCGTCGCCGCCGAGAACGGCGGCGACTGCCGCACACGCGGGGGGTGGCTGCTGCGCCGCCGCGTCTGCCGCGCCCACGCCGGCGAGCAGGAACCCGGCCATGAGCATCCGCGGCCCGGACCTCACTGCGCGCCGGCGCTGATGCCGACGATCTTGTGGCAGTGCGGGCAACAGAACACGCGGTTGATCGAGAACCACCCGCGTTTGACCTCGACCAGCTTGGCGAGCTTCATCTGGCAGTGCGGGCAGACCGGCTTGATGTCTTCCTTTTCGATCTTCACCATGGTACCTCCTTCCCGCGCGTCGTCCTGCCCGGTTCAGTCGTGATGGTCGGCGGGCCGCATGTGCTCCGCTCCCGCCAGCCGGCCGGTGAGCTGCGTGGGATCGTGAATCAGGACCGGCAGATGCTGCGGGCAGATCCACAGACGCGCGCCCTGATAGTCCAGCGGGATGAGGGGGATGTCGTCAGGCCCGCGGCCGCAGGCGATGCACGCTGAGGGTGTCGTTGCCGTCATCGGGTCACACGCACAGGGATCGCCAACGTCACCGGGCTATCCGGATCCGAGGCCCGGGTACACCTCCGGGCGACGGTGACGCCAGAACAGGGTTCGGGCGGGGGAGGCAGCGCATTCCGCCAGGTCCAGATCGACGACCACGAGGTCGTTCTCGAGGCGCTTGCCGCGCGCGATCACCGCGCCGTTGGGCGCGCTCACGAACGACTCCCCCGCAAACGTGAGCCGCTCCTCCGCCCCCACCCGATTGCAGAGCGCGGCGAAGTAGCCGTTCTGAAACGCGGCCGTGCGCACTTCGGCCTCGTACATGCCCTCCGGCCACTCGTCGAGGCCGCCCGCCTGGGGGATGACCACGAGTTCCGCACCCGCGAGGCCGAGCGCCCGCATGTATTCAGGGTAGTGTCGGTCGTAGCAGATCGCGACGCCCACGCGTCCCACGCGGGTCTCGTACACCGGTGCACCACGGTCGCCCGGATCGTAATAGGCCTGCTCGTGGAAGCACGCGTAGTCGGTGATGTGGACCATGCGCGTGATGCCGAGCAGCGTCCCGTCGGCGTCGAACACCGGCGAGGTGTCGTAGTGCTTGCCAGCCGCGGCCTCGTACTGGTTGAACACCGTCACGAGCCCGCGGTCCGCGGCCTTGGCGGCGATCCGATCGCTCGTGGGACCGGGGATGGGCTCGGCCAGTTCCCGCGCGCCGGCATGGCGTTCCCACTGCGGGAAGAACCGCAACAGGGCCAACTCCGGGAAGGCGACGAGCCCGGCCCCGAGGTCGGCGGCTGCGTCCATGGTCGCGAGCGCCCGCTCGAGGTTCCGCGCGGGATCTCGCCCCGCTGCTACCTGGGCCAAGGCGAGGCGGACGGTCACGGCCGCTCGCCCATGGTGAGCAGCGTTCCGTGGGTGACCTTCCAGTCGGGGGGGCCGTCGGACTCGGCCGGCTCGGGTTGCCGGATCCGTTCCTGCGACACGTGCACGAAACCGGCCCGCTCGAACGCGGCCTGCCAGCCCGCCTGGTCGAGCAGGGTCATCTCCACCCCGAGGTCATCAGGCCACGAGTGGCTGGCCACGTTCTCCCCGTAGAAGTCGACCGCGCACGCGAACCGCCCGCCGGGCACCAGCAAGTCGAGCGTCTCGCCGAGCGCGGCGTCGAGGTCGGGGAGGTAATAGAAGACCTCCATCGAGAAGATGGCGTCGAACAGGCCCACCGGGTTGCCGGTGCCGTCGGGCGCGAGCCCGGCCAGCCCACCGCGCGCGCCGAACATCGCCACCCGAAACTCGGTGTTGGGTAAACGGGCCGACAGGCGTTTGGCCAGCGCGATCATCTCCGGCGATACGTCGATTCCCACGACCCGGCCACCGGGAGCCGCGGCGGCGGCCCACCGCACCGCAGAGCCGTTGCCGCACCCGATGTCCAGAAACCTGGCGTCGCGCGCCAGCGCGAGCCGCTCCAGGGCCCGCCGGGCCACGGGCCAATGGCTGTCGGCCATGCGGTCCGCCCGGTCGCCCTGGGCCCACTCGTCGAATACCGCCCGGACCCGGGCGACCCGGCGCTCAATGGAATCGGCGCCGTCAGTCTCTGCCAAGCAGCCTCCGGACCAGGCGTCGGGGGTTGAACCGCCAGCGTCGCAGGGCGCGCTCGAGCGCCTCCGCATAGGCTTCCGCCGATTCGAACCGCTCGTCGGGATCGCGCGCCGCCGCGCGGGTAAGGACCCGCGCGAGCTCCTCGGGCACGTCGGCCCGATGGGCGCGCACGTTGGGCACTTCCCCGAGGGCCTGGCGCGCCAACACGCTCTCGATCGTCCCGCCGCCGAACGGCAGGCGGCCCATGAGGCCGAAGATGGCGACCATGGTCAGGGAGTACAGGTCCGCGCGGTTGTCTACCATCTCGCCCAGCAGCTGTTCGGGCGCCGCAAACTCCGGCGTGCCCGAATGCGAGTAGTGCTTCCGATCGTCACGCAGGCCTTCGAGGGCCAGGGCGAGCCCGAAGTCGGTGATCTGAATCCGCCAGTCGGGCCGCTCGAGCAGGATGTTCTCCGGCTTGAGGTCGCGGTGCACGAGCCCCTGCCCATGCGCGTGCGTCAGCGCGGACAGGCCCTGCCGAAGGAGCTCGACCGCTTGGGGAATCGAGAGCGGCCCATGGCGCCGCACGTATTGGCCGAGGTTCTCCCCCGGGATGAAGGCCATCGTGTACCACAGCAGGCCCGTGCGGCCGCCCGTGTCGAACACGTCCACGATGTGGGGATGCCGGACCTGGGCGGCGAGCTGCGCCTCGCGCCGGAACCGCTCCACCACACCCGGATCGGCGGTGAGGGACGGATGCAGGACCTTGAGCGCCACCTCACGCTCGAGCGCCAAGTCGCGCACCCGATACACCCGTCCGAACGCGCCGGCGCCCAGCTCGCTCAGCAGTTCGTAGTCGTCGCCCAAGGCCCGGCGCAGCAGCTTCTCCCACGCCGTGGGGTCGGACTCGGCCGTGAGCGGGGCGGCGCTCGTCCGAAAGGCGAGATCGCCCAGCTCCGACAGCAGGTCCCCTGCCATCTCGGCCGCGTTGAGGTAGCGCGCGCGTCCCATCGGCTGGAGGGCGTGGACCACCACCCGCTCGAGTGCCTTCGGACACGCGGTGCGGAGCAGTGACGGGGGGGAAATATCCGCGGGGTCGGCGGCCGGCGCCTCACCCGTAACCGCGTAGTAGATCAGGGCGGCCGCCGCATACAGGTCGCTGCCGGGGTCGCCCGGGTCACCGTTGCGCGTCTCCGGCGCCAGGAACGGGTCGGTCGCGGGATCCACCTCCGGCCCGGCATACTCGAGCAAGGAGTTGGCCCAGCGCAGATCGGTGATGATCGCGCGGCCCGCGCGCGTCAGCATCAACGACGTGGGTGCGATGCGCCGTACCACGATCTGCTGGGTGTGCGCGTAGTCGAGGGCACTCAGGAGGTCTCGGGCGAGCTGGAGCACGTCGGGGATGGGCCGCGGTCCGCGCTGGATGGCCTCGTAGAGACTCTCGCCGTCAATCCACTTGGTCACGCGATAGGCCCAGTCTCCGCGGTACCCGGCGGAGTGGATCGGGCGGAGGCCCGGGTGATCCAACTGGGCGAGCAGGACCGTCTCGCGCTCGAACCAGCGGCGCCCAGGGGTATCCGGCTCGAAATGCACCCGCAGCGCCACGCGCCGTTCGAGCACGACGTGCCGGGCCACGAACAGCGCACGGAACTCGTTGGCCGCGACGAGCTGCTCCAACTCGAACATGCCCGCGAAGACGTGCTCGGCCTCGCGCTGGAGCGCGGCCGCGTCCACCGATGGCGCGATCGGCGCATGCGTGGACGGGATTGGAGCGGTCATGATGGGCCGGGCGCAGACATGGGTCCTGGAAAAGTAATCTCGATCGGCGGCGGGGGCGCTGGTCCCGTGCGGGCCCATCCCCCAGATTCCTCGGGGAACAGACTCTCTTGCGGAGGTCGAACCATGTCAGTGAGTCGTCGGGAGTTTACCGAAGTGGCAGCGCTCGCGGCCGTCCTGCCCCTGCTTGCCCGTCCCCGATCATCCTCAGGGGAGCCGGCTGCCGCGCCGGCAGCCCCGGCCCAGCAAGAAGAACCGTCGGCCGAGGCCCGCGCGCTGGGGGCCTGGGTCCGGGCGCGCTACGGGGACCGGCTCACGGCCAACCAATACGCCGAGGTTGTGCAGGATATCGACGGCGCGCTCCGCCGCGCGGCGCGGCTCAACGCCCCCGCGCTCACGAACGCGGACGAACCGGACATGATCTTCCGCGCCTACCGGGGAGGCTGACCGATGTACGACGACAGCATTGCCTTCCTGCCGGCTCGGGAACTGGGGCGGCGCCTGCATGCCAAGCAGCTCTCTCCGATCGAGCTCGCCGAGACGTACCTGGCGCGGCTGGAACGGTGGGGACCGACGTTCAACTGCGTGGTGACCCTCACGCGCGAGCGTGCCCTGCGCGAGGCGCGTCGGGCAGAGCAGGAGATCATGCGTGGTCGGATCCGGGGACCGCTGCACGGCGTTCCGTACGGCGCCAAGGACCTGCTGGCCACCGCGGACTACCCCACGAGCTGGGGGGCGGCGCCGTATCGCGGCCAGCGGTTCGATCGGGACGCGACCGTCATTCAGCGACTCGAGGCGGCCGGTGCCGTGCTGGTGGCCAAGCTCGCCATGGTGGAGCTGGCCGGCGGCATGGGCTACAACCAGGCCAACGCGTCGTTCACCGGTCCGGGCATCACGCCGTGGAACACGAAGTACTGGTCCGGTGGGTCGTCCAGCGGTTCCGGAGCGGCCGTTGCCGCCGGGCTCGTGCCGTTCGCCATCGGATCGGAGACGTGGGGCTCGATCATGGCGCCCGCCACGTTTTGCGGCGTGTCGGGGCTGCGGCCCACGTACGGGCGGGTGAGTCGCCACGGGGCGATGGCCCTGTCGTGGTCCATGGACAAGCTCGGGTCCCTCTGCCGTACGGCGGACGACTGCGGGCTCGTGCTCGCGGCGATCGCCGGCGCCGATGCCGCCGATCCGAGCGCCGTCACGCAGCCGTACGCGTACCGGCCCGCTCGGCCTGCGGGGAGGCGCTGGCGGCTCGGGGTGCTGAAGGATGCGGCGACGGGTGCCCAGGAGGACGTGCGCCGGAATTTCGAGACCTCGCTCGAAGTCGTGCGTAACTTCGCCGACCTCGTCATGGACCTCGAGCTCCCCGACCTGCCGTTCGGCCAGGCGGCCGGAACGATCATCGATGCCGAAGGCGCGAGTGCCTTCGAGGACCTGATCCACGACGGGCGCGCGAACGAGCTTGCCGCTCCCGAAGACCGCACCGGCGGCTATTCCGGTCTCGTGGTACTGGCGAAGGACTACCTCAAGGCGCTGCGCCTGCGTCGCCAGATGGTGGTGGCGTTCGACGAGTTCCTGAAACCGCTGGACGGGATCGTCCATCCCACCCGCGCCACGCCGGCCTATCCGCTCGACAAGCCGTTCCGCGAGGGCTGGCCCGGCGTGCGCGGCGGACCCGGACTGAGCGGGGCGGAAAATTTGTGCGGCACGCCGGGCATTGGGATTCCCAACGGGTTCGGCGTGGAGAACCTGCCCACCGGACTCCAGTTCAGCGCACGCGCGTTCGACGAGAACGTCGTGCTGACGCTCGCCGCCGAGTTTCAGCGCCGCACCGATTGGCACGCGCGGCGACCCCCGCTCGACGCGTGACGCCGCCGCTCCTGCCCGCCGACGTGCGAACGAAGCGGCCCCGCTGACTACCATCGTCGTCGTCCCGCATACGCACTGGGACCGCGAGTGGTACCTCCCGTTCGCGCGGTTCCGCCAGCGGCTCGTCCCCCTCGTCGACGATCTCCTGGATGCGCTCGACGCCGATCCCGCGCTGCGGTTTCATCTCGACGGCCAGATGGCGCTGATAGACGACTATCTCGACGTCCGGCCCGATGCGCACGCGCGGCTGAGCCGACTCGTCGACGACGACCGGCTGAGCATCGGGCCGTGGTACGTGCTCGCGGACGAGCTCCTGGCCGGGGGGGAGCCGCTGCTCCGCAACCTGCTGATGGGACGCCGCCGCGCCGCGGCGCTCGGTGGGTGGCTGCCGGTCGGCTACAGTCCGGACGCGTTCGGGCATCCGGCAACCCTGCCGAGTCTACTGCGCGGTTTCGGTATCTCGACGGCGCTGCTGTGGCGCGGCGCCGAGCCCGAGCCCGGGCGCGACCGGGATCTCTTCCGGTGGACGGCGCCCGACGGCGCGTCCGTGCTGGTGCACCATCTGCCCCCCGAGGGCTACGAGTACGGTGCCGAGCTGCCGGCCACGGTGGAGGCGCTGCGGCCTCGGTGGACCGCGCTGCGCGCCGTGCTCGAGCGGCGCGCGGTCACCTCGGTCCTGCTCGTGCTGAACGGTGCCGATCACCACGCGTTGCAACCCGATCTCCCAGCGGCGGTCGCGGCCCTGCGGTCGCTCGAGCCCGACGCGGAGGTCAGGATCGGTACACTCGCCGACTACTTTGCCGCGATCCGGAGCGCCGGGGGCGATCAGCCGACGGCGCCCGACCGGCGGGGCGAGCTACGCCACTCGCCGCGACATACGTGGGCGCTCCAGGGGGTGCATGCGACGCGCGCCGGGCTCAAGCGGCGGATCGCCGAAGGGGCCGCGTTGCTGACCCGCTGGGCGGAGCCGCAGGCGGCGCTCGCGGCCCTGGCGGGCGGCCGCGATCGCCGCGCGCTGCTGGAGGCTGCGTGGCGCGCGCACCTGCTGAACCTGTCACACGACGTGCTCGCCGGCTGTGTCGCGGATGCCGTCGCCGCCGACGCGGCGCGCCGCGCCGACCAGGTGATCGAGCAGGCCCGCGGGCTGCTGGACGACGCGCTGCACGAGCGGCTCGGCCAGGATCGGGTGCGGGCGCGCCGGGCGCCGGAGCAGTGGCAGCCGGCGCTCGTGCTCGTGAATCCGTCGCCCCACCCGCGGGCCGGGATCGTGGAGACCACCGTGACGGTGTTCGGCTCGCACGTGTCCGTCGGGCGGCCACCCAAGCCGGGGCCTGCCAGAGCCGGGCGCGTCGCGTTTCACCTGCGCGACGCCAGCGGTCGCGTGGTCCCGCACCAGGCGCTCGGCGCGTGGGAAGCGTACGAACGGCTGGACAGTGCTCGAGCCTACCCCGACCAGGACCGTGTCTGGGCGACGCGCGTGGCCCTGTTGGCGCCGCAGGTGCCCGCGTTCGGCGTGCTGCGACTGGACCTTGCCGATCGGGCGGCCGGCGGTGCGATCTCCGATCCCGTCCGCGCCACGGCTCGGGCACTCCACGCCCCGTGGGGTCGCGTCGTGCCGTCGGCGGGCGGGTTTGCGGTGCAGCGAGGTTCAGCCGTGCTCGAAGGCGTCGGCGGGCTGGAGAGCGAACGGGATGCCGGCGATACCTACACGTTCGAGGCGGTTCCGGGGGATTCGGCCGCCCGGGCGCAATGGGGGGCGCCGCGCGTGGTCTGGCGGGGTCCGTTGGTGGCCGCCCTGGCGCGACCGTTCCGGATCGGCCGGCGCGTGCGCGGAACGCTGTTCCTGCGGATCGATGCCCGCAGCGATCTGGTGCGGCTGACCGTCGAGGGCGAGAACCTCCAGGGCGACCATCGGTGCCGCATGGTGCTGCCCGCGGGCCACGCCGGTGCGGTGACCGCCGACATGCCGTTTGGGCCGGTGACGCGAACGCCGAGGCGGCATGGGCCGCAGGTGGGCGACCGGGAGCGCCCGCCGCCGACGGCGCCGATGCACCGGTACGTCGCGGCGCCGCGGTGGACGCTGTACGCCCGCGGCCAGCACGAGTATGAGTGCCGACCGGGCGGCGACGTGGCCGTCACGCTGTTCCGAGCGGTCGGGGAACTGTCGCGGGACACCCTGCGCGCCCGGCCGGGGCACGCCGGCTGGCCCACGGCGACCCCCGAGGCGCAGGCGATCGGTCCGTTCCGGGTCGAACTCGCGCTGGCGCCCCGCGGCGCGGACGAGACGAGCCCAGGAGCGGACTGGGAGGCGGTCGAGCGGGCGGCCGAAACGTTCCACGCCCCCGTGATCGGGCGGATGCTGCGGTACGGGATCGCGGTTCCGCAAGCGGAGGCGGGGCCGGAGCTCTCCGGTGAAGGTCTCGTCTTCTCGGCTCTCAAACCGCGGGACGACGGTGAGGGCGTCGTCCTGCGGTGCGTCAACGTCACGCGCCAACGCGTGGCGGGGACCTGGCGTTGGCCGACCGCCATCACGCGCGCGCTCCGGGCCCGGCTCGACGAGACCGTGCTCGCCGAGCTCAAGCTCGGGCGCGACCGCCGCACGATCCGGTTCACGGCGGGTCCGCGGGAGATCGTGACGGTGGTGGTGGAGGTGTGAACCGACGTCACCGCGCCGTCGGGTCCATGGCATCGCGGATCCCGTCTCCGACGAGATTGCATCCCACCACCGCCAAGGCCACAGCCAGGCCGGGGAACGTGGCGATCCACGGGGCCTGCACCAAGGCGTCCCGGCCGCTCGCGATCATGTTCCCCCAGGACGGCGTGGGGGCGGGGATGCCGAGACCGAGAAAGGCCAGCCCCGCTTCGAGCGTGATGGCATTGCCGACGCCCAGCGCGGTGGCGACGATCACGGGGGTGAGGGCGTTAGGGAGCAGGTGGCGCACCAGGAGCCGGACGGGCGAGCTGCCGGCTGCGCGCGCGGCATCGGCGTAGGGTCGGCCGAGCACGCCAAGCACTTCCGCCCGGGCGAGCCGCGCCACCGGCATCCACCCTGTGAGCGCAAGGACGAGCACCACGAGCGGTGCGCTGGGTGAGAGCAAGGCGACGAGCGCGAGCAGCAGGACGAGGCGGGGCAGCGCCAGCGCCGCGTCGGTCGCCGCCATGAGCACCCGCTCGACGGCGCCGCGGAACAGCGCGGCGAAGGCGCCGATCGCGGTCCCGATGACGGCGGCGAGCACGGCAGCCAGGACGCCGACGGCGAGCGAGATCCGCGCGCCGTACGCGAGTCGGCTCAGGAGGTCGCGGCCCAGCTGGTCGGTGCCGAGCCAGCGCACCGCGCCGTCGGGCCCGGCGGCCAGCGGCGCGAGGAACCGGGTGCGGAGGATGTCGGGCTGTGCCAGCGGGTCGTGCGGCACGATCCAGGGCGCGAGCAGACCCGCCAGGGCGAACGCGCCCAGGATCGCGCCGCCGGCCAGGACCCGTCGGTCGCGCAGGGCGAACCGCAGGCTCGCGGTCATCGGCGGAGCCGCGGGTCCACCGCGGCGTACAGCAGATCGGCGAGCAGGTTGCCAAGCACCACCAGGGCGCCGAACACCGCGGTGGCGGCCATGACCACCGGGTAGTCGCGGGCGGACACGGCGCCCACCAGCTCGCGGCCCATGCCCGGCCACGCGAAGATGACCTCGACGAACACGGTGCCGGAAAACAGGGCGGGAAGCGACAGGCCGAGCAAGGTGACGACCGGAAGCAGGGCGCTGCGCAGCACGTGCCGCCGCACCACGGTGGGCGTGGGAAGGCCTTTCGCGATCGCCGTCCGCACGTAGTCCTGCTGGCGCACGTCGATCGCGGCGCCCCGCACATAGCGTGCGGTGCCCGCGATGCCGAGAAGGCTCAGGGTCGTGAGCGGCAGGACCAGGTGCTCCAAGCGATCGAGCAGGCGTTGGCCGGGAGTCAGGAAGTCCGCGTCCAGCCCCGCGGCGCCCATCGCCGGGAACTGGAGCCAGGCCGGCCAGCCGAACCGGGCGGCGCCGTAGGCGAAGACCAGCACCAGAATCAGGGCGAGCCAGTAGCTCGGCATCCCGTACACGAAGAGCGTCAGCACGGTGAGGGCGGTGTCCAGCGGCCGGGCCCGCTTTACCGCCTGCACCAATCCGACGATTATCCCCCCGAGGTAGGTCAGCAGCAGCGAGGCGCCCGAGAGGAGCAGCGTGTACGGGACGGCGTCCGCGAGGACGCGGGTGACGGGGCGCTGCTGCGCGAGGCTCGTGCCCCAGTCGCCGCGGACGATGGTGCCGAGCCACGTCACGTAGCGGGCGGGGAGCGGCCGGTCGAGGCCCAGGGCCCGGCGTGCCGCCTCGAGGTCGGCGGCTCCGGCCCCGGGGCCGACCCATAACTGCGCCGGATCGCCCGGTGCGAGATTCAGCAGCAGAAAGGTCACGGTGACGACCGCGAACACGAGGCCCACGCCCGTGAACAACCGGACCAGCGTCCGACGCAGCATGCCCAAGGCTGCGACGACGGCTGGCCGGGCGTCAAGCACGCTGCTGCTCGCGCTGCTCGCCGCCGCCTGCGAGCCCGGACCCGACGGCCACGCCGCGACGGTGTTCTACGCGTCCGGTGCCGAGCTCCAGTCCATCAACCCACTGGTGACCGTCCATCCGCTGGCCAAGCAGGTCCAGAAACACGTGCTGTTCCTGACGCTCGCGGACTACGACGAGCGCATGGAGCCACGGTCCCGTCTCGCGACGTGGACGTGGAGTGACGACCGCCGCCGGCTCCAATTCGAGTTGCGGCGGGACGTGCGGTGGCACGACGGCACACCGACGACGGCGGCGGATGTCGTTTGGACGCTGGACCGCGCGCGCGATCCGCGCGTCGCCTATCCGCGGGCGACGGAGCTGCGCGACGTCACGGGCGCAGTGGCGCGCGATTCGTTCAGCCTGACGCTGCAGTTCCGCCGGCCTCAGCCGGTGTTTCCCGACGTGCTCACCGACCTCGCGATTCTGCCGCGCCACCGGCTGACCGCCGTCCCCCCGGAGCGCCTCCGTGAGGCGCCGTTCAACCGAGCGCCGGTCGGGAACGGGCCGTTCGTGTTCGTCGAACATCGGGCGAATCAGCGCTGGGTGTTCGACCGATCCCCCGGATTCCCCGCGGCCTTGGGGCAGCCCCACGTCGACCGCTTCGTCGTGGCGATCGTCGACGAGCCCACCACCAAGCTCGCGGCGCTCACGTCGGGCGAGCTGGATTTCGCGGGTATCAACCCCGCCCACGCCGCGTTCGTGCGGCGCGACGCGCGCCTCCAGGTCATCGACTACCCGATTCTCCTCTCCTACGCCGTGGTGTTCAACCTGCGGCGTGTCCCGTTCGACGACCCAACGGTGCGCCGCGCGCTGTCCCGGGCAATCGACCGGGGCACCATCATCCGGGCCTACCTGTTCGGGTTCGGCACGGTGGCATCCGGCCCCGTGAGTCCGGAGCATCCGTGGTACAACACCGCGGATTCGATCCCGTTCGACCCGGCGGCGGCAGCGGCCTTGCTTGAAGCCGGCGGGTGGCGGCGGGGTCCCGACGGCGTCCGTGTCCGCAACGGGGCCCGTCTGGCGTTCGACCTGCTCACCGTGGGCACGGGGGACATGGCGCTCGAGCAGATGCTCCAGGCCCAGTGGCGCGGCCTCGGTGTGGCCGTGCGCATCCGCCAGCTCGAGCTCACGACGTTTCTCGCGACGGCTCAGAGCTCGGCCCGCGACTTCGACGCGCTCGTGACCGGCATCCCGGGTGACTTCGCGCTCGGCCACGTGGCGGCGATGTTCGATGGCGACGGCCCGTTGGCCTATCCCGGTCTGCGGGATGCGGCCGTCGCGGCGGCCTTTGGCGCGGTGCGGGCGGCGGGGACCGCGACCGAGCTGGAGGCCGCGTGGCGCGGCGTGCAACGCGCCCTTGCGGCGGTCGAGGCGGTGGCGTGGGTGTATCATGCGCGGGGCGTGCAGGGCGCGGCGCGACGCGTCGCCGGCGTGCGGATCGACCTGCGGGGTGAACTGGCCGGCATTGCCGCGTGGCGCCTCGCGACGACGCCCGCCGACGGACGCGGCGGGACGGAGGGCGGATGGCCGTGACGGACGGGCCGTGGCGGGTGCGCGCGCGCGCGCCCGTGCGCATCGATTTCGCCGGTGGGTGGTCGGACGTCCCCGTGTTCGCGGAGGCCGCCGGCGGGGTGGTCACGAACGCCGCGCTGGCGGCGCATGTGCACGTCGATGCGCTCCGCGGTGGCCGGGGCATTCGCCTCGTGGCCGAAGACCTGGGGGAGCGGGTCGCGGTTGACGGACCCGCCGGGCTCACCTACGACGGACGACTCGACCTCCACAAGGCGGCGCTCAACATGCTGCCGGTGACCGGAGGGATCGAGGTGCTCACCCGCGCGGATGTGCCCGCGGGATCCGGGCTGGGGGCGTCCGGGGCGTTGGATGTCGCGCTGGTCGCCGCGCTCGCATACCTGCGCCACGAGCGCTTCGACCGGGCCGACCTCGCCGAGTTGGGGTTTGACCTCGAAGCCAAGGAACTGGGCCTCCTCGGCGGCCGGCAGGATCAGTACGCCGGCGCGTTGGGCGGATGGCACGAGCTCGCGTTCTCGGCGGTGGGGGTAGCCGTCCGGCCGATCGCCCCGACGCCGGAGCAGGTGGGGGAGCTCGAGAGCATGCTCGTGATTGCCTACACCGGTCAGTCGCACTTCTCCTCCCACACGCACGGCCGGGTGTGGGACGCCTTTCGGGCCGGCAACCCGGAGGTGGTGGAAGCGCTCGGGGTGATTCGGGACCTGGGGGCTGCCGCGGCGAACGCCCTGCGTGCCGGTGACTGGCGCGCCCTCGCCGCTACGATTGACGAGAACTGGCGCCAGCAGCAGCGGCTCGACGACACCATCTCCACCCCGGCGGTCCGCCGGGTCGAGGACGCCGCCCGTGGGGCGGGGGCGTGGGGCCTCAAGGCGACGGGTGCGGGCGCGGGTGGCTGCCTCCTCGTGCTCGGCCCGCCGTCCCGGCGCCACGAGGTGGAGCGGGCGGTCGAGGCTGCGGGGGCGACCACGCTCTCCGTGAGGTTCGACTTTTCCGGGGTCGAGGTGTGGGAAGACGATGCTCCGGCCGATCGCGCGTGAACTCGGCGAGCGCCGCCTGACCGTCGCGCGTACGCCGGTCCTCGCGCGGGCGGCGGCGCGGCTCGAGCGGCTGCTCGGCGATCTCGGCCTCGCTCACCCGTACCTGCCCGAGGCCAAAGCCCTGCTCTCCCGCGACGGGGGCGTCTGTCCGCACGACGGAACCCGACTCACCTTCGATCCTGATGCGCCGTTCGCGCACCGCTGCCCCTGCTGCCATGCCACGTTCGAGGGCGAGCGGCACCATCGGGCGTGGGTCACCCGCTACCAACTCTGGCTCAGCGAACGCGCCGTGCATCTGGCGCTGCTCGGGGCGCTGGGTGCCCGGCGGGATCTCGCCGAGCGCGCGGGTCGTATCCTCACCGCCTACGCCGGTCAGTATCACCACTACCCGAATGCCGACAACGTGCTCGGACCGACGCGACTCTTCTTCTCCACCTATCTCGAGTCCATCTGGCTCGTACAGGTAGTCGTCGCCAGCGCTGTGCTCGAAGCCGGTCATCCCGACGCCCTGACGACCGCCGAGTGGGCCGCCGTGCGGCGCATGGTGGGCGACTCGGCGGCGCTGATCGCGGAGTTCGAGGAGGGCTGGTCGAACCGGCAGGTGTGGAATGCCGCCGCACTCGTGGCGGCCGGTGGTTGGCTCGGCGACGCGCGCCTCAGGGACCGCGGGTGGCGTGGTCCTTGGGGCCTTGCCTCGCTGGCCCGGGCGGTGGACGACGATGGGCTGTGGCACGAGGGGGAGAACTACCACCTGTTCGCCACCCGCGGGTTCTTGCTGGCCGCCGAGGTGATCCGGTGGCAGGGTGGCGACCTCTATGCGGGAACCCGGCTCGATCGCATGTACGGCGCTCCCCTCGTCACCCTGCTGTCGGACCTCACACTGCCCGCCCGCGGGGACGCGCCCTACGGGGTGTCGGTCCGGCAGCCCCGGTTCTGCGAACTCTGGGAGCTCGGTCGGGCCCGCGCCCGCGACCCCCGTCTGGACGGCATCCTCGCGCGACTGTACGCGGCCGACGGACCGGAGCTCGACGACGCCGGCCGACGCGAGCTCGCGGAACAGGAGATCAACCGCCCCGCGCATCGCCAGCACCGCGACCGCGCGGGATGGAAAGGCCTGTTGTGGATGCGCCCCGACGCCCCGACGCCCGGAGACGACGGCACGGCCGACTCCCATCTGTTGGAGCTCCAGGGACTCGCCGTGTTGCGGCCGGAAGGCCGGCGAACGGCATTGCTCGAATGCGGCCGTCGCGCCGGCGGACACGCGCACCCCGATCGTCTCCACCTGTCGCTGGCGTGGGAGACGCCCGTGCTCGCTGATTTCGGCACGGGCTCGTACGTCAGCCCGTCGCTCCACTGGTATCGCTCGGCGCTGGCGCACAACGCGCCGCTCCCCACGGGGGGCCGGCAGGACTCCGTTCCTGCGGCGTGCGACGGCTTTGGGTCGGTCGAGGAGTGGAGGTGGTGTCGCGCACGCGCCGACGGTCTGTGCGGCCCACACACGGGGGCCACCCGCACGGTCGTGGCCGGCACGGACTTCGTGCTCGACGTGGTGGACATCCGCGCGCCGCAGGGGGTGATGATCGACCTCCCCGTCCATCCCCTCATCCCCCTCGTTGGGTCGGCGGGGACACCCGCCGCGGCCCCCGGCGTAGCGCCTGTTGGCCACGAGACAGGGTACGATCGCGTGACCGCGTGGCGCGAA